>JAFNAG010000365.1 GCA_017860135.1 Acidobacteriota bacterium
CCCAGGGCTTGCGCCCTGGGCTGTCCTGCCGGACCCCTGCGGGGTCCTTTTCGATTCCCTGACCTGGTGCGTTTCCTGACAGCCGGCAAAACCATCCACTCACAGTGTCAAGTGTGTCCTCCAGCTAGCGCAAAGCGCGGCAATCCTGTGCCTCCCAATCGGAATCGGGGTTGCAATCGCTATCGGGATCGATTTCGATTTCATGCCGCAGCCGATATCAATACGGCCGATTCGAAATCTGCAACGAATTCGATTGCTATCCCGATTGCGATAGCGATACGGACGCAAAACGCCGGATCGGCGCAGCCTTGCAGGGTCGAACTGCCGCAGGCCGGGGGTTTTGCCGACACTAGAATGCGTTGCGATAGAGAACCGTCTCCGGGCGGCCGCCCTCGGGTATGACCACCGCAACCACGTCGAAGCGGTAGGTGTATTCCCCCAGATCGTGGCGCGCGATGAACTCCTCGCCCGCCTGGCGCACGCTCTGCTGCTTCTCCCAATCGACAAACTCCGAGGGATCCCCGTAATCGCGGGAGGAACGCGTCTTGACCTCCACGAATGCCAGGATTTCCCCTTCGAACGCGATGACATCGATCTCGCCGCGACGCGCCTTGAAGCGCCGCGCCAGGATGTCGAATCCACGGCGCATCAGGAAACGGCAGGCGATGCGTTCCCCTTTTCTCCCCAGGAGCAGATGCGGCGCCGTCATGCAGGTGTAGTTTCGCGACGGGACCGGATATTTCAGCGCACGCGCTTCCAGCGCACTCCTTCCCTGGTGTCCTCCAGCTGGATTCCCTGGGAGAGCAGCCGGTTGCGGATGCGGTCCGCTTCGGCGAAATCGCGGCGGCGGCGGGCGGCCTGACGTTCCTCGATCTGCTTCTGGACCTCATCGTCGACCAGCCCGGGCTGCGCTCCGAGGACCGCCAGCACGCGATCGAAGTCCTGCACGAGCTCGAGCGCGGCGCGGGCGTCGCCGCCGGCAAGCGTTCCCCGTTCGCCACGCTGGTATGCCGCGCGGACAAAGTCGAAAACGACGGCGAGCGCGGCGGACGTGTTGAGGTCATCGTCCATCGCTTCGATGAACTTCTCCCGCGCGCCGCGGGCGAGGTCTGCAAACTCGTGCGAAGCTTCGCCCGGAGCCGCTTCTTCGCGCATGCGGGCGAGGAAATCCTCCAGCCGCGCGATGGATGCCGCCGCCTGGCGAAGCCCGTCCGTCGTGAAGTTCAGCTGGCGGCGGTGGTTGACGGACAGGAGAAGGTAGCGGATGGCTTCCGGGGTGTGGCCTGCCTGCAGAAGGTCGCGGAGAGTGAAATAGTTCCCCTTCGATTTCGCCATCTTTTCGCCTTCGACCAGCAGGAACTCCGAGTGCAGCCAATAGCGAACGAACGGTTGCCCCGTCGCCCCTTCGCTCTGGGCGATTTCGTTTTCGTGGTGGGGAAAGACCAGGTCAACCCCGCCGCAATGGATGTCGAAGGTCTGCCCGAGGTATTTCATGCTCATCGCCGAGCACTCGATGTGCCAGCCGGGCCGGCCCGCCCCCAGGTCCGTGTCCCAATAATCCTCCCCTTCCTTGCGCCCTTTCCAGAGGACAAAATCCCGGGCATCGTCCTTTTTTTCGTATTCGTCGCTGTCGACACGGCCGGCAGACTGCATGCCGGAAAAGTCTTTCCTGCTCAGCTTGCCGTATCCGGGGAAGGTCTCGATGCTGAAATAAACCGAGCCGTCCTTCGCATAGGTGTGGCCTTTCTCATCCAGGCGCCGGATCAACGCGACCATTTCCGGAATGTGATCCGTGGCGCGCGGCAATAATTCCGGCAGTTCGATTTTCAGCGTCTTTGCGTCCTCAATGAAGGCGGCGGTGAATCTGGCTGTATAGTCCTTGATGCTCACTCCCTGGTCCCGTGCGTTGCGGATGATCTTGTCTTCCACATCCGTGACATTCATGACGTGCAGGACCTTGTAGTTGCGATAGCGCAAATAGCGGGTCAGAACGTCCTGGAAGACGAATGTCCTGAAGTTGCCGATGTGGGCGTAATCGTACACGGTGGGGCCGCACGTGTACACGCGCACGACTCCCTCTTCGAGCGGGTGGAATTCCTCTTTTTCCCCGGAAAGCGTGTTGTAGAATTTCAGCATCGTGATCACCGCAAGGGCAACAAGATGAGGGTACTATCCCCTGTTGAAGGAGTCAAGAAACTGGCGAGTGGCGTGGGGCGGAGTCAGGCGGCGGGAGTCAGGAGAATTCGGTATGGAATTACAGTCCGAAGACTCTTATGAATCCGGGCCTCATGGATAAAAGGAAATCTGAAGATCTTGGCCCTCACGCCGGTCTGTATGGATTCTGATATTGACTTCTGACGTACAAAAAACAGTAATTGTTTAGCCGGCCCGAAGAAAACTGCCACGAATACAAGGATGCTGTCGCTCACAAAAAAGCACGGTAGAATAACAAACCATAAAACCTACCCCCCAACCCCCAACACCCAACCCCCAACACCCAACACCTAAAACCCAACACCCGGCTCTTGGCGCCTGACTCGAAGAAGCCTCAGCTTTCCCTGAGCCCCGAGCTGTGTGACCGAGAGTTCCGGCATGCGTTCGATTTCCTGCGCGCGGGGCGTCTCGGCGACAACCAGGAACTCGGGATGCTCGCCCGCGTACTGCAATAATGAAGGAGCATCCACGATGTTTGCGCCAATCCGGTAACCGGTATAGTAGCGCAGGGTATGGTGAAAGAAGCAGTAGGTGACGACAGGTTCGCCTGCAGCCGCGACGGCCAGGGCCTGCCGGGCGATCTCGCGCGTCGAATGGAAAGCCGCGAGGGGTCCGAAGGCAAACTGCGTCAGCGCCAGCAGCAGCATCAGGCCCTGGGCCGCTGTAGTCAGGACTGCCGCCTTTACCCTGCCGCGACGGCCCATCCAGAAAACCAGCAGTGCCGGCAGGAGCACCGCCGCAGCCAGGCACGCTCCCGGCACCCAGGCGGCGCCGTACTCGTTCCGCAGCACAACCACGAATGCGCCCGCCGCTGCGGTGGAAACGATCAGGCTCATCCACAGGGTGACACTCCAAACTTTCCCCGCTTCGCGATTGCGGATGCGCGCGCACACGCTCTGACCGAGCAGCAGTGCCACCGGCGGCATCGACGGCAGGATGTAGCCGGGGAGTTTTGAGGTGGAGAGCGAAAAAAACAGCAGCGGGAACAATGCCCAGCATGCCAGGAAGAGGGTGCGCCGGTCCCAGTGACGCCAGTTGCGAATCCAGGATTGCAGGGAAGCGGGAAGGAGCAGGGGGAACCAGGCGCTCCAGGGATAGAGAAATCCGAACAGGACCGGCAGGAAAAAGTATACCGGCTGCTCGTGATGATGGAGATCGCTCACGTAGCGGGCAAGGTGATGATTGACGAAGAAGACCGAGATGAAGGAAAAACCGTTCTCCCGGAACACAAGCCAGAACCAGGGAACAGAAACCAGAAGGCATATCGCCAGTCCCGGCAGCACGCGCATTGCGCCGAGGCTCCCTCCCCGCTCGTCCATGACCCAGAACATCAGGACGATTCCCGCCGCAAGGATCAGCGCCGCCGGCCCTTTGGCGAGGATAGCCAGGCCCAGGAGGACATAGGCGATCCAGAGTTTCCACGCCTGCAGGCGACACTGGACCGCGGCATCTGCCAAAAATGCCATTGCCACGGTGAAGGTCGCCGTCAACGGCATGTCCGGGCTTGCACTCCTGCCGAAAGCGCAAAACCCGACGCTCGTCAGCAGGATGCTTCCGCCCAGCAGCCCGGCCATCCTGGACCACCACTTCGCGCCCAGCTGGAAAACCGCCACGCAGGCCGCCAGAGCGCACAGCGCGGGCCCGATCCGGGCAACCGCTTCACTTACACCGAAAACGCGGTACAGGGGAATCGTGATCCAGTAATAAAGCGGCGGTTTTTCGAGCCAGGGATGGCCTTCGAGCAGCGGCGTGACCCAGTTGCCTGCCCGGCCCATCTCCTCGGCGATCCTGGCATAGCGCGGTTCGTCTGCGCCCAGGAAGGGGAGGCCGCCGAGCCGCAGGAACAATGTGCAGGCTGCAACGGCAGTGAGCAGCAGGTACTGGCCCGCCCTGTGTCGAATCGTTCTATCCATCACGACCTGTTAGCATACACTTGCGCGCAATACGCAGGGCGTTGCCGCGACGAAAAGAAAAAGCAGCCACAGATTTCACAGATGCATCCTTCCGTTACATCTGCGGAACACAAGGCTGCTGTTGAGCAAAGCAACGTCGGGTCGGGATAGCGCTCTAACCTGCGCGACGGGCATTTTTGGCCTTATAATGGCTGAGTCTCTTGGCCAGAGTGTTGCGGTGAATGCCAAGAAGGTCCGCCGCCTTCGTCAGATGCCCGTCATTCCGGCGCACAACCTCCGCGATAAAGCAATTCTGAAACTGCTCCACTGCCTCGGAGAAAAGGATCCCTTTGTCGATCATCTCGATGCAAATGCTTTCCAGCCGATCTTTGAGACGGGGCTGCATCTTCGCCGAAGCTTCTCTCATACCGAACTCCTGTCCTGATTCCAGGCCTGCAGGATCTTTTGATATTCCATTTCAAACTTCAGACGCAACTCCTGCGGCACGAGCAATACGGCGGCGCGGGCTCCGGCCGCCAGATAAGGCGCGAATACCGATTGCACCATCTTCCCTTCCCCGACAGGGAAAGCGATCAGCGCCAGCGCAATGACGGATGCGATCGCCCAACCCCTGAGTATGCCGAACACCGCACCCAGAAGCCGATCGATCCATTGGAGTGAGGCCATCTTGATGAAGCGGTTCACGAGGAATGCCGCCGCCGCACCGGCCAGCAGGCAGAAGAGGAAGATCGTCAGGAATCCGATCAGATTCGCGACGGCTTCCGTCTTTGTAAGGCTCATGAACCAGCCGGCCGGCCACGAATAATAAAAGGCCGCAAGGAAAAAACCTCCCAGCAGCGACACCAGGCTGATCACTTCACGTGCCAGGCCCTTCAGCAGGGCAAAGCCCGTTGACAAAAGAAGGATGACGAGGAAAACAAAATCCAGAAACGTCCAATGGCTCGGGCTCATGTAGTTCGGCAACTCCGCACAACGCTTTGGCCGGCGGGGTTCCGCACTCTGCCCAAAGAGGGACGCAGCC
>JAFNAG010000116.1 GCA_017860135.1 Acidobacteriota bacterium
GGCTGCGCTGGAATCCGCAGACCGGCGATTATCTGCTTCGCTGGCTGCATATGATCCTGGGAGCGGTCGCAGTCGCGGGATTCTTCGCGGCACTGCTGGATAAAGAGAATGCCCGTACGTCCGCCATGGCAAAAAAGACATTCGCTTACGGTATGGCGGCGGCAATCGTGTCGGGCGTGACATACCTGCTTTCGCTCAACGGATCCCTCAGCGCGCTGATGCGCGCACCTGCCGCCTGGGCGCTCGCAGCCGGAATCCTGCTGTCGCTTTTGGCCCTGCATTTCTTTTTCCGGCGGCACCTTGTCAGAGCAGGATCGGCTTTGGCAGCCTCGCTGTTCCTCATGGTCCTGACACGGCATCAGCTGCGGCTGATCCGGCTGGAGGGATATTTCGATCCTGCTGCCTGGCGGATCGCCCCCCAGTGGGGCCCCCTTTTTCTGTTCCTGCTTTTCCTGGCAATCGCTGCGGTTGTGCTGATCGTCATGCTGCGGCTCTTCTTCCGCGCCCGTGCAGCATAGCCCGGGAAAAAGCTGCCACAGATCTCACAGATTTCACAGATCGATGAGCGGGTGACTCCGGACTCCGAGCCTCTACCTTTCGGATCCATCAAACTTATTTGTGCAGATTTTCGTATACAGAGGCGACGGAGGTGGATTCATGGCCAAGAAACGGGTGTTTGCCATTTCTTTCCTGTCGGTCGTCGTGCTTCTGCTTGTACTGGGCGGATACTGGGTCTTCGGGTCGCTCTTTACAGTAGACAAGACGATCCCTCCGGAAAAACTCGTCAAAGTGGAGCGGGGATCGGTCGCCAAATCCGTTGTTGCGACCGGCAGGATCGAACCGTTGTCAAAGGTGGAGATCAAGTCCAAGGCCAGCGGCATCATTGAATACCTGTACGTGAATGCCGGCGACACGGTGCGCGAGGGCCAGCTCCTGGTTGAGCTCGACAAGGAGACGCTCGAAGCCCAGTTGAGGGAGGCAAGGGCATTCCTCAACGCTGCCGAGAGCCAGCTGCAGGAAATGCAGTCACAGGGGAAGACTCTGCGGGCCAATCTGGAGAAGGCCCGGCTCGAGGCGGAAACCAGAGACTACGATTTCATGGTCGCCGAATATAGGAGACACCAGGGGCTGCACTCCGAGGGGCTGATCTCGAAGTCCGAGTTTGACGCCGTCGAGCAAAAAATGCGGGCCGCTGAAGTCGCCCGGAATGCCCTGCTGGCAGCCGTGAAGGTCCGGGAGGCGGAACTGGAGCAGAATGCCCGCACCATCAACACGGCAGGCGCACAGGTGGCGCAGGCCCAGGCTCAGCACGAACGGGCGGAAGAGAACCTGAAATATGCTTCCATCCGGTCGCCCATCAACGGCGTGGTCCTGAGCCGGGAGCTTGAGGTGGGCGACGCGGTGTCCTCCATCCTGCAGCTGGGCTCGAACGCCACTTTGATCATGACTTTAGGGGATGTCAGGGAGCTCTACGTGAAAGGCCAGGTGGACGAGACCGACATCGGCCTGGTGAAGGTGGGCCAGACCGTACGCCTGACGGTCGACGCCTACAAGAACCGTACGTTCCAGGGGCAGGTGTTCCGGATCGCGCCCATGGGCGAGGAAAAGGATAACGTCACCCGCTTCGAGGTGCGCGTATCCATCCAGAACGACCTCGACCTGCTCCGGGTCAACATGAGCGCAAACGCCGAAATCGTGCTCGAGGAGCACAAGGAGGTGCTCCTTATTCCGGAGAGCGCCCTGATATACAACGAAAAGAGGGAGACATTCGTTGAGATCCCCGACCTTGCCACACGGACCGGACGCCGGCAGGTGCCGGTCAAGACCGGGATCAGCAACGGCGCGCGTACCGAGCTGATCTCGGGCCTCGGCTTCGGTGATCAGCTGATTCTGCAGTAAACGGGAAAACGGCGCATGTTGCCGGACACCTTGTCCGGCAATAATCGGACTTCAGGACCCTGACCATGGACCTGCTGGCACAGACATGGATGAATCTCAAGGCGAACAAGACGCGGTCGTTTCTGACCATGTTCGGGATCGCCTGGGGACTGATCTGCCTCATCCTCATGACCGCCTTGGGGGAAGGGATGTGGGTCGCCCAGAAGGAGAAGGCCCGGGCCCTCGGGCAGAATATCATGATCGTGTGGGGCGGCATGACCAGCAAGGGAATGCAGGGCGTACGCGCGGGAAAGGATATCCGGCTCACACTGGACGATTATTTCAAGGTAAAGGAGCAGGCCACGTATCTGCAGCGCTCGAGCCCCGAGATCGAGCGATATCTTCCGGTGCGCTCCACCCTCAACAACGGCACCTTCGATGTCAGCGGCGTCTTCCCCGATTACATGCAGATGAGGACCATCGAGGTGAAGCCGGGCGGACGACAGATCAACGAAGGGGATAATGCCGGTTCCCGGCGCGTCTGCATCCTGGGCGACGAGGTCAAGGATCAGCTGTTCGAAAAACAGGATCCCGTGGGCAAGACGATCGTGATCGGCGAGCTCCCTTATCTGGTGATCGCCGAACTGGTGCACAAGGATCAGGACTCGAATTACAGCGGGCCGGATGAGAAAAAGATCTTCATCCCGTTCGAAACGATCGCGCGCGACTTTCCCCTGCCGCAGGCAGCCGAAGGCAGGTATGCGCTTTCGAACATGATCCTCCAGCCGCGCAACGAGGAGCTCGGCGACGCCGCCGAGCTGCAGGTCAGGAGAATCCTGGCGAAGGAAAAAGGATTTGATTTTCTGGATGAAGACGCGCTGCCGATCTGGAATACGGTCAAGCAGGCAAAGCTGATCCACAAACTCTTCGCCTCGCTCAGGGTATTTCTTGGAGCCATGGCGGTTGTGACCCTGATCCTCGGCGGCGTTGGTGTCATGAACATCATGCTGCTCGCCGTCGGCGAGCGGACGCACGAGATCGGGATCTGCAAGGCCGTCGGCGCCACGACCCGCCGCATCCTGATGCAGTTTTTCGCCGAATCCATGGCGCTGACCTTCATTGCCGGCCTGGCCGGCGTGTTCCTGGGCTGGGCATTGTGCGCCCTTATCAACCAGATGCCGAAGCTCGACTTCTTCGCCGGCATGATCGTAACTCCCGGGATCGGCGTGATCGCTTTCGGATTCCTGACCCTGGTGGGAGTTCTTGCGAGCATTTATCCGGCATTCATGGCTTCGCTGGTGGATCCGATCGAGGCGCTGCGCTACGAGTGAGGCCGGGAGCGGCCTGATATGATCGTCGAGATCGTCAAACGCGTTCTGGAAAACCTGGTGGCGTATAGCAAACGTTCGCTGATGACCGTGCTCGGGATTACGTGGGGCATCGCGTCGTTCATCCTGCTGATGGCATACGGCGACGGATTCCAGAAAGCGATGATGCTCGGGCTCAGCTACTTCGGCGACAACGTGGTGGTGGTCTGGAACGGGCAGACCTCGATGCAGGCGGGAGGCGCTCGTTCCGGGCGTGTGATCCGCACGGAACCTCGGGACGAGGAGATGATCCGCCAGCGCTGCACCCTGGTCAAGCGGGTCAGCCCGGAAGTCTACCGGGAGATGCAGTTGCGCTGGAACGAACGGCTCACTACTGCCGGGATCCGGGCCGTCAACGAGGAGTACGGCGCAATTCGCGGAATGTTCATGGGAGAGGGCCGCTTCCTCAGCGCAGAGGACCTTTCAACCATGCGCCGGGTCGCGGTGATCGGCTACGATCTCAAGAAAAGGCTGTTCAGCCAGGCTCCCGCGCTCGACGAGGACGTTTTTATTAACGGCGTGCGCTTCACGGTGGTCGGAATCCTCAAAAAGAAGGTCGCCATTTCGAACTATTTCACCCAGGACGACAACTGCGCCCTCATCCCCGTCAACGTGATGGGTACGCTGCAGGACATCCGGTACAACAGCGTCCTGGTGTTCCAGCCGGTCAGCGGAAGCATGGAAGCCCGCGCCGTGCGCCAGGTGCGGCAGACCCTCGCGGAAATTCACAAGTTCAATCCTGCCGACGAAAAGGCGCTTATTTTCAGCACATTCAGCGAGATCTTCGGCATCATCAACGGCCTGACCGCAGCCACCAGGGGACTGCTCGGCGTCATCGGGTTGTTCACGTTGGCGGTTGCCGGGGTGGGGATCATGAACATCATGCTGTTCTGCGTGCAGGAACGCACTCATGAGATCGGCGTGCTCAAAGCGCTGGGAGCGAGGAAGTGGCATATCCGGCTGCAGTTTCTTGGCGAAGCCCTCGCGCTTTCCATTCTCGGCGGAATCCTCGGTTACCTGCTCGCTGTCCTGATCGCCGGCTGGATCGGCTCCATTCCCTTCCTGAGCGAATTGTTCGAGGACCGGAGCGGCCAGGCGGACATCCATCTCCTCGTAAACAGCCGCGTCTTTTTGACCGCATTCATCACCTTCTCCGTCATCGGGCTCCTCTCGGGCACCTGGCCTGCAATCAAGGCATCGCGCCTCGACCCGATCGAGTCCCTCAGAACCGAGTAACCTCGGGGTCGGACCAGCCGAGGTCAAATGAACAGAACGAAGGCCGCCGACGCTGCAGGGTGACATCCCGGGGCGGGTGCTCCGCTTCCGGGCAATACAGAATCATGGTCCGGAGGCTATTCGTATGGTGCGGGCATATGTGTTGTTGCTCTCATAAACCTCAATGACCGCGTTGTCGCCATCCGCTTTGGCAATGATGTAGTAAGTCCCCGCCGCGGTTCCCGCAGGAACTGTGAGTGAGGTAGATCCGGATTGCGAAGCTCCGGGCGCGAGCGCCGGAGCATCGCGGCCGCCCAGCAGCAGGGCGTCAGCACCAACCGCATTGGTGGTCGACAGATAATACCGGGTGACGGTAGCCGGGGCCTGTCCTCCACCGGTGTTCCTGGTGGTCTCGGTCACAATGACGGCCGCTCCGGCGGTGCTTGCCGAGGGTGCGGTAAAGGAAGCAATGGTCAGATCCGGGCCGATCCGGATGCCTCTCACATAGGTGTTGTTGCTCTCGTTGGTTTCCAGCAGGAGGTTTTCTCCGTCGGCCTTGGCGATGAGATAGTAGATTGCGGTAGCTGTGTCCGGAGGAATAGCAAGCGCGGCGGAGCCCGCATGGGAGGCGCCGGGCGCCAGCGCGGGAACAGCACGCGCGCCAACCGCGAGATCGGCCGGATCGAGCGATGAATTCGAGGAAAGATAGAACCGCACCATGGAAGCCGCCGCCGCCCCGCCCCCCTGGTTCCGCACGGTATCGCTTGTGTTTACTGCAACGCCTGCTCCGCCCGTAGACGGGGAAGAGAATGTGGAGACGGTCAGGTCGGGACCGATCGCGATTGTTCTGTAGAGGACGTTATTGTCTTCCCGGGTTTCTGCGACGACGTCATATGCATCGGCACGCGCGATTATGTACCGGGCGCCCGTTGGCGTGTCGGCGGGAACTCCTGCAACGGCGGAACCGGTGTTGGCCGCACCGGCCGCGAGAGCCGGGACACTGCGGCTGCCGAGAACGACATCCTCGGGATCGAGCATGTTGTCGGCAGACAGGAAATATTTTACTTCAGTGACTGCAGCCGAGGCCCCGCCCTGATTCTTGACCGTATCGGTGATCGTCAATGAAACTCCGGCTCCAGCAGTGCTGGGTATCGTGAGGACTGTCACCGTAAGGTCGGGACCAACCTGTATGCTCCGCGCCGACGTGTTGTTGCCCTCATTGGTTTCGACCAGTGTCTCACCGCCATCGGCCACGGCAATGATGTAGTAGGATCCGGTGGATGTCTCCGGAGGGATCGTGAGCGCTGCGGAGCCGGAGCTGAAAGCTCCGGGCGCCAGCGCCGGAACAGCCCGGCTGCCGAGCGGGAGATCCTCCGGACCAAGCGATGTGTTCAATGACAAGAAGTATCGGGTCACCGAGGCCTCCGCCGCGCCGCCGCCCTGATTCCTGACGGTCTCGCTTGCGGTTACCGTGCCACCCGCCTGGCCCGAATCGGAGGAAGCGAGAGCTGAGACGATCAGGTCCGGTCCGATTGCGATGCTTCGGAAGATCGTGTTGTTGCCTTCCTGGGTCTCTGCGACCGCGTTGTCCGCATCGGCCCGCGCGATGAGGTAGAATGCCCCGGTGGGGGTGCCGGCAGGGATGACCACGCTGGCGGAACCCGGATTTGTGGCGCCGGCGGGGAGCGCAGGAACAGCGCGGCTGCCGATCTCGGCGTCTGCGGGATCAAATGTGCTGTTGCCGGACAGGAAATATCTTACCACGGAAGTCCCGGCCGGAGCGCCGCCCTGATTCTTAACGGTATCGGTGATCGTCACAGCGGCGCCGGCGCCGGCCACACTTGGCGCGGAGAGGGCCGCAAAGGTGAGGTCCGGACTGATCTGAAGGCTTCTCGGGTATGTATTGTTCGCTTCGTTGGTCTCCACCACAGCATCAGCGCCGTCCGCCTTGGCGATCAGGTAGTAAGTCCCTGTTGGAGTCTCCATCGGGATGGTAAGCGTAATGGAGCCGGAGTTGGCGGCACCGGCCGTCAGGGCGGGGACCGCCCGGCTGCCCAGCGGCGTATCTGCGGGATCGACCGATGTATTGGTGGAAAGAAAAAACTGAGTGACGGAAGCTTCCGCCGCTCCCCCTCCCTGATTCTTGACGGTGTCGCTTACGGTGACGATGCCCCCGGCCTCGCTCGAAGCCGGGGAAGTAAATGCGGCGACAGTCAAATCCGGTCCGATCATGACTGTGCGCAGGATCGTGTTGTTGCCTTCCTGGGTTTCCGCAACTGCGTCATCCGCATCGGCACGGGCGATGATATACCTGTCACCAGAGGGAGTGCCGGCAGGAATGTTCACCACAGTGGATCCTGAGCTTGTTCCGGCAGCCGACAGCGCTGGGACGGTGCGGGTGCCCAGAATAGCATCCGCCGGATCCAGTGTCCTGTCGTCTGAGAGGAAGAACCTGATCACCGAGGCTGCAGCAGCGCCTCCTCCTTGATTCTTTACCGTATCGGTGATGTTGATGGCTGCCCCGGCCCCTGATGCGCCCGGCGCAGAAAGAACCGTGACAGTGAGGTCGGGACCTAGCTGGATGCTTCTGGCCAGGGTGTTGTTCCCCTCGTTGGATTCGAGCAGCAGGTTATCGCCGTCGGCCTTGGCCAGGATGTAGTAGGGCCCGATCGCTGTTCCGGGAGGAATTGTCAGTGAAGTTGGGGTCGAGTTGGAGGCGCCCGGCGCCAACCCCGGCACGGTGCGTGTGCCGAGCACTACATCTCCGGCGTCAATCAATGCATCGCCGGAAAGGTAGAACCTGGTTACGGATGGATCTGCCGGCCCGCTGCCCTGGTTCTTGATGGTATCGCTCACGGCGATCGCCTCCCCGGCGCCCGCGCCGGTTGGGGCCGACAGGGCATAGACAGCCAGATCGGGAAAAAGCTCGTCGCTGATAATGGTCACCGCAGCGCTATCCGGTGACGCCACAATGTAGGCGTTCGACGGACTGAGCGTCAGAACGACCGTTTCGCCGTACTCGACGACGGGATCATCGATCGGTGTCACGAATATGATTGTGTCGGCTGCCCCGGCGGCGAATGTAGCCGTTCCTGTGAGCGCGATGTAATCACTCCCGGCCTGCGCGGTACCCGTAATGGTGTAGTTCACTGTCAGTGTTTCATCGGTGCTTCCGGTCCGAGTCAGCGTGAACGCTCCCGGAGTCGCACCGGCTTCGGCGGCGCCGGCCGAAGCGACGACCTTCACTCTCGGGAAATCCGAACCAAGCAATAGGATCTGCGCCGACACATACAAATCCAGCCGTCCGGCCCCGAAATCATTATCGACGCCCGGCGCGCCGAGATCCGTCGCCCCTTCACGGAGTACCGACTCGAGTTCCTCCACGGTCGCATCCGGCTTGATGGAGCGCAGCACCGCAACGGCGCCCGCCACATGGGGTGTGGCCATCGAGGTGCCGCTCAATGATGCGTATCCACCGGGTATCGCCGATGTGATGAAATCGCCGGGTGCGGTGATGTCCGGCTTGAATATCTGGTTGCAGGGAGACGGTCCCCGGCCGCTGAACCAGGCGATCTCGTCGAAATAGCCCGTGGCGCCTACGGCGAACGATTCGGCATAAGCCCCGGGGCAATCCACGCTGCCTGGGTCCGGGCCGGTGTTGCCGGATGCGAAAGCCGGGAAAATCCCCGCCGCCCTCCATGCCCGGATGTCCATGAGGAATTCCGTGTCGCAATAGCTCACGTCCATGACCCATGAGCTGATGACCACATCGGGCGCATTGGCGGGATCGCCTCCGGGCGCCAGAAACCACTCGAAGATTCGATGGAAGGCAGAGGCCGTCGCGATCTCGAGATCGCTCCAGCCCTTGGCGGCAATCCATTTAGCTCCCGGGGCGACTCCGATATAGAATCCTGAAGCGTTTCCGCCGATCGCCGTACCAGTGGTGTGGGTTCCATGGCCGTGCGCATCAAACGGCGCATCATGCTCCCCGTAAGGATCGAACCAGCTGATCGAGTGATCCCCCCGATACCTGGTGGCAAGATCGGGATGCGTGAAGTCCACTCCGGTATCGAAGCTGCCGATCACCACGCTTGTGCCGTCATAGATCGGTCCGAGCGCCCAGCTCTCCGGGGCGCGAATTCGCGCGATGTTCCATTCACTCTCCGGTGATGAGTCCCCAACAGCAGCCGGCCGGGGAAAAGGCTGTGGGATTCGCCGGTCCAGCCGCACCTCCCGGACGCCGGGAGCGCCAGCCAGGCTGCGAATGACCGATTCCGTCGCGCTCACCGCAAAGCCGTTGAAGACCCAGAAGGCGGTCACCGAGCGAGCCGCTCCGCGGGCCAGCTCGCGCTGAAGCATTCCCCGCACGGGGCCCTGTGTCCTGTTGGCAACCTGCTTGAGGGCCTCGATCAGATCGCGGGTCCGCTCATGACGGCTCTTGCCGGCCACGCCCGCCAGTACACTCTGCAGGTCAGCCTGATCTTCCATTTCAACGATAACCGATAGCAGGCTACCGGTTTGAAGGCTGAGCAGCCTTTCTTCTACCGCAGGGTGCAGCTGGCCGGCCCACGCGCGCTCACCCAGCATCAGGAAAAACAACATCAGTACCGCACTATTTAACCTCGCGTTCATAATTCCCCTCACAATTCGCAGTCCAGTGCGATGCCTCCCACAGAAGCGGCACGCGAAGATTACCGGCGTCATCCAATGCTTTTCTCCCCCCGAATGGTCTCGTACGGATATGGAATGCTCCGGGACACACTGAGAGCCATGATCCGCCCGTGAGCGGCGGACTGCAGGCTGGCGCCCTGATCGGGAACGCAGACTACCCCTAATCCTGTTCTTATCTCAGATCGTCCGGCGGCAGCAGCCGCATTAGGGGAAATGGGAGATTTTGGCGCCTGATTGCATGCTCTTTCCCCTTGTACCTCAAGATGGAAAGCCTTATAAATCGTTCAGGGCAAACGTTGTGAGGCAAGAGATTCTGGGCGTGTTGTTCCGGATGCACTGTTTTAGAGATTTTATGTCTGCTTCTTTGAGACGCGCGGGTCGTAAGGCCACAAGGTTTGAAGGGAATCATGCGGATAGAACCGGGCTTTGCGCGGCAGGATGCCTGCTGTGATTCCCGTATAGGCATGTCGATACGCTGAATATTTGGAGGTCCCAAATGAAACTATCGAGGCGTCATTTTCTGTACGGCAGCATGTTGGCCGGCGCGTTACCGGCAGCAGGATTCGGCAGCATGCCATCACTGAAGTCTCTGGGCTATAAGTCCCCGAATGAGAAACTAAACCTCGCCGCGATCGGTTCCGGCGGCCAGGGGGGCTCGAACGTCAGGTCCGCGGCGACAAGTGAAAACATCGTTGCGCTGTGCGATGTGGACGACAGCCGGGCGGCCGAGACGTACAAACGCTTCCCGGACGCTCCGAGGTTCCGGGACTTCCGGCAGATGCTCGACAAGGAAGGCAAGAATATCGACGCCGTGATCGTCGCGACACCGGACCACATGCACGCGATAGCTGCCATGTGGTGCATGGAGCGCGGCAAGCACGTTTACGTGCAGAAGCCCCTCGTGCGCTCGGTGTGGGAAGCACGCCAGTTGCGCGCGGCTGCCATGAAATACCAGGTCGCGACCCAGATGGGCAACCAGGGCTATTCCAACGAAGGGACGCGCCAGTGCGCCGAGATCATCTGGAACGGCGATATCGGCAGCGTCACGGAAGTACACGCCTGGAGCGACCGCCCTCTGTGGCCACAGGGCCTGACCGAAATTCCCCCGGAGGACCCGGTCCCGCCTACTCTCGATTGGGATCTCTGGCTGGGCATCGCTGAAAAGCGGCCTTACACCGCGGGCGGAAAAACCGAGCCCGATCGTTGGGGAGGTTTTTTCTACCAACCCTTCAATTGGCGCGGATTCTACGATTTCGGCTGCGGCGCCCTCGGCGACATGGCATGCCACATCCTGGGTGCGCCCAACATGGCGCTCCATCTCTCGTATCGCAAGCTGGTCGGCGTGGAATGCATCAAGAAGGAAGGCGTGAGCCCCTTCATGTTCCCTAGAGCCTCAACCATCCGCTTCGATTTCGCCCCATACCGCGACATGCCGGCGCTGAAGGTTTTCTGGTACGACGGATTGAAGGAGACTCCGAAGATCTCCGGTGTTCCCGAAGGCGAGTGGCTCGGCGATCCGCCCACGGCTCCGCGCGCCGCCGGGCAGAGTGCCGGCCGCGGCACTGGGGCCGCTGGTGGCGCCGCGGCAGGACGGAGTGGCACGACGGGGATGTCGCGCTTCAGCGCCTACGAGTTCCGCTCTCCGGGCCGCGTCTTCGACTGGGAATCTTTTCAGGCACTCAAGCAGGCAACGGCTCCGCTCCGGTTTCCGGAGCCTGATGGCAGCCTTTTCATCGGCGACAAGGGAATGCTCACTACGGGCACATACGGTGAAATAACGCGGCTGATCCCGATCGAGAAGATGGAGACCTACCAAATGCCGCAGCCGTTGCTGACACGTTCCCCCGGTCATATGCGGGACTTTGTCCGTGCCTGCAAGGGCGGCGACCCGGCATGCTCGAATTTCGAGCTGGCCGCGCCGTTTGTGGAGTGGATGCTTCTGGGTGTGATCGCGCTCCGCTTTGAAGGCAAGCTGGAGTACGATCCGGAAAAAATGAAAATCACCAATAACTCCGGTGCCAACGAACTTCTGAAGCCGTTCATCCGCAAAGGCTGGGACTTCCATCCCGTGAAACTGTAGCGAAACGCACTGCCTCGATAGCCGAGGCAACCAAAGAGATTTTGCGATTCGCAGGTACCTGTTCCTGAATTGCCGCCTGACGGCAGGCCTGCGCCTGGGGGAATGCCCGGCGCCGTGCCGCCAACCGGGGCAAGGGCTGCCCAGGTGATCCTTGTGCCGGGGGGCCGGCGAGGTGCAAAACGTCCTCCATCAACCCCTGGATCGCCAATCTCGAGGATTCCCATGTGCTGCGGCCGTGATGCGATTCCATCGGGTCATTACATGTATTCCAGCAACCCAAGGTGCTGAATATCAGCACGAGTGCCAGGAAAGTTCTCACCATTTCCGGCCTATATTCCTCTCGCAGCAGTCTAGTAGATTCATAACTACTTGGCCCACTGACATTTATCAATCAGTCAAATCTCTTATACTTTCATCGAGAGTATGGTACGGCAATTGCATTTATGATTGTCATGCTCCAGGGAGGGCGGGGGCCATGGCTTTCGAGTCAGCAGGAACCGGGCAGCGCACCAGATCGTACTCAATTCCACCGACAGAGATACTGTGAACCGAAATATGGAAATGCGGCGTTTTGATGGGCCGGAGTCTCCGGCGCCCGCAAAGATCGCGCCTGTTGTCATCATTATAATGGCCGCGACGATGATTGGCTCTACTTCCGGGCTATTCATCGCCGATCGGAACGCGCTGCTCCTCCTGAAGAAAGACATCGCGTCACAGCTCGCCGGCATTCGCAGCTACCTGTTCGCAACCGCCGATACCGCGAGCGCGCAACCGGAAGCTCCCAAGGTCATACCGACCGGACTCCCCTCCATCGTCGCGATATACTATTCTTGTGAACCGGGTTCTGCCCACATGGCATTCGACCTCGAGACAGCGGACCTGGTTGGGACGGGGAAGCTTCGCAGCCCGGATCGCATCTACTTCGATCTGCAGGACCGCAGCCGGAAACGGGGCACTCTGAAGCGGCCGAACACGCAGAAGGCAGTCAGCATCGACGGGAACCTGTTGACCGGAGTCCGCATCTCACAACGGAAGCCGGGTGCCACGCGGATCGTACTGGATCTGAAGCAAACCTGCGACTTCACGTACCAGACCTCGCCTGGCCCTCCGTCTCGCCTCACCGTGGAAATCCGGCCGCGTCCGGCCGGCGCCTCTGCTCCCGACTAGTTTCTGTTGTTTCACTTTGTCCGGTCAATGCAATGGATGCCCGGTCCATGACCGGCGATATCGTACTGCCGCACAGAGGTTTGTCACAATGCGGCTCGGGCAGAAACCTCCGCTATTCGCATGAAGTGCTTCGTGAAGGGACCGGCCAAGAAACCACTGGAATATATCCTGGATGCTATAATCTGCTCCACGATAGGGAGCAATGGGAATATATACGAAACTAATGGATGAGATTCTGACAGGCAGCGCCGACACAAAGCTTGGGCTCCCGGCATGGTGCCCTTTCCTGGTCCGTCCCGGCTCCAGCGAGAGGGTTAAAGGCAGAAATCCTGTTTCTGCA
>JAFNAG010000707.1 GCA_017860135.1 Acidobacteriota bacterium
GCTGCCCACTCGTCCATGTTGCCCAGCCCGTTCAGGTGCGTATCGACGCCCGTCAACAGGATGGATCGCGTGGGCGAGCAGGTCGCGTGGGTGTAGAAATTGGCGAAGCGGACCCCTGCGCTCGCCAGCGAATCGAGGTTCGGCGTCTTGATCTCGCTGCCGAACGCGCCCATGTCGGCGAAACCCAGATCGTCGCCGAGGATGATGACAATGTTCGGCCGGCGAGGCGCGTCCGCGGCGGAGGCCATGAACGGCGCGGCCAACGCCACGATCATGCCCAAAGCCCCCAGCGCCCTCCACAACAGCGTCCTGTCGCCCGTTTCCCTGACTTTGGCGCTTTTTGAGCGCGGCACCGCGGTTTCCATCGCCTTGCCGACGGTGAGACATTCTGGCCGAGAGAGAAGGAGCGGGGTGGGCTCGGCCTGCGCGACTTCGGCCTTCGACCTGCCAAGGGACTTTCTGACGGGTGCCATTATTCAGCTCCGATCCACGTTGTTTGCGCGGACGACAAAAAACTTGCCGACACGTAACTCATTCGATATCCGATTGGCTGTAACGGCCATGGCGGCGAAGCCATGGCCACGCCTCCCCAGGCCACCGCTGACGCAAGGCGGCTCAATAGCGCACCGAACGACGGGCCGGACCGGTGTTGCCCATCGCGCCGGGCTGGTTGAGTCCCGGGTCCCGCACGCCGACCCCGGGCGCGCCAACGCCGACGTTGCCCCTCGCGCCGGGCTGGTTGAGTCCCGGGTCCCGCACGCCGACCCCGGGCGCGCCAACGCCGGCAGTCCCGCCGACCGCGCCGGGCTGGTTGAGTCCCGGATCACGGGCATACAGCGCGGGCGAAAACGTGGCTACCGCCACGCCGATCGCCAGTCCGCACATCCATTTGTTGCGTTTGATGTTCATTTTTCTGACTCCTTGCGAGAGATATTGGGGAGCCCTGCTTCTTCACTACTCTATCGCTCATTGGAACCGACGGCGATCGGCGCATACGAAGGCCACCCCCCCCAGCTTACATCTTCATTTGGCCTTGGGCCCATCCGCGTCCTTCAGCACGAAATCGAGTTTCTGCGGCCACTGGGGCGGCCTGAAGCTGAAGGTCGCAGCGCTGAATTTTGGCTTGAGGTTCCAGCTCTTCGTGACGACGGTGAACTGGGGCGCGTTGAGCATATCCCGGCTGGTGATCACCAGCTTGCGCACCAGGGGACGGGAACCTTCCTCGATCCAGATCTGCCAGTCGACGTGCGGCGCACGGAAGGCGAGGTGGTCGCAGCGCACGCCATCCACCACGCCCTTGCCGACCACGAAGCCCGAGGTCACATCCTGCATCAGGATGTCGTATGCATTCTTGTAGAGGAGATCGCTTGCGGGCGCGACGACATCGAGCTTCTCGCGTGCGAAGTCCAGCATCTCCTCAAGGGTGCCAGGCGCAGCGATCGTGGCGTAATACTTGCCGTGGGGGTTGTGCAGGGTCAGCGATTTGCCGTCGTAGTAGAAGACCTGATCGACCTTTGCCGTCGTAGTAGAAGACCTGATCGACCTGATCGCCGGTGCGTTCCGCACGCCATTTGTTGGGGCGCTCGACCGACACCTTCGCCGTGTGGTTGAACTGGATCTTCTGTCCCGAAGCGAGCACGACATCGATGCTGCTTTCCGTACCCACAATGAACTGCTGCTGGCGGGCGAGAAAATCGGTCGACGCTTTCAGCAACTGCTTGGCCGCCGGGGCGACCTCGTCCGGCTGCGCCAGTGCCGCCTGAGGCAACGGCGGCCCCTCTGCCGATTCTTGTCATTCGCTCCATTGCGGTCCCTCCTCTTGCGCACAACGCACTCACCAGCACGCGCAGCCCCGCTGCCCGTGCGCCACCCACTCGAACGGCTTCATTTCAGATGCCACATCACGCCGGCTTCCTCTGACGTGACGCGCACAACGCGTCGCCTGGATCGTCCGACGCCGGTTTCCGCTCATGCATCGATGCTGCCGCCGCGCCAGCGCGGGCTCTCGGTGAATTTCAGGCCGCGCGTGTTGTCGATCGATATTCTGCCGGTGTGTGTGTTCACGGGTTGCTCTCGCCAAGCCGTTGTTAAAGAATAAACTTGACCGGAGAAATTTCGTAAACGGCATAAGGAGCCGTAACGAAATCCAAGAATGGACAAGTTATTTCGTAACGGCTCCTAACTGATCGTGAATCGCGCTCGCGTCCCGCCGACTCGCGCGGTGGCCCGGCTGATGAGGCCGGACCTGGCGTCACATGCACGGTTTTTCTCGCGCAAACAGCACAGCAGTGTGTGCGTGATTGTTCTCGACCTCTGCAGGGAACGAGCAGCCTTTGTCGCAATCGCGGTCGTTCAGCCCGTCACTTTGGAAACACAAATGTCAACTGTACCCGCGCCCCCCAACCGTTGGGGCCGTTATCCGGAGACTCTGCCCAGTATTTTCCGGCCACGGCGAGCTGGAGTATCTGTGGTCCAATCTTGAACAGTTGTCCCACAATGGGGATCACGGGGACGGACCACGCTTTGTTTGCCCAGTCGTAGGTAGATTCCGACACGACCGCGAACGTCGTCATGGTCTTCGTTGTGTAGCTCAAGAATGGCTGCAGGAAGGTCGCGTTGACATCGGCCCGGTCATCCTTGCCGGCCACCGACCAGATGTGGTTGGCCAGGAGGCCGACCGTCCACGGCCCTTGCTGGTTCAACACCACCGCCGTCGGACCCGCCCCCCACTTCCCGCCGCCGAGCCTGCCGTCGGTCGCCGTCGGCAGGAGGAAGACCGGGCCCGCCCCCCAGATCCAGCCGCCCGCGGTCGGCGCCTTCGGCGAGAGGAACAGGCTGGCCACGATGTCGCCAAGACCGGAATCGTGCCGCCCCTCGGCCGGAATGTCCCGCTGGTCAATGAGCGGCACAATGGTACGGGTTATGATGTTCCGTGGACGGATCCTTCGTCGTCCGGCCCGTAACCCTTGTCGTAGTTGTACTGCAACGGCACACTGATAAGAGACGCGACCGGATTCGCCAGCTTCTTGGCCACCTCCCCCGCCTCGTCCTGCTGTGCGCTCGCCGGAATGGCGGGCGCGAAGGCTATAACCGCCGCAAGAAAAATGCACGCATGTGTCTTCATTTCTTCTCTTCCCTTTTTCTATTTCAGGTCATCTCAGGCGGACGGGGAATCCCTTCCCGCAAACATGCCGGTCTTTCACGATTGAATGGCGAGACCCCCAGATCTACCTCCTCCGACGATGACATCCCTGGCTTTTTCGATCGTCTCAATACCCGTCGAACTCGAGATCGTGTCGAACCTGATCTCGGGCTGTTCGAGCGCCAGCTCTAATATCAAGAGTAAGTTGCGGTATTCGTCTGAGCGCAGATGACGGTCCAGATCCTCTGCAGACGTCCACACTTCTTTGAGCATGAGGACGTTCTTTTCCTGGAGGTCCTCGTAGATGTGGCAACTGATGCAGCCAGGTTCGTCCCGACATTGCTCGGTGAACGATTTGAAGATTCGCAATGCCTCACCACTCTTTCGGGGTGGTATCGCCATCGTTATGGTTGCTTGAATCACGTGTTTCTCCATTTCGTGAACCTGATGGCGAGTAGTCGGTGCTTCTTCTGAGGCAGAAACTCTCCATGGCCCTGGCGAGAATTGGCGGCCGCCTTCACCGGCACGTACGCGAGTTTGCCATGTACGTGCCGAGAAAGAATCGGGGCACGGCTATATTGTCAAGCTGTTGTTATTAAAGGAGTTCTGTTAAGGAAGAAGCTGTATGTGCAAAGCAGAAACGGCGAGATTCTATGACCATATTTCGCCAGAAGACGTTATTCCGTCACTGAATTGCTGGAACGTTTGATACCCAGTTTCTTCATTTTCGCATGGAGGGTTGTCCTCACCAGACCAAGAACCTCGGCGGCGCCACCCTCTCCGCCGACGCGCCAGCCGGTCTTCTCCAGCACGGCCACGATATGCTTGCGCTCCATATCTTCGAGCTTGCCGGTCGCGTCTTTTTCTGAAAGCGCACGCTTCGGCACGTCAACCTCCAGAGTCGTACCCTTGCTCACAATCATGGCGTGCTCGATCAGATTCCTTAGCTCTCTGACGTTACCTGGCCAGGAATAGGATTGCAGGGCCTGCATGGTCTTCTTCGGGATACTCTCTACCTCTTTTCCCATTCTCTTCTGAAACTCCCTGACAAACGCCCGGACCAGGAGGGGAATATCGTCAAGACGCTCACGAAGGGGTGGAATCACAATGGGAAACACGTTGAGCCGGTAAAAGAGATCCGGCCTGAATTTGCCGTCCTTCACCTCCCGCTCAATGTCCCGGTTGGTGCCGGCAATGATGCGGACATTGACATGCAGGGGCCTTGTCGAACCGAGCCGCTCGAAGGTGCCCTCCTCGAGAACTCTGAGCAACTTGCTCTGAAGCTCAAGGGGAATCTCCCCGATTTCATCGAGAAAGAGCGTCGAACCGTCGGCAATTTCGAAGCGGCCGATCATCTTCGTCAAGGCACCCGTGTATGCGCCTTTCTCGCGGCCGAACAGTCCGCGAACTCATCCTGTGGATAGCCCTGGCCAGCAGTTCTTTTCCGGTTCCGGTTTCTCCCAGGAGGAGAACCGTCGAGTCCGTTTGGGCAACCTGCTCCGCCCGGCCCAGAACCTTCTTCATCGCAAGGCTGTGCCCCACGATGTCCGCATGCTCAACCAGGAGCCTGACTTCCTCCCGGAGGTAGATATTCTCTCTTTCGAGTCGTTGTTT
>JAFNAG010000366.1 GCA_017860135.1 Acidobacteriota bacterium
AAACTTCATCTGGAGATCCCTGACCGTTTGGAGCGGCTTCGGAATGCACAAATCATCAGAAGTGATAGGAAATTCTTCTGCATTGGGGAAAGGCTGGCAACCTTCCTGTGGACGGCGAAGCATCGGAAACTTCCGGCGCGCAACGTGGCTTAGTACACTGGTTCATAAATACGCTAACGTATTCCGCTCTATGCGGCGGCCCGAAATTTGTTGAGCAAAGCGTCAAGATCCGCGCGCCTGAACTTCCACTCGAACGGTTTGGCGATTCGCTCATAATGTTTTTGGAAACCGATAAGCCGCTGCCGCAGGGCTTGCAGGGAATCGAAATCGTTCGGGGTTAGGGCTTTTCTTTGCACAATGGAAAAGTAGATCTCAATTTGATTCAGCCAGCTTGCGTGCACGGGACCGTGCACAGGGACCAGGCGTGGGTATTTCTCGCAGAGCCGTGGAATGCATGCCGGTGCGCGATGAGAAGATCCATTGTCCATAACCCAAAATACTCGACGGGCTTGGTTGTACGGCGATTGACGCATCACTTGATCGACGAGCCGATCGAATGGTTGAATTCCGCTCTTTTTTTCACAACGGCCGAACAGTTTGGCCCGATGCACGTCCAATGCAGCCAGGTACGCCCAGGCGCCACAACGCTTGTACTCATGTTCAACCTTCATCGGCGATCCAGGCTGAGGTGGAAGAGAACTGTGCCGCCGTCGACGCGCTTGAATGCTGGTTTTTTCGTCGGTCGACAAAACGAACTCATCATCCTTAAGGCCACGACCGTTCCAAGTCCTTTCGTACAGGTCGAGAATACGCCCGGCCTTTACAGCAAAATGCGGATCTCGAGGGAAGATCCAACAACGATGCTGCCATGGCCTAATTGCATCCTCGTTCAGCCATCGCCATATCGTCGTACCGCTGATCGATGCAACGCATCCCGACCGGATGACCGCCGCGGCAAGATCTCTCCGACTCCATCGCGAAAGAGGCACGCCATAGGTCGATGGCAACTCGCAGGCAAACGCCTTGATCTCAACGATCAGGTCTGGGGGAAAAAGCCCGGGGGCGGCCCGGGCGCGGACGCTCCTCCAGGCCGGCGAGGCGTTTCTCGTAGAATCTTTTGCGCCATTGCCAGACCACCTCTCGCCGTGTTTCGAGGCGACGCGCGATTTCATCATTATCAATGCCTTCTGCCGCCAGCAGGATCATTTTGGCGCGCTGCACCTGAAAATATGGCAACGTATATCTGCGAGCCCGCGCCATCAGTTCCTGCATTTCATCGACGGACAAGATTATCCGAAATGGGCTTTGTCTCGGCATCTCAGGCTAGCTCCTTGCTAACCAGGATGCCACCACGGCAATGCACTGTCAATTATAATACGTTAGTGTATTTACGTTCATGAGTACTTAGGGTGCAATCTCCCGCCGGAATTTGAAGATCGGATAAACGACGGGAAAGCGGTCCACGCCGCGTGCGCGCAGCGTTGCATCGAGCACGCCCCAGCCGACGAGTCCGTCGGCCGTCTGGGGTTCAAGATAATAGAAAATGGCATTGGCCATCGGCTGCGCCATATCGACGAAAAAGGTTCCGGCCGGAAATTCCCGGGTAGTCGGGGTCGAAAAGGATCCCTCGAGAGTCGTCATGTCATAGCCCCCGCGAGGCGCTTTCACCAGCCGATCGACCACGAACTGCTCACCCACAGCCTTCATGGGCCTGGCAAGCGTTTCCACTCTGATATTGTGGTTGCGGAGTTTGGCTGCCAGCCAGTCGAGGTCGGCCGGAAACAGATAGCCGCGCGGGACCGAGGCATCCCGGATGCCCACCGGCCTGGTGAAGTCCTCGATGCCGCGAATCAGTTCGGGCGGGCCGCTGACCGGTCTGGGGGCGCGCACGCTGGTGCCCGGCAAATAAACCGACTCACCGGGCGGATAACCCAGCACGTCGATTTTCCCGCGTGATTCGTACTTGCCTTCGACCCAGTTTCTGAGCTTCCCTGATTCGGCTTCCGCCTTCACCCTGGCAACCGTGTCCGCATCGGCATCCTCGCAGACCTTCTGCATTTCTCGGCCGTGCGAACTGGTGTATTCAAGGAGCGAGGCAATGTAAGCATACTGTCCGTAGATCTGCCGTTCGAAACTGGCTCGTCCCGGGGTTTCACAGAGAATGGACATCCTGTTCCGGAGGCCATAGTTGCTGACGACGAACTTGGCTTCGGTGCTCCAGATGGTGTTGTCGTGGCTGTAGAGGGTGGGAGGCCGCTTGTCGTCGAACATCGCGTGCGTGTAGGTTTCGACGCCGAAATCGCGGCGGGTCATGTCGCGAACGGCCGGGAAGAGGGTATCCCAGACGTAGCCGCGCGGGCCTGCATGCGCAGCCGGCACGGTGGACGTCGCGTACGCGTTGCCGTAAGCATAGTTGCCGGAGCCCATGCGGTGCGAGTCGTACAGCAGAACCGGATCCCAGGCATTCAGGATATTGCGATAGAGGCCGATGACCTCGGCGGTTTCGAGCTTCACGCCGTCTCGATTGAGGTCGAAATCGGCGGCATTGGTGCGCGTGCCGGCGAGGTGGGGATTGCCGTCGCGGGTGCTGATCGTCATCGTGCCGTCGACGTTGAAGATCGGTATGAAAATCAGGATCTGGCTGTCGAGCAGATGCTTGCGGTTGCCGAGCAGAATGTCCCGCATCAGCATCTGCAGCGCTTCCGACCCTTCGGATTCAGGCGGGTGGATGTTGCCCATCAGCAGAACCACCGGTTTGCCGGAACTTCTGGCGGCCGCCGGCGTGGTCACGCGGGGATTCGCCAGGACCACGGCAGGCGCGACATATCGCAGAGCGCTGGTAAAGACCGTCAGCACGTGAACGTGCTCGCTGTTCCATTTGAGCGCGTCGATGAACTCATGCAACTGCGGCACGTTTGTTGTTCTGGTGAAATTCGTCTTCTCGGGCACCGTCGACAGGTGCGCCGGCCATTTGCCGTTCCAGCCGGTCGGTACTTCGTCGGCCCAGTAGATCTTGGCCGGCTTCTGTTGGGCGCTGACACCGAGCGAAAGGGCAAGCACGGCGCCGAGGGTCAGAATGAATCGGATTCGTTGCATCGAGCGCCTCCGAGCAAAGGAAGTTTGTATGGGGAAAGCACTGCGAACAGGCGTCCCTACCTTAACCATCATGTCAAACATAATCATGTGTTTCTGTTGCTGTCGTCAATCCCTGATCTTCCCGATCTCGGCAACGCGCGCGAGCGCCCGGGCAACCTCGTTGCGGACGTTCCTGTCTGGGTCGCTGAGCGCCGTCTTGAGCGGTTCCGCCGCCCGGGCATCGGCCAGATCCGCGAGTGCACTCGCGGCCTGCCACCGGACTCCGCTATCGGGATCTCCGAGAGCCCGGACGAGATGGGGGACCGCGTCTGTTCCCCCCACTGCACGAAGCGCTGCCGCCACTGTGCGCCGGACATCGCTCGATTCGTCTCCCATCATTCGAACCAGCGGCTCGAATGACGCCCGGTCTCCGATGGATGCGAGGGCCTCTGCGGCGCAGTCCCGCAGGTACTCGTCCTCGTCTGTGAACATCCCTACGAGGGGTTCGACCGCCCGGGGATCGCGAAGCTCCCCGAGGGAGCGTACAGCCTGGCTGCGGACCTCCCGCGTTTCGTCGGCGAGCGCTCGGATGAGCGGCTCAACCGCCGCAGGGTCGCCAATCGCGGCCAGGGCGCGGGCGGCGTGCTCCCGCACGATGTCGCTCGGATCGCAGAGGGCCGTCAGGAGAGGCTCTACGGCGCGCCGATCGGCGATTTCCCCCAGGAATTTCGCGGCATCGCTGCGGATGCCCGGAAACCCGGGATCGGCGAGAGCGCGGACCAGCACCGGGACTGCCGCCGCACCGAGTCCCTGCAGCGCTCTAACAACCGACCAGCGGACGTCGGCATCGGCGTCCTCGTACGCCGGAGTTAGCAATTCGAGGGCACGCCCGCCCCCCACTTTCCCAAGGGCGGCTGCCGCGTGCTCCCGGACGGCGGAGTCGGCGTCCCTGAGTGCCGGCCCAATTCGTTCGGCCAGTCCCGGATCACCCAGGCTGCCGAGTGCCCTCAGGGCGGCACAGCGCACCTTGGGCTCCCCGTCAGCGAGGACGCGGATCAGGGGCTCTCTGGCCCGGGGGTTGCGGATCCACCCCAGGACCTCCGCTGCCGATTCGCGGACGCTGCTCTGCCCGTCCTGAAGGATGCCGATGAGCGGATCCACTGCCGGCCCTCCCAATTCGCGGAGCGCCACCATCGCAGCCCGTTGTGTGTCATATTCTTCGTCCGCCAGGGCCGCGACCAGGCAACCGATTGCCCTGGAATCGCGGATACAGCCCAACGCCTCGGCCGCCCACGCCCGGATGCCACGACTGTGTATTCCGAGGTACCGCACGAACGGATCGAGCCGCCCGGAATCGTCCAGACCAGCCACCGCCTCGGCGGACGCAGCCCATTCGCCATCAGAAGACTTGGGTTGGAGCACCTGGAGGAGGACGTCCACGGCAGGAGGGCCGATCTTGACGAGGGCGGCGACGACTCTCTTGCCGGTCGCGGAAAAGGCATCGCGCATATGGCGGCCGAGGCGGAGGCTGACCATGCGCTCTTCGCGTTTCGCGTATAAGAGGTCCAGGAATGCTTCGGAACCGCAGCGGCTCATTCGGCGCGCCTGTTCCGGATCGATCAGCCCAAGCTCGTCGGTGGCCGCGCGCAAACGGGCGTCGAGAGCCTCAGCCTCCCCGGCGAACACCGTGCGCCGGGAAGGATCTTCGAACGCCGCAACGGCCATCTCCTGCGCCCGATGACCGATCGAGCCGATCGTCCGCGCGAGTTCTTCAGAACGCGACGGTGTCTCGCTCCCCATAGTCCATCCCTCCAATATGACGCGTCCGAGAGTGCTTGAGCGGAATCCCGTCCCCGGCGATGCGTATCGGAAGTGCCAGCCGGACGTTTCGGGCGCGATCCTCGCCGGGGCAGTTCCGGCACCGCCTCCTGATGACATGTATTCTGCCAGCCTGTGCCCATCTCCAGCCTCTGAATGCTATCACATCTCAAAACGATGCTTGGGGCT
>JAFNAG010000367.1 GCA_017860135.1 Acidobacteriota bacterium
CCAGGCGCACTCCCCCGCCCGGCGCCCGCACCCCAAGCGCGAGTGTACCGCGGTTGCCCGCACGCGGGGCGCCCGTTAGGAACGGTGGGGAGACGAGCCTCGGAGCCCAGAGATGCTGGCGATGCCCATCCCCGCCGCGCTGCTCGGCGCCACCCCGATCATGATCGGCGACCGCGCCCCGACTCACCCTGCCGGACACGGAGTGGAAGCCGGTCACCCTCTCGGAACTGCTGGAGAAAGGATAGGAGCATTAAGCTCCCTCTTCGCAAGTCAGCCTTCTGATCCGGGCGCCGACCTCGCTTCCTGCGTGTCCTCTTTCAGATACTGATAACGCGTGATATGCGTGCCTCCCACGCCCGCGCCTTTGGATGCGACCCCAGTTTACGTCGGAGCCGATTTGCCGGATGCAGCTTTTTGCTCACCCTAGGCAGATCTCTCCTATTACTGTGCGGATTAGCCGCTCAGCTAACCGAAGAGCTGCCTCGTCAGTATCTGGTAGGGCCGAGGCATCTGGTGGGATCTTCGTGGGGAGGCCGTGGCAAGCGAGAATTTCCCGGATTGCCTTGGGTGGATGGATGGCCGCAAGAATCCTCATGTGGCCGCCGCATCGGGGGCACTGCAAAACGCTATTCGAAAAAACCCGACGCATAGGTTGCAGCACAGTCGGGGTGAGGAAGCGGATCGGCGTGTTCTGGGAAGCAGACCATGACTCCAGACTGAAAATCTCCAGTCAAAAAACGTTGTCCAGGTGCGGGATGCCGAACACGAACTTGCCATTCTTCACAGTTCGGGTTTGATCAGCCGATCGGATCCCAATGGATCGCCGGCTTGAGTGCCCGACTCCTGGGGTACCTGCCAGCTGAATGCGCCCGCTTGAAGAATCGCTCCCAGAATGCCCAAAGCAAGAACGAATCCGCGAGTCTCTTTCCACGACAACGAGCAGCCCATGTCCTTCTTCCAGAATAAGCGGGGGTATTCACCACGATCCCCAGGCCTTGGCTCTAGTTGACGTCTCCGAATGTTGCATGGAGTTGACCTGACGTCATCGACAATGCTAAAATATTACAATAGATTATGTATTAATGAAATATCAATGGCAAACCCTAGTCGACGTTTCAAGACCGCAATCTTTGAACAGTTCGCCCGGATCGGCAAGGCCATCTCCAATCCCAGCCGATTGGAACTTCTCGACCTTCTCTGCCAAGGGCCCCGGACCGTGGAAGTGCTGGCAAAGGAAGCCAGCCTTGGCCTCGCGAACACATCGCAGCATTTGAAGGCCCTGAAGGCTGCCCGGCTTGTTGAGACCGAGAAGTCGGGGCTGTTCGTGACCTACCGGTTGGCCGACGAGCAAGTGTGCCAGTTCTTCCGTTCGCTACGGAATCTTGCCGAGACCCGGTTGACTGAAGTACGTGAGATCACGCGTGAGTTCCTT
This sequence comes from Acidobacteriota bacterium, assembly GCA_017860135.1. GTDB lineage: Bacteria > Acidobacteriota > UBA6911 > UBA6911 > UBA6911 > JAFNAG01. Next base: position 1,433 of record JAFNAG010000367.1, read on the forward strand.
GCCAATCGCCAGGGACTAGAGCCTGTGGATCGCGACGTGCTGCTCACCAAAGTCCGCGAAGGTGCGGTCACGGTTCTGGACGTCCGTCCTGCGGAGGAATACCGTGCGGGCCACATCCCAGGCGCACTCTCGATTCCACTCAAAGAGCTCGAGCGCCGGCTTTCGGACCTGCCGCGGGACCGCGAAGTTGTCGCGTACTGCCGAGGCCCTTATTGCGTGCTGGCTGTGGAAGCAGTTGAGATCCTCCGGTCACGCGGATTCAGCGCTTTCCGCCTTGAGGAGAACGTCCAGGACTGGCGGGAGGAGGGTCTGCCTGTCGCCACCGGCGAGGAGAGGTAGGGATATGGGCGATCGGTACGAACAGCCAGTCTACCTGGACTACAACGCTACGACACCGCATGCGCCTGAGGCCGTGGCGGCCATGAGACCGTTCCTTGATATTCACTTCGGGAATCCGTCCAGCACACACTGTTACGGCGCAGTCACACGCGCCGCTGTTGTTCAGGCCCGTTCCCAGGTTGCCGGACTCCTCAACGCCAAGCCGGACGAGATTGTGTTTACCAGCGGAGGGACGGAATCCAATAATTACGCCATTCGCGGAGCAGCCCTGGCTGGCGCGCAGCGTGGACGCCACATCATCACGAGCCGGATCGAGCACCCCGCCGTGACCGAAGTGTGCCGCCAGTTGGAGGCCGACGGCTTCGAAGTTACATGGCTTCCGGTAGATGGAGACGGGCTGGTGCGTGTCGAAGAGGTGGAGGCGGCGGTCCGCCCGGATACTATCCTCATTACGATCATGCATGCGAACAATGAAGTCGGCGCCATCCAGCCAATTCAGGCAGCGGCGGAGATCGCCCGCCGACGCGGAATCATATTCCACACCGACGCGGCACAGTCGGTCGGCAAGATCCCTACCGATATCCACGAGCTCGGTGTCGATCTGCTGACTATTGCGGGGCACAAGCTCTACGCGCCCAAGGGCGTCGGTGCTCTCTATATCCGGGAAGGGATCACCCTGCACCCGCTGATGCGCGGGGCCGGGCAGGAACATGGGCGCAGGCCCGGAACTGAGAATGTCCTTGAGATTGTCGGGCTCGGTGCGGCTTGTGAAATTGCCATGCGTGATCTCGCCATGAATATGGCGCGCATGCGTGAGAGCCGCGATGAGCTGGAGCGGGGGCTTCGCGAGACAATCAGGGACGTTCGGGTCAACGGGCATCCGGAGCGGCGCCTGCCCAACACTCTGAGTCTCAGCATCCGCGGCGTCAACGCCCATGAGCTTCTTATCGATATCGAGCCCCATGTTGCCGCGTCTGCCGGGGCCGCCTGCCACTCCGGCGAGGTTCAGGTCTCTCATGTCCTGCGCGCGATGGGTGTCCCGATGGAATGGGCTCGCGGCACCCTTAGGCTGTCCACGGGACGGAACACGACCCGCGAGGAAGTGAACGACGCGACCTCCACCATCGCCGGCGCCGTCCAGAGGCTTCGCCTCACGGAATAAAGGAGAGAACCAGCATGCCGTCAAATACTGTTGTGATCCTCGGCGGTGGCGTCGGCGGGATGATGGCGGCCAATCAGCTGAGGGAGCGTCTGAGCGAAGATCACCGGGTGGTGCTCGTGGAACGCGACGCACAGCACGCGTTTGCGCCTTCGTTTCTGTGGCTGATGACCGGCGATCGAAAACCCCATCAGGTGCGCCGCCCCGTGGCAGATCTGCTGCGTCGAGGGGTCGAGTGCATTCATGGCAACGCGGAAGTGCTGGACCTGACCAAGAGGAAAGTGTTCACGAGTACCGGCGAAATCCCTTTCGATTACCTCATCGTGGCCGTCGGCGCGGAACTTGCACCGGATGCCGTCCCGGGTTTGGCGGAAGCTTCTCATACGTTCTACACATTCGAGGGCTCCTCGCGACTCTACAATGCCCTCGCGAGCTTCACCGGCGGCAGCATCGCGGTCGTCGTAGCCGCGATGCCGTACAAGTGCCCGGGCGCGCCGCACGAAGGGGCCATGCTGATTGCCGACTACTTTCACCGAAATCAGCGGCGGACCGGCATTGACATTCAACTCTTCACCCCCGAACCACAACCGATGCCCGTGGCCGGGCCGCAACTGGGCGCAGCGGTTGTAGAGATGCTCGAAAGCAAACAGATCCGCTTCCGGCCTCTCCACACCCTGGCGGCCGTCGACCCGGCGGAGCGGGTCATGCGATTCCAACAAGGCAACACCGAGAGATACGACCTGCTCGTAGCCATTCCACCGCATCGTGCGCCGCGCCTGGCGCGGGAGGCGGGTCTAACCAATGTCGCGGGTTGGGTGCCGGTCAATCCCCAAACGCTCGCAACCGAACATCCCGGCGTGTTCGCGCTCGGAGATGTGACCGTGATTCCCATCCCGGGGCGCTGGAAGCCGGATGTCCCCCTGATGCTGCCGAAAGCCGGCGTGTTCGCTCGCGTGCAGGCTGAGGTAGTGGCCGCTCGGATTTCCGCTGAAATCGAAGGCCGGAAGCCGGATGAGACTTTCTGCGGCGACGGGTACTGCATGCTGGAAACGGGTGAGGATTTGGCGGGGTTCGCCTACGGGAACTTCTTTGCCGAGCCATCGCCTCAGGTCAACCTGCGGCAAATCGGCAAGGCTTGGCATATCGGAAAAGTGTTGTTTGAGCGATGGTGGCTCTCGCCGCCGGGCTGGAGGCGGGCGACATACGGAGCCATGTTGAAGATGGGCGGCAGGCTATACGGCATTCCCATCACTGTCTGATTAAACGGATTCTCGAAGGAATCACCTATGCGGTACTTGATCATTCTGAACGACCCACCCTACGGTTCGGAGCGCAGTTACAACGGTTTCCGGCTGGCCACCTCGCTTGCCAAATCAGAGGGAACCGGCGTCTCGATTTTCCTAGTAGGAGACGCCGCATCCTGCGCAGTCACCGGGCAAACGACTCCCAACGGTTACTACAACATCGAACGGATGTTGAAGCTTCTGGCGGCCAAGGGAGCACAGGTTGGCGTATGCGGCTCCTGCATGGATGCCCGTGGCATTAAACCGGAGATGTTGGCCGAGGGAGCGCACCGCAGCTCGATGGATGAGCTTACCGGCTGGACCGTGGCAGCCGACAAGGTCCTCGTGTTCTGAGGCCGATCCCGGCTGAGTTGCCCCGGAGCGCCATGAACATCACCCCGGAGACCTATGCTCGATGGAGAGAGTCTGCCCTCGGCACTCTCACCGAGCAGCTGGAACAAAGAGCCATCTTTTCACTCGCCGGTGATCCCAGCGGACTGAGGGTTCTGGACGTTGGATGCGGTGACGGAGTCTATGCAGTCGAGGTATCGCAAAGAGGGGGCAAGGTCTTTGGCCTGGATCGGTCGTTGCCCATGTTGGAGGCAGCGCGGACGAGGGCGATCTCAGCGGGTGCTTGCGTCGGGTGGTGCCAGGGTGCGGCCCAATCTTTGCCCTTTCGCGACACCTCGTTTGACCTCGTCCTCGCGGTCACAGCGCTGTGCTGGATCCCAGAGCCGGTCCTCGTTCTCAGGGAGATGAACCGGGTACTTCGCCCTGGTGGAGTTGTAGTCATCGGAGAGCTCGGGCGTTGGAGTCTCTGGGCCCTTGCGAGAAGATTCCGGGGCTGGCTGGGCGCCAGTACTTGGAAGAGAGCTCATTTTTGGACCGCCAGGGAACTCCGTGAGCTCCTGGTAGGCGCCGGACTACGAGCTGGAGATGTCCGCGGCGCAGTGTACTATCCCCCGTCTGAGACTCTGTCCAGGCTGATGGGTTGCATCGAGGGAGCCTCTGCCCGCTTGGGTCCATACGGGGCGGCGTTCATTGCCGTGAGGTCCATCAAGCAATAGCCGGTCGCAGCCGCCGCGGTACCATATTGAAACAGAGCGGGGTGGCGTTCCGAGGCGTGAATCGGCTGGCAAAGCACCGCCAGGTCCGGAAGCTTTGGAGGCTTATCTGAGGCGTCTGAGCCTCAAGGTGGGCATTATAGGGATGGTGAACGATTGCTGCACTGACAAATCCTGTGCGGTCGAACGACTCCGGGAGCGTCAAACGAGCACGCTCCGACTGGTGTTGTTGGCGAACGCTGCCATGTTTGTCGTCGAGCTC
>JAFNAG010000117.1 GCA_017860135.1 Acidobacteriota bacterium
CTCCTGCAATTTTGCCGTCTGGTGGGACGGCGACCTGCTGCGCGAACTTCTCGATCGCAATATCATCAACAAATGGAATTGGACCGACGGCACGGAAACCAACCTGTTGACTGCGGAGGAATGCACCGCCAACAACGGCACCAAAGCCACGCCCGCCCTTTGCGCAGACCTTTTCGGCGACTGGCGCGAAGAGGTGATCTGGCGGACAGTCGACAACCAGGAGCTGCGGGTATACACAACGACGATACCCGCACAGCACCGTCTGTACACCTTGATGCATGACCCCCAGTACCGGCTCGCGATCGCCTGGCAAAACGTGGCATACAACCAGCCGCCGCACCCCGGTTTCTACTTCGGAGAGGGAATGGCGCCGCCCGCTCGCCCCTCAATCCGGGTGGTGACTCCCTCCCGGGGACAGGCGCGCCTGGAGCAACCACGTGTCAATTGAGCGCCAGCAGTGGCGCGGACGCCGGGGAGCATCGCCAAGCCATCGAAAAATCCAGTCTCGGGAATGTCCGGGGACAGTCACCAGTGGAACAGCCGCCGGGGCTTGAGGGACACTGCAAAGAACCCAAATGGTTCCTGCGAGACTGGAGCGGGCTGACGGATGACGGCGCACGTGCAGAAACCCTGGTAGCTTGCCATCTGCTCAAGGCCGTCGAAGGCTGGACGGACCTTGGATTCGGCGATTACAGGCTGTGCTACGTACGCTACAAACAAAAGCGCGAAGTCGATTTCCTGGTGGTGAGAAATCGCAAACCCTGGTTTCTCGTCGAGGTGAAGACGCGCGATGTGAATCTTTCACCGGCACTCACACACTTCCAGGCGCAAACCCAAGCGGCTTGCGCATTCCAGGTTGTCATGGACCTGCCTTTTGAGCCTGCCGACTGCTTCCTCGCCAGGCGGCCGGTCGTTGTCCCGGCCAGGACCTTCCTGAGCCAGTTGCTTTAGGGATTTTGTCGTATTTATTCCTGGTGCGTGAGGGCTACGCGCCGGAAGCCAGGGGGTGACATTGCGGCCTTGCCCGAGCGCGCTATCGCATGCTTGGCGACCTGGTGCCGGGCAGATTAAGACCCCGGGCTTTCCTGGACCTTCCTGTCCCATTCCGGACCGATCCCCGCATTTCCTCCCCGTGAGCCGCGACTGGGTGAGCATCTTGACGATTCCACCTTTCTGAGTAGCGCGATACCGTACAAGTGTCTCAAATGGCTTCTTGGGCGGGCCAAATCAGCAGGCAACCCATTATGTTGCCAGGCAGCCACACGAATGGCAGAAGGCCCTCGGCGAGACTGGCAAAGCCGACAATCACGACGGCCCGCCGCGGGTGCGCGTGCACGCTTTGATCCGTCGCCAGTAGTTTCCCTCACCTTTCTTTCCTCCAGCATGTGCTGCTTATTCACAAGCATCTGGGCGTCAGGAACAACATGTCTCTGGTTTTACCAAGGCACATCCCGGGTCGCACGCCCTTCCTCCCTCTCCGCCTGCCCTCTGATTCGATGTTTGCAGGCTATCGCTTCGATTTCGGCGTTACGTGCCACACCTGGAAATTATCGTAAGCGACGACATCGACTCCTGCCATTGAACGCAGGCCTATGCGGCCCGCGCCTAGAGGAGGATCGGGATCGTCCCACCGAATGGTGACCCTGCCGTTTACCTCCAGCTCAATGTGCGCCCCCACCTTCAAAATGCGGAGACGGTGCGTCACTTCAACCGGGCCGGTGGTAAAGCTCGGGCCTTCGGCTGCCAACCGGAACCCGGGGTTCTTCCGAAGCCGATTGGACACGCTCTCCGCCTCGGTGTTCCTGCTCCAATACGAATCCGTATAGTTGGCAATCGCGCCGCTGTGATAGGTGACGTAATCGGCCCGTCGCGGCGGCAGCGACAGATCGAAGAGATCTGCGCCGTCCTTCCCTGTTGCGCAGAAGAGCACGATCGTCAACCCGTTGGTTGATCCCCGGGGGCTCATCTCCAACTCCAGGAGGAAATCCGCCGGGAAGATCCGGCGGTTCCAGACCACCATGTGGGATCTCCGGCCGGGCTCCACCATTCTGGGACGGCCATTCTCGTCGAACTCGGAGGGCGCGACCCGGAGCATGCCGTCGCGAATTGCGCAGCCGCCCCAGCCTTCGGCGATCCACTCCGCATCGGGCGCAGGCTTCCCGGTGCGGCGCCATGAGCCGTCTGCCAAACCCTCGATGAAATCTTCCTCGCGGGAGATTTTCTCCGCCCGGTCGAATCGATTCTCATATATACGCCGCAACTCATATCGAGTCAGATCGAGCGGTTGTTCCGAGGCAGGCCGAAGGGACTCCTGGCCGGCTTTGGGCAGGCCGAGAAACGCGGCGCCCATGCAGGCGGGGATCAGCAATGAAAACCATTTCCGTCCCGCTCCGGACTTGTGCACCGGTTTGCCCTCCATCGGCGATTATATCCCCCAAACCGGCGACAGGCTACCGTGTCCCCTTTCGCGGGGAGCTCATAGCATCTCTTGGCAACGGGGACACGGCAGACTGTCACCATTCCTCCGGATCGGAAAGGCGCACTTACGGAAGGCACATCGGGTGTAATATTTCAGGCAGCAGGAAAGAGTACTGAAAGGGATAGGCAAAGATCGGATTCGAGGGCACTGCTTGTCTCGACGCGGAGGCGCCTCATGAGAACCCGGATCATACACGTACCGTTGGCGCTGTTGCTGACGGCCAGCGTATTTGCCCAGGGATTCTGGCAGAAAAAAACTCCCGAGAAGTGGACGCAGGGGGAGTGTGAAAAGCTGCTGACCGATTCCCCTTGGGCCAAAAACCGGACCATCGGCAATGTCATCATCGAGGACCTCGAGAAGGCCGGATCCATCGACGGGCGGGAAAGCCAACCATGGATCACGTACAGGGCGCGATTCTGGTCCGCGCTTCCGGTGCGGCAGGCCTTTGTCCGGCTCCGCCAGTTCTCCAAGGACTTCATCGCTCTCCCTCCGGAGCAGAAACGGAGCGTAGTTGAACAGAACGACCGCATTCTCAGTGCGGAATTTCCCGACCGGATCGTCATCCTTGTCGCGTACGCGACCAACGTCGACTCCTACAGGCGCGACCTGGCCCGCTTCTGGCAGACCCGTCCCCCCGCCATCTGGTCCATGGATACTTTTCTGGTCACGGGCCGGGGCCGCATCCCGCCGCTGGCTGTTCAAGTGGTTCCGGGAGAAGGCGGCCAGTTTGAACTTCATTTCCCGCGAACAGTCGATGGACAGCCGGTCATCGGCGTGAGCGACAAAAACGTTTCCCTCGAGTTCGTCCACCCGGATGTCGGCGTGCTCCGGACCGAACGCATTCTCTTCAGCTTCAAAGTGAAAGAAATGATTGTGGGTAGCGCCGCCCTCTACTGACAATCGGCGCCAAAATTATTCCGCTCGCGACGGAAATCGTTGATCCGCGAGGATCGGCTGCAATATAATAGCCCCGCAGATTTTCCCCAGTACGATTCAGGATCCTGGCTGCACCGTGTCAAAGATGGCACGGAACTCAGGTCCACCACGGCTTTAGTTTAGACGAGCATGGCGTTTAGAGTGACAGGGATAGCAGATCGCCGGGCGCGGCTCAGCGATCTGGCTCTTTGGCACTGGAAACCGGACCGCGATTACCAACAAGCGGTTTCGGGAACCTCGCGGTGAGCGTCAATCCCGGTCCCTGCCCTGACTCTGCTGCCATCCTCGCCAATAATGAATGAACGTGCAGGAGGGGTACAATGATCAAGCGTCTCTGTACAATCCTGGTTCCAGTATTGCTCGCCACCATGCCTCTCTGGTCCCAGACCAACAAGGGAAGCATCAGCGGGACAATCTTCGATCCGTCCGGCGCGGTGCTTCCGGGGGTCACAGTGACGATCATCAATATCGGGACCGGCCACAAGATCGTCGTCCAGACCACCGAGAGGGGAGCCTTCACGGTTACCAATCTGGATCCGGTGGATTATCGTATCGAAGCGGACGTGCCGGGCTTCAAGAAGACGGCGATAGAGCGCGTAAAGGTCGACACCGCAACGGCGGTCACGGTGAATCTGACCATGGAAATCGGCACGCGGTCCGACGTTGTTCAGGTTACAGCGACGGTTCCATTGCTCAACGCGGAATCCGGCGCGGTTGCGCAGACGATTTCCGAACGGCAGCTCACGGACCTTCCGTTAAACAACCGGAGCGCCCTTGATCTGGCAATGACGATAGCCAACGTCGCCGGGGACGCAGGGAGCGAGGATCCGGACCTGGCCTCGACCATAGCCACACCCGGCTTCAACTTGTTCGTCAACGGAGGCCGGGCCGGAAGTTCAAACATCCTTGCCGACGGCGCCCGGAATACCGGAGTCGGCCTGGCGCGCGCCGTGGTTACCTTCTCTCCCGATTCGGTACAGGAATTCACGGTGGTTTCGTCGAATTTCTCCGCGGAATACGGGCAGAGCGGAGGCGGCATCATCAACATCACTACCAAATCGGGGACAAACCAGTTCCACGGCAATCTCAACTGGTACAACCGAAATCCGGTCTTTCAGGCAGGCACATACACCACATCGCCCACGGTCCGGCCGAAGCGCAATCTCCGGCAGAACCAGTTCGGAGCAATATTTCAGGGACCCGTGTACCTCCCGAAGATCTTCGACGGGCGCAACAGGACATTCTTCTTCGTGTCTTTCGAGCCCAGGTACTATTCGGACAGCACGCCGTACGAGCCCTTGCTGCCGACGGAAGGGATGCGGCGCGGAGACTTCAGCAATCTGGTGAACGTTTCCGGCGCGCAGGCCCCCCGCGATGTTGTTGCCCAGTTCCCCGGGCTGACGTATACCGATGTCGTCATCTACAACCAATTCCTGTTGCAGGAAGACAAATACCTGCGCCCGCAAACCATGCCGGCAGGCACGACCACGTTCCCGCAGTTTCCGAACAATGTGATGCCGACATCCATGCTCGACCCGGTTGCTCTGAAAATTCAGGAAATGATCCCCCCGGCGGGCGAGTATTTCATCAGCAGCAGCAATACCCTGGCGAATTACTCCACCACGAACTTCATCAAGAACGAGGAATTCCGCCTGACCACCAAAATCGATCATCAGCTGACCCAAAGCAATCGCCTCTCCGGACGCTACACGCAGGTCCCGATCCGCGGCGACAAGGGATGCTGCGACTTCGAGATCGGAGTGAACGAGATCAATACCGGCGGGACCGACTACAGTTCCTCCAAGCAGCTGTTGATCACCGACACGCACACCTGGCCCAGGATGATCAATGAGCTGCGACTGAATTACACGCGCGGCCGCTTTTCCCGCAATATGCCCCCGATGTATGACATCTATACGGGAAAGAACTGGTCCACCGAACTCGGGCTGCCGAGCATCACAGTGGGCGGCCTGCCTTCGTTCGCGATGGGGGCGTATTACATGGGTTTCTCTCAGTCGCAGCAGAATGAAAACCTCGAGCAGACATACAACGTTGCGGACAATTTCAGCTGGATTCGCGGCAACATGAGCTGGAAATTCGGTGTGGACCTGGCCGATATGCGCCTCAAGACAGCTCCGATGTATGGCGGGCCGGGCGGCCGGTACGAGTTCAACCGCAACACAAGCTGGACCAACAGCGCCCTGACGGGCGCCACCGGCGGCGCGCATTATGCTCAGTTCCTGCTCGGAGTTCCAAACCTGGTGACACTGCGGGATTCCCTGTTCACCTACTACTACCGCTGGAGGTCGATAGCTGCCTTTGTGCAGAATGACTGGAAAGTCACGCCCGCCTTGACGCTGAATCTCGGCTTGCGCTATACGCTCCAGTATCCTCGCGAGGAGGAAAACAACCTGCAGGCGGCGTACAGGCCCGATCTCGCCAAGGAGTACCCGCTGGCTGCGCCAGTAACCCTGGCCAACGGGCACGTGGTAACCAAGGCGCTGGTGCCTCCCCTGGCGTTTTCCGGATATGGGGGCAGGTCCAAGTACCTGACACCTGTGGATTACAACGGATGGGAGCCGCGCTTCGGCTTTGCCTGGGTCCCTCGTTTATTCGGCTGGAATGACGCCGGCAAGTTTGTCATCCGGGGAGGCTACGGGCTGTCCCACGGCACGCTCACCGGCATGGACCGCAATGCCAATCCGGATTTCAGCGGCACCACCGGATTCAACGGAGACACCGGCGGCGTGGACGCCAGCATTGTCAACGTTGGCGGCGTAAATTACAACACGATGATGCGGCTCTGCTGCAACAAACCCAACCTCGTCCCCAAAACCCCGCAGGAGAGGTTGCAGATCCCCGAGGATGGCCTGCTCTACCTGGACAGTATCAACTATGCCGGCGGCGCTCGCGCGATCTCCGGGAACTTTCATGTTCCTTACGTCCAGAGCTTCAGCATGCAGATCCAGTATGAGCTGTCCGCTCAGAATGTCCTGGAAGCCGGCTATGCGGGATCCAAGGGAACTCACCTGTTTATGCCCCCGATTAATCTTGCTCCGCGGTCTTATGATGTCGCGGAGTCGTTTTTCCGTCTCGGGGTCAGCCCGGACGCCCAGATCAACGATCCGCTGGGTCGCCGACAGCCGAACGGATCCCTGGTCCGCATCAACCAGGGGGACGCGGAAGGGGAGTACATGGGATTTGCCGCACTGAATGCGTACCTGGACTCCTCTTCGAACAGCATCCGCCACGGCGCCTACGTCAGCCTGCGGCGGCGCATGTCCAGAGGCCTGATGTTCACGACAAACTACACGTTCGCCAAGTCCATCGACGACGCGTCGGACAGCGGCGGAGTGAGATTTGTAGACTTCAACATCATCCGCTCCAACGGGCAGGTCATGGCCGGCGCCCCGCGCTCCAATGACCGCTCGGTTTCGACTTTCGATGTCCGCCATGCCTTCAGCGGAACGTTCCTGTGGGACCTCCCGGTGGGCAAGGGACGCTACTTCCTCCCGGACGTGTCGGGATGGATGGATCAGATTATCGGGGGCTGGACTTTCAGCGGCTCCGGCAGGATTCAACAGGGGACGCCCCTGGTCATCGTCATCCGCGACGGCAACCAGCTCGCCGCCGGCAACCTGCGCGCGATCCGGCCCAACCTGGTCCCGGGCGTGCCGATCATGAATCCGCTCTGGAGCCGGGACTGCCCCATCGGAACCACCTGCGAACCGTGGTTCAATCCGGCCGCCTTCACACGTCCTGTCAAGGGAGAGATCGGGAACGCACCGCGCACGATTGACTCCGCCCGCTGGCCAACGTTCTATCTGTTCGATTTTTCCGTGCAGAAGAACTGGCAGCTGCGGGAAGGCAGACGCCTGCAGTTGCGCGTGGACGCAATCAACCTGTTCAATCACCCCATCTTCCAGTTCGGGCGAGACAGCGACAATGGTGAGATCTTTACCACGCCGAGCGAAAACACCATAAGCAACAGTGAATATGATGCCTGGGCAAATTACTCCCCGTCCACGCGGCCCCCGAGAAACACGCCGGCTGGCGCGGCGCTTCTCGCGCAGATCAATCTCATGATCCGGAGCTATAACACCAATCCGGCGGGACAGGCCGCCGCCATGGTGCTGCCCCGCGACTTCTTCGTAACCCCGGTTCCTCAAGGCTTCCATTCGGTGAACTTGAATTCTTTCGACATTACTAAGGTGGAAGATCTGAAGCTTTACCGGTTGAAGCAGGCTTACACCCCGGATCGCTGGGGATACCTGGCAGTCACCCGGGGAGCCGGATCATTGGCTGCCCCCTACACTCCGCGATTTCTGCAATTCGCGTTGAAACTCTTCTTCTGAGTCATTTCCCCGGCGGCGCCATGGGCGCCGCCGGGCGCCAGGACATTTTGTAATTCCCCGTCTCAGGAGGCAGACCCCGATGCAATTCGAGCATTTCGCACTGAATGTCCCGGACGCTGTCAAAATGGCGGAGTGGTTTGTCGCTCATCTGGCGATGAGAATCGTCGTTTCCACCGATACAGAGCCCTACACCCGCTTCCTGGCAGACCAGACCGGCCGCGTTGTCATGGAGATTTACACCAACAACGCAGCCTCCGTCCCGGATTATCGCAGCCTCCACCCCTTGAGCTTCCACAGAGCCTTTTCCGTGACGGATGCAGGCGCCGCCCGGGCTCGCCTCGTTGAGGCGGGAGCCGAATTTGTCGACGAGGTACGCACCGCCGACGGATCCGTTCTTTGCATGCTCCGAGACCCCTGGGGTGTGCCGCTGCAGCTCTGCCAGCGTTCGGTCCCCTTCGGCCGTAATTCCGATTGACTCCTCTGCAGTGTCTCGGTTATTCATCAGATTCTTGGATATTGGGGGAACACGAGCACAAGCAGCCGGAACCACGAAATACACGAAAACAATTTTCGTGTATTTCGTGGTATCCATTTCTGCCGCGGCACGCCGCCCATTCCGTCTGCTCCCGCCCGCACGGCAAATCCAAGCCGTACATTCTTCTCGCAAAGTGAAACAACAAGTTGTAGCATGTGAAACGATGAAGGAGCCGAATCGACGCCGCGGGATCCTGGTACTGCACAAGGCGCTGGACATTCTGGAGACCATCCGTGAGAGCCGTTCGGGCCTTGGGCTGGCCGAACTGGCCCGGGCCCTGGATTTGCCCAAGCCGACCGCGTACAGGATTGTCGCGACCATGGAAAGGCGCGGATATCTCGCGCGCGACCGGGCGGGGCATTATCAGATGACCCGCAGGTTTTTTGACTTGCAGCAGGAAGAGTCGGACGTGCAGGCGCTTCTGCGGGCTTCCCGGCCCGTGATGGAACGGCTGGTGGAATCGTGCCGTGAAACCGTCAACCTCGGGATCATCGACGCCGGCGAAGTCGTCGTGATCAGCACGATCGAGAGTCCGCAGTCGGTCCGGATGACCTCGAAGGTCGGGAACCGCCGGCATTTGCACGCAACGGCTCTCGGAAAAGTGCTGTTGAGCGGCCTGTCGGCAAACGAAGTGCGGCGTTTGGTCCGGATCCAGGGGCTCACGCGCCTGACACCGCATACAATTGTCAGCCAACAGGCGTTGATGGCGGAGCTGGATGCGGTGCGCCGGCAGGGTTATGCTCTGGACAACGAGGAAAACGAACTGGACGGGCGCTGCCTGGGCGCACCGGTTTCCGGGCCGGGCGGCCGCATTGTCGCGGCGCTCAGCATTTCGGCGCCGGTTTTCCGCCTGGACAGGGCAAGAGCCCGAAGCCTGGCGGGCGATTTGATCGAGGCGAGCGGTGCCATCTCCCGAACTCTGACGGAACGGGTATTAGTCGGATCGGCAGCAATTCCGGGGGGCGATGATGTCACCGAAGAGACACGGAGCACGCGGAGAAGAAGACTTCGTTCTCCCATCATGATCGCCCCGATGGACCAATGAGGAGAGGCGGAAATGAACACGATTGCGGACCAGTTTCGACTGGATGGAAAAGTCGCCCTGGTGACGGGAGCGTCCCAGGGCCTCGGGCAGGCAATGGCGATTGCGCTCGCGGAAGCCGGTGCCGACCTGGTTGCGGCCGACCTGGGCGACAGTCATGAGACCCGGGATCGCATCCGGAAAACCGGCCGCGGATGTGAGGCCGTTCAGGCCGATGTGGCAGCGCCGGGGGCGCCGCAATTGCTGGTGGATACCGCGATGAGAGCGTTCGGCGGGCTGCATATCCTGGTGAATAACGCCGGCATCATCCGCCGCGCACCCTTCCTGGAGTTTGCCCAGAAGGATTGGGATGATGTCATGAATATCAACATTAGAGCTGTCTTCCTTCTCAGCCAGGCCGCCGCGCGGGTGATGGTAGCCGATGGCCGCGGCAAGATCATCAACATCGCATCGATGCTTTCCTTCCAGGGGGGGATCCGCGTTCCTTCCTACACGGCCTCCAAGAGTGCGGTCATGGGGCTGACACGACTGCTGGCATGCGAACTCGGTCCGCAGGGCATCAATACCAATGCAATCGCTCCGGGATACATGGCGACCGACAACACCAAGCCCCTGCGCGAGGATCCGGAGCGCAACAGGGCAATCCTGGAGCGGATTCCTATGGGACGCTGGGGCACTCCGGAGGACCTTCGGGGCATCGTGGTGTTTCTTGCCTCACCGGCATCCGACTACATCAACGGATACACGATAGCCGTCGACGGCGGCTGGCTGGCGCGCTAGCCCGGTTACTGTCCGGATCCTGCACCGGGCTGAGGAGAGGTGGAGATGGCGGTTTTTGAGCGGATTGCAGAAAAACGCATCGTTCCGGTGGTGGTCCTCGATCACGAGGAACTGGCCGAACCGCTGGCGGAAACATTGCTCGGGGCCGGTCTCGATGTTATGGAAATCACTTTCCGTACCGCCGCGGCAGCCGCTGCCATTCACAGGCTGTCGGCGCAGTACCCGGACCTGCTGCTGGGCGCCGGCACGATTCTTGAGCCGGATCAGCTCCGAAGAGCGGTCGAGGCCGGCGCTCGATTTGCCGTGGCGCCGGGACTGAACGAATGCGTGGTCGCCGCTGCGCAGGAGATGGGGATCGCAATGGTGCCCGGCGTCATGACTCCGTCAGAGATCGAAAAGGCCATGAGCCTGGAATGCTTCACACTCAAATTTTTCCCCGCGGAACAGGCGGGCGGAGTGGCAATGCTCAAGGCGTTCGAGGGACCCTACGGGCACACCGGGATCAAGTTCATTCCCACCGGAGGGATCCATCCCGCCAACATGCGCTCATATCTCGAACGCCCGTCCGTCGCCGCCATCGGCGGATCATGGATGGTGGAGAAGAAGCTGATCGCCGCGCGGGACTGGGGCCGGATCGGACAACTGACCCGGGAAGCACTTGCGGCGGCCGGCATGAAGCCGTAATGCATACGCCGATTGACCGGCAGGCTGCGAGAATCAGGAATCACAGGCGCCGGACCACAGCGGATTCGGGAGCTCCGCCGACGAATCTGACGTCCTGCGCCGCGCGGGCAAGACGGTTTGCCACCAGGCTGATGTCTTGGCTGCCGGCGCCGCCGATCTCAACGAATGTTCCCGTACCCTGCGCGGCAGCGCACGATTGAATCAATCCATCGTTGATATTTTCCAGCCGGATGGACGGGAGGCCCTCCTGGGGATTCCGGTCGGCAAACCTGTGTATCTCGATCCCCCTCACATCGACAGCCGTCATCGCCGGCCCCTTTGCCGCGTTGACGGCGACGTTGTCGAAGGTCATGCCGTCCACGTTGGAACAGGTGATGCCTGCGCCCGCGCTTACCGCCTCAAAATTGTTGATCGTGAGCCCCCGGACCGGCATTTCGGGAAGGCCCTCTATGAGCGCCGCACGTTTGACGTCGCTCGCAGTAATGTTGCTGAGGCGGATGTTCCTGAAAATGGGGGTAAGTTCACTCGCCGGCTGGGCAGTGCGCGAATCACCGGCGCCGTAAAGCATGGTGACAGAGACGGCATCGCCGACGCCGCGCATGACCACATTCATGGCGCTGAAGTTCTCGACCACGCTGCCCCGGCCGCGGGCCGTTTTGAATCGCAAGCCCCGATCGGTGCCGTCGCAGATGCAGTTGCTCACCGTCACGTTGCGCACGCCGCCCGCGGTTTCGCTGCCCACCCCCACGCCGCCGTGCCCTCGTCCAAACGTGCAGTTTGTCACGGCGATGTTCTCGCAGGGGACGTTTGTATTCCGGTAGCGGTAACCGGACTTGAGGGTGATGCAGTCGTCTCCCACGCTGATATTGCAGTTCGACAGGCGCACGTTTTTGCAGGAATCCGGATCGATCCCGTCCGTGTTGGGCCCCTCATCCGGAGCCAGAATGGTAACCTGGTCGATGACGACGTTCTCGCACAGTACCGGGTGAATGTTCCAGGAAGGCGAATTGATCACCGTCAGCCCGCTGATCAGGACATTCTTGCAGCGATAGAGGTTGATCATGCGCGGCCGTGCCCACTTGAGCGGGGACCCGGGAGGATTCTCCGGTTCCCGTTCCAGCAACCCGAGTTTCTGCCGTAAAGCGGCAACGGCGCGAAAGGCATCCCACCAGGCTTCCCCCTGCCCATCGAGCAACCCGCGGCCCGTGATGGAGATGTTTTCCAGGTCGTGGCCCGTGAACAGAGAGGCGTAGACCGTGCGGTCGATCCCCTCCCAGCGACCCGCAATCGAGGGAATTCTGTCAAAATCGGTACTGCCGAGCAGAACGGCGCCGGATGGGACTTCGACATGGACGTTGCTTTTCAGGAAGATCGGTCCCGTCAGGTACCTGCCTGCCGGGAAAACCACCCTGCCGCCTCCTGCCGCGGCGCACCGGTCCACAGCCTTCTGAATGGCGCCGGTGGTCAGCGTCTTCCCGTCCCCCACGGCACCGTGATCGGCCACATTGAAAACCAATGGAGCGCCCGGGGCAGGTTTCTGCATGACAGCTGCGGATGCTTCCTCAATCGATCCCATGACGGGCCACGACAACGCTGCGCCGGCCGCCAGTTTTCGGATAAACTCACGACGTTCACCTTGACCATCCCGCATCTTCTGTCCTCCTTAGGGTTCGCGCAAAAATAAGTTCACATTCTGGCGCGAGCGCCGGGCGGGCAGATGCAAGGCG
>JAFNAG010000368.1 GCA_017860135.1 Acidobacteriota bacterium
CCCGCCGAAGTGCTCCGCATCCCGAACCCCACCTCCGCCAGCGACTCTTTCACGCGGCGGTACTCGGCCCGGTCGAGCAGTCGCTCGAGCGCGTCGACATTGATCAGGGTCGGCTCCACCTGACCGAAGAGCACGGCATCGTAGCCTTCTCCGTTTATGTCGTTGCTGAACAGAATCCCGTTGGGGAACACCTGGAAGAAAGTCCCGATCACGCTCTTGGCGGTGTCGATGTTGCTCTCGTACAGCGGGATCCACAGGCTCATCACACCGCCCGGCTTCAGGTGATCCCGGCACATCTGGTAATACTCGATGGTGTTGAGCGCGGCGCAGCCTTTGACCCACGGATCGATCGGGTCGGACGTGATCACGTCGTACTTCGCGTCCTTGGGGAGCGTGCGGATGTAATGACGGCCGTCGTCGTAGACTACTTTGACTTCCTTGCCTTCCACGATGTGAGGATTCTGCTGTGCGATCCCGTCCGCGATGTGATAGTTCTGCGGGCCGAACATCGGCGTCACCACTTTCGGCACCAGCGGTTCGATGTCGCAGATCGTGACGCGTTGGATGTCGGGGTAGGGAATGAATGACCCCGCGGTCACGCCGGCGCCGCACGCGACTACGAGCACATCCTTCACGGCATCCGGGTCCGAACGCGCCAGGACCGACAGGTGGCCGAGCATCCTCTGCAGGCGCATGTCCTGCGGCTCGCTGGATGCCTGCACTTTGCCGGCGCCGTGAAAATAGCGCCAGCCGGTGGTCGATTTCGTGACCGCCACCGAAACATTCATCCCCTCGCCCACATAGGTGCAATACCGGTAGGCATCGGCGGACTTGTTCAGGGGCACGTTCTCATCGGCGACAATCCCGGGAACGCACCAGGCCATCCATGTGGCGGAAAACCGGCCCCAGGCGACCAAGATCCAGGGGGCGGGAGCGACCACGAGTGCCAGGGAACCGCCGGCCATCAGAGACAGGAGCGCCACGACCGCGCCCCTGCGGGAAAACGACAACTGCGGCGCCTGCATCCCTGCGGACGGGACGATTCTGCGCGAAGGGATCAGCACCGGGGCCAGCGCGATCAGCGCCGACACGGCGGCAAGGAGAATCAGCACCTTCTGCGCGCCGGGCGTGCCCATCCGGGGGATCAGGATTGTGCTGAATGCCAGCGAACCGACGATCGCTCCTACCGTATTGGCCGCGTAAACTCCGCCGACCAGTTCGCCGGGATCCTTCCCACGCACCGCCACGGCAGCAAGCGCCAGGGGAAAACTCGCGCCCCAGAAGAGTGCCGCCGGGAGGATCGCCCAGGCGGAGCGGAGGATATCGAGCTGAAACGTGAACCAGGGAGCCCAGGGGCTGGTGGAGAGGCTCGGATTAATCGGCCAATAGGGAAGAGACCGGGTGATCATGACCGCCGCCCAGGCGACACCTGCGGAAACCAGGAGTTGGCATACCCCGAGCGCCACCCGGGGCCTGCGCACCCTGCGGCCGAGGAAAGCACCGGCGCTGCTGCCGATTCCGAGCCCCACCAGAAACACGGCAAGAATGATGGAGAAGGTGTACACCGTAGCCCCAAGCAGCAGGGAAAGCAGGCGGGTCCAGATCACTTCGGCTCCCAGGGCGCACAAGCCGGACAACATGATCGTGATGTAGACCGCGGCGGATCCGGCCGGGGGTTCCGCGCCGGATGGCCCCGCGTCCGAGGACGGCACACAATGGGGTGTCCGGGACGCAAGCAGGAGCGCAAACCCCGCCACCCCGGCATTCAGCGCCACAGCCGCGAAAGTCGCAGTCGGCATATCGTAGAGCCGCAGGAGGTAGAATCCCGCGAGCAGACATCCGGCCACCGCACCGGCGATGTTCCCGCCGTAAAAAAATCCCATCCAGGAAACCCCTTCGGGTGTTGCCTCAACCCAGCGGGCGATGGCCGGCAGCGTGGCGCCCATGAGCAACGTAGGCGGCAGGAGGCAGATCGCCGCCACGATGGCGCGTGATATCACGCCGTGCCCGAAATAATCGGCATAGATTCCCGACAGCACGGGCATCCCATACAACACCGCGATCCCAATCACCCCGATGCCGAGCTCAAGAAATGCATATACGCGCAGCGGGTGAGTCCGCTTCGGGATGAGCCTTGGAAGAGCCAGGCTGCCGAGGCACATGCCTCCCATGAAGGTTCCGAGCAGCACGCCCAGCGAGATGCCCGAAGAACCGATGACCAGCTGCAGCAACTGCAACCATATGACCTCGTAAACCAGCGCTGCGCACCCGCTTCCGACAAAAAGTATCAGAAGCCATGGAAGGAAACGCCTTGATGAAAGGGGGATCGCCGATGTGTCCAGATTCTGTGATGCCATAGAAAATTGCTGCTCCTGATCCGATTCGCCTGAATCTCGCTTGAGGGATGTTCCGCTCAATGGAAATTTCGGGGAATCTCTTATCATATTTCCAGCAGGAGAGAAATACCTTAAATTGGCCACGCGATTCAGACAGTGGGATGCACTGCAATCACCAACCCCGAAGGAGTGGGGCAGGAAAGCCCAGGGCGCCAGCCCTGGGATGAGCGACAGGAACACAGGATCAGCCCTGGAGGGCGAAGCAGGTCCAACGCGGTCACCGTCTAACCTCGATATCAGGATGCGGGTGCGCGGCGCCGCTATCTTTTCCACCGGCTGGCTGCGCCGCCCTTCAGGGCGGAAATCATCCGGGCGCCCTTCCCCAGGGCTTACGCCCTGGGCTGTCCTGCTGGACCCCTGCGGGGTCCTTTTTGATTCCCTGACCTTCAGGGCGCGCCACTGTCTGAATCGCGGTGATATTGCCGAGCAGGGACCTGACGGTCAGTTGCCGGAACTTTTCTGGAAGACGATCTTCCCGTCGACGATGGTCATGACGACGTTTGTCTTCAGGATGTCTGCGGGATCGATTTTCAGCAGATTCTGATCCAGCACCGTGATATCGGCAAGTTTCCCCGTCTTCAGCGACCCGCGCAGGTTTCCTTCGAACGCCGCGATCGCGTTGTTGATGGTGTAGGCCTTCAATGCCTCTTCCACGGAGATCTTCTGTTCCGGGAACCAGCCGCCCCGCGGCTCGCCGCCGAGGGTGGTCCGGTTTACGGCGGCATGGATCAGGTACTTGGGATGCATGTGGTACTCGGCCGCCGAAGTCCCGGGCCAGTCGGAACCGAAAGACAACATGGCTCCGTTCTCCAGCAATGACTGGAACGCGTACGCCCCCTTGCAGCGCTCGTGGCCGATGCGCTCTTCCATCCAGCGCATGTCATCGGAGATGTGATATGGATTCACTTCGGCGATCACGTGTAGCTTCTGGAATCTCGGAAAATCCTCGGGCCGGATCACCTGTGCGTGGATGACGCGGAAACCTTCCAGCGTTTTCCCCGTTTCCTGCATGAGCTTCTCATACGTGTCCAGCATGAGGGCGACCCCTTTGTCTCCGATCGCGTGCACATTGGTCACAAAGCCCGCATTCACCCCGGTCCGGATCAGGTCCTCCATTTTCTTCATGTTGGGAGTGAGAAGCTTCGGGTCGTCACTGGTGTGGGTGCGGTAGTGCCCGGAATTTTCCGGCTGGTCGTCGTAAGGCTGGAAAAACAGGGCGCCGTGGGTACCCATGATCCCGTCGATGTACCCTTTGAGGGCACCGTACCGGAGGAGGGAATCGGGCTGGCGGCTTACGGGGTGCGCTCCCATTGCAAAGCCCTTTTCTTTAAGTTCGGCGCTGCGGCTCAAGTCCGGCCGCATCCAAATGCGGCACGTCAACTCGCCGTTCTTCTCGAGCTGGATGAAGCGATCTGTCTGAGCCTGCGATGTGATGTCGTGAATCTCGACGATCCCCGACTCGGCGAGCTTCCTGAGTCCGGCCCTGCTCTCGTTCAGGAGGCGCTGTTCCGACTTCGGCTTTACGGATTGGCGCAGCAGTTTGAGAGCCGGCGATCCTTCATGCACCAGGCCGGTCGGCGCGCCTTTGGAATCGAGCTTCATCCCGGGTAGCCGGGCCTTGTCGAGTCCGGCAGCCTGAAGCGCCGCTGTGTTTGCCAGAAACAGCTTACCGTCAAAACTGCTCAGTATGCATGGATTGTCCGGCGTCAGGTCGTCGATCGCCGATCTGTCAGGCTCCCAGCGCTGCTGCATTTTGTCGCCGGAGGTCGCCGCCCCCAATGCCCACTGTTCATAAGCGCCCCAGAGACCTCCGGTGATCCACTCGCCGGCCCCGACGATCGGGACGACCCGGGACAATTCAGTTCGCAGGCCCTTGTCATCCGCGACGGTGAGAAGATTGACACCGTTGACCATCTCTCCTGCGCTGTTGAAGTGTGTATGTGCATCGATGAAGCCGGGCACGACGAAAGCGCCGTCCAGGTCGATGGTTCTTGTCTGCGGGCCGATAAACTTCTCGGCCTGCTCATCCCGATCGAGCACAGCGATGATCTTATTGCCGGAGATGGCGATGGCGCCGGCCCACGGCTGTTCCCGCTCCATCGTGTAAATGGCACCGTTCCTCAGAACCAGGTCCGCCTTCGGACCGGAGGAACAGGCGGCGGCCGCAACGGAAATCACTGCCAGCATCAGGACGATGATCATTTTTCGCATTGGGGATCCCTCTCCGCAGGATGTAGTTAGCGCCTCGATTCTAATACTGAGCGCGATTGTACAACGAAAGGCCAAATCCGGGGTAGCCCCCTGGACCACAATCCGACGCCTCAGACACCGGAAGTCGACCATATTGCCGCAATCGCGCCGGAGGCCATAAGGCTCCAGAGAGCCATGACATCGATACCGATCCTGATAGCGATTGCGATCCCGATCCCGATACCGATTGTGGCGCGGATTCGCCCCGCTGTGCGCTGGCTGTGGGACACACTTGACACTGTGGGTAGATGGTCTCGCAGGCTGTCAGAAAACACACCGGGTCCGGGAACTGAAAGGGACCCCGCAGGGGTCCGGCAGGACAGCCCAGGGCGCAAGCCCTGGGAACCGTGGCGGGCCCGGATGTCCGC
>JAFNAG010000118.1 GCA_017860135.1 Acidobacteriota bacterium
GCGGCGCGGCAGGGGGAATCACAATAGAATCCGGGCGGGACAAATAAACCACTACGCCTGGAAACCGTGGTCTTGCGCCCGAGCGCTGTTCTTTCGTCCTCGCCCCCAAGGAATTCGACAGTGAGCACGGGCTTCAGCCCGTGCGCTTTAAAATCGGTGAACATACGAGAATCGCGGGGTAAGGAGATCTGAAGCGCGCGGGCTGAAGCCCGCGCACACTGTTCTTTCGCCGGTGTCCGCTTGGAATTCGACAGTGAGCACGGGCTTCAGCCCGTGCGCTTTAAAGCCGGTGGGCATACGAGAATCGCGGGGTAAGGAGATCTGAAGCGCGCGGGTTGAAGCCCGGTCTCACTGTTCTTTCGCCGGCGCCCGCATGGAATTCGGCAGTGAGCACGGGCTTCAGCCCGTGCGCTTTAAAGCCGGTGAGCATACGAGAATCGAGGGTTAAGGAGATCTGAAGCGCGCGGGCTGAAGCCCTCTCTCACTGTTCTTTCGTTCGCGGGGAAAGTGGCGCGGATCATCCGTTTCGTGACGCGAGAAGCCGGCTGGCGGCATATCCGGTGGAGAATGTAATGACGGTGCCGATCAGGACGTACCAGGTGAATGCGATGCTGCTGAATTTCCACACCGCCAGCATGGCTGCCAGGCCGACTGCCATTCCGAGTATGGAACCCCTTTCGTTCGCCTTTCGTGTGAAAACGCCGAGGAGGAACACTCCCAGCATGCTGCCGTAGGTGATTGAGGCGATTGTCAGGCCGGCTTCCAATACGGAGCCGACCTTGCGGGAGAGTATGGCCAGACCGACGAGGATCACCCCCCAGAGCACTGTCATCCAGCGCGAGAAACGCAATTGCTGCGCGGCTGTGGATCCTTTCTGCAGGAACTGGCGATAGAAATCCACGACCGTAGTGGAGGCCAGCGAATTGAGGGCGCTGCTCAGGTTCGACATGGCCGCCGCCAGAATTGCTGCAATGACGAGGCCGGAAACACCGTGGGGCAGGTGCCGGACCACGAAGGTGGGGAAGATGCGGTCGCGGACCGCAGGCACCGCTTCCTCGGGATGGTAGAGATAAAAGCTGAAGAGCATGACACCGACGATCAGGAAAAGGGAAAACTGGAAGAAAATCACGAGGCCGCTGCCCAACAGCGCGAGCTTGCTGTCGCGCTCGTTTTTCGCTGCCAGGAGACGCTGGACGATCAGCTGGTCCACACCATGGCTGGCGGTGTTGAGAAATGCGCCGCCGATGACCCCCGCCCAAAAGGAGTAACTGACCCGGAAATCGAAGCTGAAATTCCACAGGACGAGCTTGTGCCCCGCATTGGCGACAACCCCCTCCCATCCGCCCGGAATCATGCCGAGGATTACGAAGAAAGCCACGAGCGTGCCGCCGATGTATATGAAAAGCTGTACAACATCCGTCCAGATGACCGCCGTGAGTCCTCCCTCGAAGGTGTAGATCAGTGTAAGGCACGAGATGATCACGATCGACCAGATGTCTCCGGTCCCCAGCACGACGCTGACAACGGTGGCGATGGCAAACACGCGCACTCCCTCCGCCAGGGCCCGTGTGACGAGGAACATGCTGGCAGTGGCATGCTTGATGCGCGAGCCGAAGCGTCTCTGCATCAGTTCATAGGCGGTGTACATCTGCCCCTTGAAATACGCAGGGATCAGCACCAGGCAGATGAAGACCCGTCCCACCAGGTAGCCCATGACCAGCTGAAGGAAGGAAAGGTCGCCCCCAAAGGCGATTGCCGGCGTGCCGATGATCGTCAGGGTGCTTGTCTCGGTCGCCACGATGGACAGCGACAGCGCCCACATGGGGATATTCTGCCCGCCCAGGAAGTAGGTGTGCAGAGATTGTTGCTTTTTGCGGAAACTAACGCCGAACAGCGTGATGGCAGCCAGGTACAGCAGGATGATCATCCCGTCCAGCCAGTTCAGTCCCAATCGGCCCCCTTGTGCGAGAGCGTTCACAAATATCGCAATTGTCCCGGGATTGCAAGAGGCTGGCAGGAGCGATTTCAAATCGCGCGGTGCTCTATGTTATTATTCGGTAGGACCTGCGCATTGCGTAACCCGGATGCCGGGTCGGCGCGCATCGGGCGCGGATTCCGGAGAGTGCGGATCGAGATTCCGTCAAGGAGAACTTCATACCCCGTGAAAACCAATTTTCAATCGGCGGCTTTTATCTTCAATATTCTGCTGGCGGGCTCTCTTTGGGCTCAGACCGCCGGCCAGACGCAGACAATACCCAAAGCTACCCCGCCCCCGCAGGTCGCGGCCAGCGCAGCCAAGGCGGCCGAACAGGAGGAAATCCCCCCCGCAGGCCCCAATGCCCTGTATCCGGCTGTGGTCGCGAGGGTGAACGGCAAGGCCGTGCTGGGCAGGGATCTGGAACAGAGGGTTCGGGCAGAACTGGCAACCATCGGCAACCCGGCGTGGAAGGACCTTCGCGAGGACTACAAGGTGGATGTGACAACCAGGAATCTCTCGCTGCTCGTGGGGGATGAACTCATTTATCAAAAAGCGACCGCGGGGGGTGTGGCTGTCACGCCGGAAGAAGTTCAGGCGGAATTCGACAAGGTCGCCAAAACCTATCCCAGCGATGCGGCGCTGAACGTCGAACTGGCGAACCGCGGGATGGACCGCAAGGCGCTTTCGCTCGCACTGGCGAGAGACCTGGTAATCTCCAAGTATGTCCAGGAAAACATCACCAAAAAGCTGGTGGTGACGCCGGTGGAAGTGGCCGAGTACTATAAGGCCCATCCCGACGATTTCAGGCATCCCGACTTGATCCGTACCAGCCACGTCCTGATCAACGTGCCTGCCGGCGTCACGGCCGAGCAGGAGAAGGCGCTGGGAATTCGCGCCGAGGCCATCCTCGAGCGGGCGCGGAAAGGGGAGGATTTTGCGAAGCTTGCCAAAGAAAACTCCATGGATCCTTCCGCGTCGCGGGGCGGGGATATCGGCCTGACCCAGAAGGGGGAACTGGAAGCCGCTTACGAGGATGCTGCGGAGAAACTCAAGGTGGGAGAAGTCAGCGGCATTGTGAGGACTTCGTACGGTTTCCACATCATCAAGCTCACAGACAGGAAGAAGGCGGGCATTGCATCGCTGGATGAGGTCCGCGCGGAACTGACCGATTTCCTGAAAGCGCAGAAGGAAGACGTGGAGCTGGAGAAGCTGATCAAGACCTTGCAGAGCCAGGCGCAGATAGACATCCTGGTCAAATCGACCTCGCACTAGCCGGTCACTCGAGCCCGTGTTCGCGAAGCTTGTCGTAAAGGAGTCTGCGGTTGATTTTCAGGAGCTGCGCCGCGCGCGTGCGGTTGCCTTCCGATGCCGCCAGAGCCCGTTCGATCAGCCTGCGCTCGAGTCGGTGGATGGCGGCGTGGAATCCTTCCTCGAGTGAGAAGGAATCGAGCGGGTCCGCCGCCGGCGGCGCGGTGGCGAGCTTCACATGCTCCGGTAGAATCACCCCCGACCTGCTCAGGATCAGTGCCCTTTCCAGACAGTGTTCCAACTCGCGCACATTCCCCGGCCAGTCGTTCTGGATCAGGACCAGGCGCGCTTCTTCGGAGATCGTCGGCACCGGCAGCCGCAGGCGGCCGGCGCTGCGGCGCAGCAGGAACTGGGAGAGTTCCACGATGTCCTCGCGGCGTTCGCGCAGCGGGGGAATGAGGAGCGACACCACATTGAGGCGGTAGTAGAGATCCTCACGGAAACGCCCTTCACGCACAGCGCCTTCGAGGTCCCGGCTGGTGGCCGACAGCACGCGGACATCGAGCGGAATAAGCGTGTTGGACCCCAGGCGTTCGATGCAGTGGTCCTGCAGCACGCGCAGCAGCTTCACCTGGGTCGACGGGCTGACGTCGCCGATCTCGTCGAGAAAAATCGTGCCGCTGTCGGCAAACTCGAATTTGCCGATGCGCCGCTGTGACGCACCCGTAAAGGCCCCGCGCTCATGCCCGAACAGTTCCGCCTCCAGCAGCGTTTCCGGAATCGACGCGCAGTCGACCTTGACCATGCGCCGGGAAGCGCGGGGGCTGTGGCGGTGGACTGCCCTTGCCACCACCTCTTTCCCCGTCCCCGACTCGCCGCGGATCAATACCGTCGAGTCGGTCGGGGCTGTCTGGCCGATCAGCTTGTACAGCTTCTGCATGGTGGGGCTGCTGCCAACGATTTCGGATTCGTGCAGCGTCGCCTCCTCCTCGACACGGTAGGACTCGAGCTCCCGGATGCGGCGGCGGTTTTCGATCGCGCGCTGCAGCTGTATGCGCAGTTCGTCAAAATTCAGCGGCTTGGTCAGATAGTCGAAAGCCCCGAGAGCCATCGCCTCGATGGCCACCGCGCTCGTGCCGTATGCGGTCATGATCAGGACGGCGGGGGGATTGGGGTGGTTGCGTAACTCGCGCAACAACGCAAGCCCGTCCCTGCCCGGCATGCGGATGTCGATCAGTGCCGCTTCGGGGGCCTTGGTGGAGAGGATTCTGGCAGCCTCGTCGCCGTCCGCCGCGCACAGGACCTGGTAGCCCTCATCTTCGAGGAGCGCACGCAGTGACTCACGGGCCGAGTTTTCGTCCTCCGCGATCAGCACTTCATTGTCACGCTTCAAAGCGGGCGACTCCTGTCAATCGGCAACATCAGGAAGAAGCTCGTCCCCGCCGGACTCGTTTCCAACTCCAGCCTGCCGCCGTGATTGGCGACAATCTCCCGGGACACCGCCAGACCCAGTCCGCTGCCGTTCGGTTTGGTTGTATAATATGCGTCGAAAATATGGGGCTTCACTTCCTCGGCGATCCCCGATCCCTGATCCGAAACGGCCACGCGCACGCACCCGTTCGAGCGCTCCGCTCCCACACGGACCAGACCGGAAGGCGAGGACGCGTCTATCGCATTCAGGAACAGGTTTATCAGCACCTGCACAATTTGTGGGCCATCGACATCCACTTCCAGGGAGTCTTCCATTTCCCGGGTTTCAAACCGCACGTCCTTCTTGTGCGCCGGCTCCTGGACCATTCTGATCGCCTGCTCTACCAGGGGCTGCAAGGCCTGTACCTGGCGGTTCAGGATCGCCGGTCTGCCGAAAGCCAGGAGGCGGCTTACGATCATGTCCAAACGGTCGATCTCGCGCAGCGCTTCCTGAATTTCATCGGACGCCGGTATCCCCTTGGTCAGCCGCCGTTCAAGCAGCTGAAGTTTGAGTTTCATGGAGTTCAAGGGGTTCCTCACTTCATGCGCAACCCCCGATACCACCTTCCCCAGCGCAGCTAGCCGGTCCTGGCGGCGCAGTTCCTCTTCCAGAGCCATGCGCCGTTCCGCCATGCGGTTTATGGCCATGGCAATCAGCCCGAAATCCCCCCGCATCGTCGGGATTCGATGCGTAAAGTCGTCTTCCAGCCGGTGCAGGCCGCGCTGTACACCTTCCACTCCTGAGCGGAGCATATGCCAGATCGAGACGATACCGAACACGCCGAGCACCGAGGAGAAAACCAGCGCGGCCAGCCACCAGCGCCCCTCCTCCATCAGGGGATCGCGCGCCACCAGGGTCCGCCGCATTGTCCAGATGACTGCTTCCCCGGACTTGGAACGTACAGCCGCCGCCACCAGGTAAGTGGTATCATAGGGTCTCTCGCCCGTGACGATCTCTGAAGAGGACATCGCCCGTTCGGCAAGCGAACGGATAAACTCCCACCTCGGTCCCCTGGGTCTAGGCCTGGGACCTGCGGGTCTGGGGGGAGCCGCATAGCCCATTACATAGTCCTGCTTCGGCAGATAAATCCCCCCATCCACACCTTCGAATGTGCGCAGTACAGTCTGGGAGATTCCAGTCAGGGACAGATCCTGGGCCTCCGGGGGCATCTGCAGCAAATCTCCCTCCTTGATCCGTTCCTCGTATTGCTCCCGTAACTCATTGCACGCAGAGATGCAGAGCTGCCGGGAATCGGCGACCAGGGCGCCCTCTGTGGTTCTAATGGCCCGGTATACAATAAAGCCGGCCAGACCCACAACGGCCAGCGATGCCGCCGCAATGATGGTGGCTTGAGCTCGAAAGCTTGCAGGAGCAGGCCAAAACATCTTCGCCTACTTGATGATGGGAGGATCTGGGATGCGCAGCGAGGCCTGGGCAATGTTTTCCAGCGCTGCGGCGATCAGCGAAGATGCGTCGCCGAGCATTCTGGCCTTGCTGTACTGGTGGGCATCATAAGCGCTGCGAGCCTGCTGATAGAGACCGCGCGTGTGAGACACGTATTGCTTTGCCTCCTTCTCGCCACTTACTCCGGCAAAATATTCCGCCTGCTGTACGCGGAAATAACAGCGCTGCAGGAAAAGAGCCGCGTCACGCCTTTCGTCATCGTCGATGCTGCCGTTTTTGCGTGCCTGCATGATCCTCTCGCTGGCCCGCAGCAGCGAATCAGTGGCGCGAAAAAGCCGGTCAAACTGGAAATTGTTTGCCTGCGGCTGTTTCATCCTGTCAATCAGTTCAGAGGCACGCATGTGCAGAAAGATGTTCTCCGGACCCGGCTCGGGCTGCTTGACCCGCTGGTCGTAAACCTTTGCGAGGAATTCCAGCCCTTCCTGTTTCCTTCCCTCGGTCCAATCGCGGCTGTCATACCCTCTCTGCCCCCGCTGACCGTGCCGCGCCTCAGGTTGCATCGCATTCCCCGGGAATGCCGATGCCAGAGCAAGAACCGCCACTACTGCTTTCACCACCCAGATCATTTGTAACACAACCACCTCTGAGTTTAAACGGACATCGCGGATTCCCCGACACACACGGATCCCCTATTCACGTTGCAATCTGCGTTCCAGAGATAAGATATAATAAACGCAATGGCTTCAACACCCACTGCGCCAGGACTGTACGATTTCTTTACGGCACCCGTAAGAATTCCGCACGCTTGAGCGGGCATGAAGCGCGATGAAGGTCACTCGATTGCCGGGTGATTTCAGTTCCTGCAAGCGCGCGTGATGAGAATGAGCATCCGGTTGTGATGTGAATTGTCACTAACGCGCCGTTGCATCCCGATGGTGTGCAATCGGGGAAAAGGTCAAGAGCCGGGGCCGGGGAGAGGCTCATGGGAGGGCAGCCCGCGGGCCGGGACATTCATGTGAGCGGGCGTCGCAGCAGTCTCTCGGGATAGGGCGCGGCCCGCCGGGATTTTGATTCGGTGTAAGCTATTCATTTAAAATACGATCTACAATAAACCCGCAGGGGGTTCTTTGCTTCTGCCCGATTTGCTGTGACCTGTTTTCCCGCCGCCGCACGCTTACGCGGGAATCTTCGGCCTGTATCTGCGCGCCTGGAGAGAAGTGGAAGCAAGGCTATTACATCCTGGTCAAGCGTTGTGGCACGGATTCTGCTTTATGTGCATGTGGACATCCAAACGCAAGTGATCACCGTCTCTTTTTTGAGGCACCTATGTCTTCAGTCGCATATGAAGTTGGTTGTATTCCGGATATTCAGGCGAGCGGACTCAGGGAACTGGAGAAGGCTTTTGCCGACTGTGAAGTGCGGCTGGGGCATCCGGCAACGAATCTCGACGTCTGCACCGAACTGGGGCTGAGTCTGAAGGCGCTCTATTCCATGCTTGACCAGCACAAGGGGATCGGTCCGGGACGAGTGGAGGATTGCAGCCCCGCCGAAGAGGAAAGCGGGGCGGCAGCGCGGATCAGGTACTTCCCGGATCCTGCGAACGAGGCGGGCTATCGGACCTATTCGAAAAGCGGATTCTCCCTTGCGATGGCAGCCGCTCTGGAAGCGCTTCCCCGGAATGAGAAACTGGTGGTCTCACTGCATCATAACGAGGAGCTCACGATGCAGGAAATTGCCGAGATTTTCGGCGTCTCACCGGCGCGCGTGGGACAGATACACACAACCGCCATGCTGCGGATCCGCGGAAAGCTGCAGTCTTCCGGGCAGGCCTGAATTCCAGCCTCCGGGGCAGCCGACCCTGCACGTGCATCTTCTTCCTCAGGCATTTGAACCTTTCCTGAAAAAATATCTTCTTACCTGGGGTATACTATATCCACGGTAAGTGTAGCCGCGCTTCTCCACTGGGAAGCAAACACAGGAGGACAGTGTAATGAAAAACCGAGCGAGAGTGCTTATCGTTCTGTTCAGTCTGGCGATGGCACTTGGTGTTGCCGTGGCGCAGAAGAACAAGCCCTGGACGGAATGGACCAAAAAGGAAGCGGAAAAGGTCCTCAACAATTCCGCCTGGGGTCAGACGCAGACCTATACCGACACCTCGGAAATGACCTGGTCCACCGCGCCCAGGCCGATCGAGGGCCAAGGGGCGCTGAACCAGGCAACCAGCTTGAACTATTACATTCGGTTTCTGTCGGCAAAACCCGTCCGCCAGGCCCTTGCGCGTCTCGCCGAGCTCGACACAGCCTCGAACAGCCCGAAACAGGTCCAGAATGCCAGGGAATACATCAACCAGAAATTCGATCAGATCATAGTTTTAGCAGTAAGCTGCGAATCGCGGGACGGGCGCTTCTACGGACCCGCCTTTCAGGCTTTCAACAGCGCGATCACCAACACGCTGAAGAACAATACCTACCTCGAGGTCAAGGGTGGGAAGCGGATCTGGCTGCAGGAGTATAATCCGCCGGCACAGTCGGGAGTCGGTGCCATATTCATTTTTCCGCGCACCATCGACGGAGTTCCGGTTGTCGATCCCAACGGAGGCGATCTGCGCTTCTACTCGGAATTTCCCAATCAGGCGATAACCCTCAACATGCGCTTCAAGATCAAGGACATGATGTTCGAAGGCGTCATGGAGTATTGATCCGGCATCTGTCGTTCCGGGATTTGGTTGTTGTGGCAAGGTGCGCTCGATACAAAGAACCTGTATCGGAATCGGGATCGCGACCCGCATCGGATTCCGGGCAGATCTTGAGCCGCCGCATTCAGGTCAGCCGCGACGTGATAACGAATTCGCAACCGATGCCGATTCCGTAACTGTTTGGCCGGCTCGGAACACTTAAGGGTCTGCAGATAAAGCCACGAATTCTCACGAAAAATTTCCCCCTTGACGCGAGCCATACGATGCGGCTTTCGTGATAATTCGTGGAATTCGTGGCAGTTTTCTTCGGGCTGGCTAAACAACTACCCGATTCCGAAGGTGGCGAGGATCTGCTCCCTTGTGTGGGGCGGGTAAGAGCCACGCGCTCCAGGCGCAGCTGGCTACTCGTCCCCGAGCCCCAGAAGCCGGGCCGCGTTTCCACCGAGAATCCGCGTTTTCGCTTCTTCCGGGATTTCGAGCCTTTCGATGCTGGTGACCATGCGTTGGAGGCTTCCGATCTGGTGGGGATAATCGCTCCCCGCAAGCAGGTGATCGGCGCCCGCGAAATCAAGCGCGAGCCGCAAGGCACCGGCGTCAAAGTTGACCGTGTCGTAGTAGAACCGCTTCAGGTATTCGCTGGGTGGCCTGTTGATATTCTCTCTGCACTCCCGGAACGCGTAGTAGCCGCGGTCGAGGCGCTCGGCAAGGTAGGGGATCGTTCCTCCGAGATGGCAGAGGATCCATTGAATTCCGGGGTACCGGTCGACGACGCCGCTGAATACCAGTTTTGCCGCGGCGAGGGTAGTATCAAACGGGAAACCGAGCAATGGAGTCAGCCAGTAATCGGTCATGGCTTCCACTCCCACGGGAAAGGAGGGATGGATATAGAGTACGGCGTTCGTCTCGTTGGCATACCTGTACAGGGGCCAGAAGCGCGGATCACTCAGCGCAACCCCATTGATGTTGCTGAAAAGCATGGCGCCTCGGAATCCGAGATCACCGGCGGCGCGCTCCAGCTCCGCCAGGCAGGCGTCCGGCGCGTTCATGGGGAGGGTGGCCAGGGCGGCGAATTGACTGCCCCGCTCGCGGACGATTCCGGCGAAAGCGTCGTTCACCATGCGGGCCAGTTCGACCGCGCGGTCAGGGGATTCCACATGGGTTCCCGGCGTGGTGAAACTCAGAACCTGTCTGGTCACGCCGGCCCGGTCCAGCACAGCCGCGCGGAAGGCGATGTCCCTGTGTCCGGGCACCAGAATATTGTAATCTCCGGGATAGTGAACCAGGGGATTCCCTTCGGCGTCGCGGGTCACTACGACGTTGCTGGGGCCTGATTGGATCGCTTCCAGGTATTCAGGAGGGTAGAAGTGGTTGTGGAAATCAATGATGGACATACGCCCTGCTCCTTTCCTTGCGGTTCCTCGCCTGCAGATAGTAGATGGGCAGCCCCGCCAGCACAAGTGACAGGCCGACCATGCTTTCCACGGGGCCGGAGACGATCTGATTGATGACGATTGCGAACGAACACACGATAAACAGGACCGGCGTCACAGGATACCCCCACATCCGGTATCCTTCCTGCGCGGCTGGGCGCCTCCGGAGCCGCATCAGGCCGACAGCCAGAAGTCCGAAGAATATCCACTCCGTATATACGACCCGAGTGAACAGCACACGGTAGGAACCGGTCGCGACAAGTATCGAAGACCAGAGGGCCTGGAGCGCGATGGCCCTGTGAGGAGTGCAGTAACGCGGGTGAATTGCCCCCACCCAGCGAAACAGCAACCCGTCCTGCGCCATGGCATAGTAAACGCGCGGACCACAGAGGATGATGCCGCTCAGGCCGCCGAATGTTGAAAACATGACCAGGCCGGAGAGGATCGCGCCGCCTCCGGAACCCACCAATGCGTCGGCGGCATCGGCGGCGATCCTCGTCGAGGACGCGACCGTGGACAGCGGCAGCACGTACATGTACACGGCGTTCAGTGCCACGTAACAGACCGTTACGATCAGTGTGCCGAGGATGAGCGCGCGCGGGATCACACTCCGCGGATCCCGGGTTTCCTCGGAATTGTACGTGACCATGTGCCAGCCACCGAAGGCGAACAGTCCGGCGACCAGCGCCAAAAGGAAGTTGCTGGCGGAAAGGCCGGAATCCGCTCCCGGTTCCCCTGCCGCGAAGTGAACGGTCCTGCCGGACCCGTATACAAAGGCGAAAGCGATGATGCCTGCAATGGCAATGAGCTTGCCCGCGGTGAAGGCCGCCTGCAAAGTGCTTCCTTGCCTGACACCAAAGTAGTTGACGGCGGAGATCAGGAGGATCACGGCGATGGCAACCATCTTCTGGGTGCCGTCCGCCATGGGCGAGAAATATCCGGCGTAGCGTGCGAAGATCACCGAAATGGCGGCGATGATTCCGGAGTGCATGCTCCAGAACATGGCCCACCCCCACAGGAACCCGGCAAGAGGGGAAAAAGATTCGCTCAGGTAGATGTAGACTCCGCCCGAGCGCGTGAACCTCGCGGAGAGTTCGGCGCACACAAGGGCGCCGATGACCGTGAGCATTCCCGAAACGAGCCAGACCAGGCAGATACCAGTGACGGAGGGCACCCGTCCGGCGATTTCCGAGGGCTGGACGAAGATGGAGGCGCCGATAATGATGCCGACCACCATCGCCGTCGCATGCGGCAGGGTGATCGCCCGCCGGAGCTGAGGCATATCACAGGACCTATTCACGGTTTGGCCGGCTTGGATTCCGGTCGGGTCTGCGGATTACTTTGCGGCAGCCTTGAACCGGCTTCCTACCGTAGTCCAATTGATGGCTTTGAAGAAAGCCTCAATGTAGTCTGCCCGCTTGAGCTGATAGTCGGTGATGAAAGCGTGTTCGAACACATCCATGATCAGCAGGGGTGCGCAACCGGAGAGGTGGCCGGTATCGTGCTCGTTGATCCAGACGTTGAAAAGGTGATCGCCATGCGCATCGTAATACAGCGCTGTCCAACCGATGCCGCGCATGGCGCCGGTGCCCCTGAAGTCCTTTTCCCAGGTTTCGTGGCTTCCGAATTCCCTTGCGATCAGGGTGGTGAGAGAGCTTCCCGCGTCGAGTCTTGCTCCGCCTTTCACCATGTTGTCGAAATAGTATTCATGCAGCCGCATGCCGTTGAACTCCCACCCGAACCTGCGGCTCAGTTCCGCATACTCCGGAGTCGCGAGCTTGCCTTCTTTCAGCAGCGTGTCCAGAATCTCCGCGGCCTTGTTGGTGTTTGTAACATAGCCCTTGTACAGCGTGAAATGGTTGTTCAACAAGGTATCGCTGAAGCCCTGGGTCCCCAGCAGACGGTCGAAATTCTTCGGTTCGTATTTCATTGTCGGCTCCCGGAACAATGGTCGATTGTTTGCGATCCAACACCCATACGCGAACATCGTATCCTGCAGGCAGCACTTTGACCAGAGCTTAATAAGCGAAACCCGGGGGGCGCGGGGGCGCGGGCCTGAGCGGGTCAGCGGGAACCCGACGGGCGTGCGGCGTGTGGGCTCCCGCCACTCCTCCGTCCTGGTTCCGTTCGGGTCCTGATCGGACCGGTCCAGACGGTCTGGATGTTCACGAATTCGCGGATGCCGAACTCGGAGAGCTCGCGCCCCGCCGGAGGGGAGGCGCGGATCCGACACCACCATGTGGAACGCTCCTCGGAGGATGTAGT
>JAFNAG010000018.1 GCA_017860135.1 Acidobacteriota bacterium
GGGAAACCGTCGCATTTGTCAACGGCTACCTGCAGGAGACACTGGCCCGGCTGCGCAGCACTATGCAGGAGGACTATCCGAGGATTTTCCTCATTATGGGCAACGATGACGAGCGCGCCAGGGAGCCGGAAGTTCTGCAACTGGAACGCTCGGGGCTCATTGAATACATCCACATGAAAGGGGTAGCGCTCGGACTGTTTTGGGTATACGGATATGCCTGTGTGCCGCCCACTCCATTCCTTCTCAAGGACTGGGAGCGGTATGACGTTTCCCGTTATGTGGATCCCGGATGTATCCCTCCCGAGGAAGGCAAGTACTCCTATCCAGTCAGCGGCCGGGAGGTGAAGTTCACCACTATCGAGCGCGATCTCCGCTGCCTTGCAGGCGACGATGTCCTGGACAACGCCGTCTTCCTTTTCCATGCTCCCCCGTACGGAACCCATTTGGATCTGGCGGACAACGACAATGTCTGGGTCGATGGGGTGCTGCTTGACGGCCACATCGGCAGCATAGCGGTCAGACGCTTTATAGAAGATCGCCAGCCGCTGCTCACGCTGCATGGCCACGCTCACGGCTCTGCAGCGCGCTCTGGAACATGGCGCGATCGCATCGGACGCACCCATGTGTTCTCTGCGGCTCATGATGGATTCGAAATTGCAGCGGTCTGCTTTGACCTGTCAGATCTCAACGCCGCCGTTCGAAAGCTGCTCTGAGGGCTGCGGCCGGCGGTGCAGCGGCAGCGGCCTTGCGGCATCTGTAGCGGCGCCTATCCTGACCGCGAAACTCGATTTCGCCGCAATATCGTCGTCCGTGATGATGTGGATATCCAGCAATCCTCCTGTCCGGATTCCAGTCCTGAGGAAATTCACTTCATCCAGACAGAGACTCCAGCCCTCGAGCCACAGAATGAGATCCGCTCTCTGTCTGCCGGACCCTCGAAAATGGACGAGCAGGTCGATGTCGCTGCCTGACCCTGCCGTTGCGTTTTTGGCGCTGCCGAGAACATACAGGGCGGCGACGCCAAAACGCAGAGAGTCCAGGCTCGCGGCAATGCGCTCGGCCATGTGCATACGCCACGCCCAGTGATCATGGATTCCGGCGGTATTGCCCGGCGCCGATGGTGAAATTTTCCGACTCATCTGAGTATCACTCCGCGGCCCGTCCTTCCGTCGACTTTGATCAGCAGAGGGGACTGCAGCCTGACGTGCCTGACGAATTCCGCCTCCCCGGCCGCCCTCTGTCCTGCAAGCCACGCCCAATCTATCCTTTGGTCCCCATAACCGCCGGTCGAGAAATACAGGATCTCGAAACTCGTGAGATTATGGAAAAAATGAGTGCCTTGGCTTGGCATGAACCCCACCCCTGGAAACGGGGACTCCACAATGACGCGGGCTCCGGCGATTTGGCCGAATTTAACCGGAATGCCGGCCGACGGATCGGAGCTCCCCCAACGACCGAAACCGATCAGAACGTAGCGGCACCCATCCGACACGAGACGGCGATTGAGCGCGTCCAATTCCCGCATGATCGAATTCGAGTGGGCGGCATCGAATGCTTCCTGGCGGATGTACACGACATCCCTGATCGAATCGATTACGCCGTTGCCGAGAGCCGATTCGGAAGAGACCACGACGTTGCCGGCCGCAAGCTCCTCTGGGGAAACATCCACGCGGACCTGTGAGACAACCATGGGTCTCACCTGAAGCAGGCCGAATCGAGTCGGGCTGGCCTCGGGATAGGGTATCGCCAGCGCGAACTCCAGCTCGATCGCGCACCCGAGAGCTTCGGCGCAGGCCACGAGCAGTTCTCGGATCAGGGCGTTCAAGGGGATGAGGCCGATCTTCAGAATGTAGGCGAAGTCGAGAACCCTCGGCCCATGCCCTGCGACTCCGACCAGGATCCTGTCGTCCGCCGCACTATATGTGGACGCGATGAACCTCAGCGTCCCGTCCGACTCCGCATCCGACAGTGGATGTTTCTTCAGGTACTCGTTCTCATTGGCGGGTTGGATCATGCCCCGCGAGGACATGTCGATCGACCAGAAATGTCTCTGGCTTTGCCTGAGCAGATCTCCTGGTGCGTTGTACGGAGGATTTGCCTGCGGGCAGGCAGGGGAATACGACCAGGCGATGCCCTCCTCCACGATGATCTTGCCGAACCCGAGAGCCAGATGTGCCACTCCATCCTCGGGACGGGAATGCCCGAGAGGGTAGAAATTGTATGTGCGGGCGACCCCGGAAATATGCGGGTAGAAACGGCTATTCTGAGAGGTTCCGACCGCCTGCTGTATGATGATGGCAAGCTTTTCCTCCTCACAGGAATGCCGTGTTGCGCGCAAATACTGCCGCGCATTCTCATAAAACGCCGAAGCGTAAACGCACTTGATGGCGCCAAGCAGATCGAACAGGCGATCGCGGATGTCGGAGTGGTTGTTGGGGATCAGTTTCGTGCTGTAAACGCCGGCGAAAGGTTCGTGCATTGCGTCTTCGAGGAGGCTGGATGATCGTATGGCCAGAGGAGCATGGATGTGGGTCAGGAATACCCGGAGATCCTCAACAAGCTGGGCGGGCAATTCGACAGATTGGCAGATAGATGCGATTTCCTGGTCGGATAGTGAGCCGGAAGAAGCCCGGAAGAGCTCCGGCCTCCTCATGATTGTTTCGTCGAAAGCCTCGGTGGTAATCACCGTCAGGAGCGGAATGTCGACTTCAATTTCAGGGTGGAAGGGAGGAGCGACTTTCTGCCGCACGATCTCCGCAACTCGGGCCAGGCCCAGGGCCTTTGCCCCCAACGAGCCACCGCCGATATAGGTGAAACGTTCTCCGCCGGAAAACGACCGGCGGTCGAAACGGGAAACTGCACGTCCGGGATCACAACCTGGTTGAGAGTACATGTCCGCCTTCACTCGTGGGAGATCCACAAGCACTTTCTGTCTGAATAATGGAGCGTACCTGATTCTTCCCCAATCTGATCTCTATGGTCCCCTCCTCGGAAATCGCACCGGAATCCGGTCGCCGAAGGAGCCCTCCCTTTGAGCGATATGGTCAATATTAGCAGAAAAGCCGGTGCGTCCGATGCTTGCTGTCAGCCGCTTGGTCCAGGCGCCCCCTGCCGTGACAGTTGCCCATGCGGGAAAGCGGTTCCCGGGTTGCTGCTGCAGCGGATACGGGAATCTGACGTCAGTTTTATTCGGAATCGTGGTGCTCGCTGCCGTTTTTGCTAGAATGTGACATGCGTTCGCGTATTGCTCACATAGATGTCCGAGACAGGCAGTCATGACGGCTCGACCAGCGGAATCAACGGAACGTGGGCTGGGATTCTGGATGTGCACCGCCCTGGTGACCGGGAACATGATCGGCTCGGGAGTTTACCTGCTGCCGGCCGCCCTGGCGCCGTACGGGGCCCTGAGCCTTCTCGGATGGTTGTTCACCGTGTCCGGCGCCTTGGTGCTTGCCCTTGTCTTCGCCCGCCTGAGCAGGATGGTGCCTGGCGCCGGAGGGCCTTATGCATTCACACGCGCCGGCTTCGGAGACTTCGCCGGGTTCCTGGTGGCATGGGGGTACTGGATCTCCATCTGGGCAGGGAATGCGGCGATCGCCGTGGCCTTCGTCTCCTATCTGGGATTCTTCTTTCCCGCTCTTGCGAACAACGGGGCGCTGGCTGCGGCCCTTGCCATCGCCTCCGTCTGGGGGCTCACCGTGATCAACGGCCTGGGCGTGAGGACAGCGGGCAAGGTCCAGTTAGTGACGACCATCCTCAAGCTGGCCCCGCTCATCGCTATCGGCGTCTTCGGCTTGTTTTACATGAAGGTTGAAAACTTTGCGCCCGTCAATCCGAGCGGCAAGCCCTTTTTCTCCGCCGTGACCTCTGCGGCCGCGCTGGCACTCTGGGCGTTTCTTGGGCTCGAGTCCGCAACCATTCCTGCCGGTGACGTGCGGAATCCGCAGAAGACGATACCGCGCGCAACGATCCTCGGGACGCTGTTGTCCTCGGCCGTCTATATGATCGGGACCGCCGCCGTGATGGGGATCATCCCTTCGGCAGAACTGAAAAATTCCACGGCCCCCTTTGCCGATGCGGCGAGGGCCCTGTGGGGGGGATGGGCGGGCTATGCGGTTGCCGCCGGCGCCGCCATTTCCTGCTTCGGAGCCCTGAACGGCTGGATCCTGCTCCAGGGACAGCTCCCCCGGGCGGCCGCAATTGACGGTTTATTTCCGGCCCTCTTCAGGCGAATCTCGCCGCGCGGAACCCCCTTGGCAGGACTGGTCCTTTCGAGCATCCTCGTTTCCCTCCTGGTCGTGACCAATTACACGAGGGGGCTGGTCGGGATGTTCACGTTCATCATTTTGCTGTCCACCCTTACCGCACTTTTCCCGTATGTCTTTTGCGCCATGTCCGCTCTCGTGCTTTACAACAGGGAACGGGAGTCTACGGGGGAGAGAAGACTGCTCGGGCCATCTATCCTGGCGTCACTGGCATTTGCCTATTCTCTCTGGGCGATCGCGGGCTCAGGCCAGGAAACGGTGTTCTGGGGATTTTTGCTCCTGATGGGCAGCCTGCCCGTCTATGTCTGGATCAAGCGTCCGGGATCGGGTCTGTAAGATTTGATTTCCGCCGGTATTCCGCATTGGCTTCGTGGCGGAAATCCAAATCTCGCAGACCTGAGCCCTTCGAATCGGAAAGGAGTCTGGCATGCGTATTTGTTTGAGAACGAGCCTGATACTTGCCTTGGCTGCGGCTGCCGCGGTACCGGCGGCAGCTCAGCCGGCACTGAAATTTCTGGACAAGACGACATTTTTCCAAATGGAATCCGTGTCGAATCCCCAGATCTCGCCCGATGGGTCGCAGATCATCTTCGCGCGCGGATTCATCGACATCATGAAGGACCAGGGCTCGTCGAACCTCTGGGTCATCGATGTCAAGGGGGATCGGCTGAGGCAGCTCACCGAGGGCGTCTGGCGTGACAGCTCACCTCTTTGGTCGCCCGATGGCAGACGCATCGCGTTCCTGTCGGACCGTTCCGGGTCCACACAGATACATGTAATGTGGGCGGACACGCGCGAGACACTGCAGCTCACGCGTGTGGAGAGATCCCCGGGGGGGCTCAAGTGGTCGCCGGACGGCAAGTTCCTGCTGTTCACAACGAGCGTCCCCGACGAAACACCGATTCTTCCCGTGAAGCTTCCACCAACGCCGCGCGGTGCTCAGCTGGCGAAGGGTGCGGTGATTGTCGACCGGCTCTCCTGGGGATCGGACGGCGTCGGGCCGACCACCAAGAGCTACACGCAGGTATTTGTCGTCGATGCGCTCGTGGGCGGAGTGCCGCGGCAGATCACGTCAGGCAACTACAATCATGGCAGTCCGGATTGGTCCCCCGACGGCCGGATTGTTTATGTGTCGGGCATCCGCAAGCCCGACGCGGAATATCTGCGCGGGGATTCCGAGATCTATTCGATACCTCTCGCCACGCTGGATGTGACCACGCTGACTGATCGCAAAGGGCCGGACGGGAATCCGGTCGCGTCTCCTGACGGCAATTGGATTGCGTATACAGGCTACGATGACAAGAACTACACGAGCACGCTCAACAACCTCTATCTGATGGACACTCGGGGCGGGAACAAGCGGCTCTGGCTGGGCGGATTGCCGAGCTCGCCGGGCGGCATCGATTGGGCTGCCGATAGTTCCGGTGTCTACTTCTCCATGGAGGAGCGTGGCGAGGCGAATGAGTACTTTCTCTCCGCCGCCACAGGTGGCGCACCCAAAAAGATAACCAGCGGCACCCATATGCTGACCTCAATGTCGATCGCCGGAAACGGCCAGGCGGCTGCCGTCCGTTCCTCCGTCAAGGAGCCTGGCGTGCTGGTCACTTTTGCACTTGCCAGGCCGGCGGACATGAAGACACTGGTCGACGTTAACAGGGACGTACTCGACGGCATAAGGCTCTCCGATGCCGAAGAAATCTGGTACCCGTCGGCCGACGGCCTGAAGATCCAGGGCTGGCTCATGAAGCCGGCGAACTTCGATGCC
The DNA here is from genome assembly GCA_017860135.1 of Acidobacteriota bacterium. Lineage (GTDB taxonomy): Bacteria > Acidobacteriota > UBA6911 > UBA6911 > UBA6911 > JAFNAG01. The sequence goes on from JAFNAG010000018.1 coordinate 6,031, forward strand.
GCGAAGAAGTATCCGATGGTGCTCTGGATCCACGGCGGTCCGTGGAGCATGTACAACGTGGCGTGGAGCTGGGCGTTTCAGAACTGGGCGGCCAACGGCTACGCCGTGCTCTGGACGAATCCGCGCGGGTCGACCGGCTACGGCCAGGACTTCGTAAACGGGATTCAATTCTCCTATCCCGGCAAAGATTACGATGACCTGATGGCGGGAGTCGATGTGGCGCTCTCCAAGGGGTGGGTAGACAAGGACAACCTGTTCGTGTGCGGCGGGTCGGGAGGAGGCCTGCTCACAGCATGGATCGTCGGGCACACCGGCCGCTTTCGCGCCGCGGTGTCGATGCGGCCCGTGATTGACTGGCATTCCTTCGTCGGCAACACGGACGGATCGAGCTGGTACCGGCAGTTCCAGAAATTTCCGTGGGAGGATCCGATGGAATATGCGGTGCGCTCGCCGCTGCACTACGTCGCCAATGTGACCACGCCAACGATGATCATGACGGGAGAGGCCGACCTGCGCACTCCGATCCCGCAGACCGAAGAGTTTTACCGGGCTCTCAAGATGGTGCGCAAGGCGGATACCCTGATGGTACGCATGCCGGAGGAGTTCCACGGCTGGCGCCGTCCGTCGCACCAGCTCCTGCAGCAGCTCTACCTGATGGCCTGGTTCGAAAAGCATCGGACAAAGGAGAGCAAAACTGCCGTTCCGATACTGCAGGAGCGGTAGGTCATACGGAGCGCATGCGCCCCGCCCGCGAACCCGGGCATGCGGGCGGGACGCGATCTCTAGGCATCCACCATGGTTTGGAATCCGCCATATGCCATGCGTTTGGGGTCGAAAGGCATCGATTTCTCGTCGCACATGCCCGTGATGCGCGGATCCTTCATCACCTTGGCATTGACACGGTCGCGATGCGCGCGCGATTTGTACACGATGTAGGAAAACACCACTGTCTCGCCGGGTTTGACTTTGATCATTCGCGGGAAGGGGACCCCGAATTTCGGATTGAGATCCTCACCGGCGCATTCTTTGTAATCCAGCGCTCCGTGCTCGCGCCAGATTTTTCCCGCCTTTTTGGCCATGCGGGCGTAAGCCTGCAGGTTCTTCTTCGGAACGGGCAAGACAAAACCATCAACGTATTTCATAGACCCTCCTGCGTGTTGGCTTCCAGTTCTCGGCGATTCCTTCTTACTTTTAAATGATAACTGGGGGAGGAGAATTAGGCAACGCTCAGCCGCCGGTCACACCTGACCCTGTGATTGAATGAGCCTTCGGGGCTTGGCCTGGAGTCGTTGGAATCATTTGGCACTGAAGCTCGAGGGCCGGCGCATAATTCCTCAGTGAGCGCGGGCTTTAGCCCGCGCGCTTCAGATCTCCTCACCCCTCCTGACTCTATAACAGCCAGCGCATTCGAGGCATGGTCGATCACTTATAGATTCCCGCCCTGTCCCATTTGGCGATGGTGTCAAGGATGAGCTCGGCGACACGATCGTTGACCTTACGGAAATACTCGCGCGCCTGCGCCGGGTCGAATGTAGGATAGCCCTGCCCTTTCTCATAGAGTCCGATAGTCGATGTCACCGGAACGGCATAGTACGCGCCCGCAGGCGGGTTGGGCGACGCCATATCGGCATTATAGCGCTCGGGATGAACGTGGCCGGGAACGACAGCCTGGACATAGGCTGTCTCGTTGTTGCCGGCGTGCCCGCCGTTCTGTTTGAAGACGGACTTGGTAATGTCGTCGGCCAGTGTCCACCAGTTGACGACGAGGACCCGGACCCGCTCCCTGTTTGCGACGCGGGTTGCCGCGGCGTTCAGAACGGCCGTGTTGCCGCCGTGCCCATTGAGCACGATGATATTTTTAAATCCGTTCCCGGCCAGGTTCCGGAGGATGTCATCGACGACCATGCCGTAGGCTTCGGCAGAGATGGATACCGCTCCCGGAAACGCTTTCATCGAGTCCGTCATTCCGTAGTTCAGGGTCGGCGCGATCAATGCGTCGACTCGCGCGGAAATATCCCGGGCCATGGCTTCCGGAGCAAGGTTGTCGGTTCCGTTGGGTATCACGCCATGGGGTTCGAGTGATCCGGTCGGCACCAGGACTGTTCGGATCTTCTGCGGAACAAGTTCACTGAATTCCTGCCAGCAGAGCAGGTTCATTTCCCGGGACGTGGGAACCTTCGCTGCGCCTCCGGCCGCCTGCGGGGCTTGCGCAGATGCGGGTCCTGAAGCCAATAGCGCCGCAATCAACACCGCCGGTGAAATATGTAACCTCTTTCTCATGATCGGATCCTCCATGGCGCCCATTAAATGACATTTGCCCGGGTTTTTCAATCGATGCGGGGCGGACTGCCGGTCAGGTTTTCCCCGCCAAAGCCCGCGCAGGCAAGGTCCGCTCCGGCTTCAGAAATCCGTCCCTAATCAGTATGCCGGGAAATCGATCGTGCCAAAGCCTGGAAGGAGAATTCCGGCCGCTGCAATCCGGCGGCTGTAATCCCGGGCAAAGGGATGCCTCTGTCGTGGCGTCCAGAGAGTATTCGGGGCATGAATCCACCCTCACTCCCGTGGACTCTTTCTCGAGAGACTCTTCGAGAAGCAGATTACGGATGCCGGCTTGAGCCCCCTCCGGCATCGCCTGCTGAAAGCTATTTCGCTTTTGCGCCTGCAAGCTGCGCAATCGCCGCCAGTGTTGTTTGGGCGGCGTTCAGTCCGAGGCGGAAATCCTTGTCGGAAAACGTGGAAAAAACATCGATCGGCTGGTGCCAGGTGGGATCCCATCCCATTCCCACCTGACTCTGACGTTCCGCCTCGCGCAGGCTGATGGAGGCGACGACATCCTGGAACGCTGCCGAGTCGGTGTTGCTCATGCGGTTGCCGACGACCGCCGGGTAGTCGGTTGCGTAGCGGTCGTTTGCAACCTTGAACGCCCAGGCCAATTCCTGGGACTGGGCCGCCATCTTGGATGTGCCGGCGAACTCGATATTCACGTCGGCCTCGGGCCGCTGTTCGGCCGGGAGCTTGCCGTCGGGCCCGGGCATGCCGTGGTCGTACATCATCATGTCGTGCGTGACCATGCCGAGCCACTTCGGCTCCGGGTATTTGCCCGAATTGGGCGGATCTTCTTTGCCCTGCAGCGGGCCGCGCTGCGCGACATAGGCCCGGGCGCCGTTGAGGCCGGTCTCCTCGTTGTTCCACAGAACGAACCGGATCGACCGGTCCGTCTGGACATCGGGAGAGCTGAAGATACGGGCCAGTTCCATCACCAGGGCCGTGCCTGAAGCATTGTCGTTTGCCCCTTCACTATAGCCCAGGCCGTCCATGTGTCCGCCGACGATGTACGCCTCTTCCGGGTGAGTCGAACCGATTTTCGTACAGTAGACCTCCTCCCGAGGCCCCGGAGTTGTCGGCTGCATGTTGAGCTCCCGAAGCTTCTCGTCGGGCTGCTTCAGGGGATCGTTGTTCACGCCCGTGGGGCCGCGGTTTCCCTTGACGGGATTCGCGCTCCCGCGGCCGCGTCCCTGTGCGGCCGCTCCTGTACCGCCTCGACCGGCTCCTCCTGCCGGCTCTGCGGCACCCGCCGCGGCGCGCCCCGTCCCTCCCGTCCGGGAGGCGGGAGCATATTCGTACTGGATCCTTCCGACGTCGGAGCAACCGTAACTCTTAAGTTGCGCTTCGATCCAATCGTTCGCGGCCCGGTTCCGGTCCGTGCCCTGCCGCCGGTCGCCGAATCGGGTCAGGCCTTTGATGGTGGCCCTGTATTTCTCGAGGTCGAGCCGGGCAACCAGTGCTCGCACCGGATCGTCCGCGGCACTGGCGGCGCCGGATTGCGCCGGTGCACCTGCCTGCGCCCGGATCGTTGCCGGACGGCTCACGCCGAAGATTGTCACCATCCAAATAACCAGCACTCCGAGAACTGCCCGCCTCTTTCGCATCATGCATCCTCCCATCCAATGAAACTCGGCCCCGGTATCTTCGCGATCTCCGGAAGGCCTGGAGGGCGGGTGTCCAGCCCGCCGAATCCTCCACCCACGACAGCTGTCGTCACGCTTGGTGATACTCGATCATCCGAAACTTTAACTGTTTATCCGGCTCGGAACAGTTAAGGGTCCGCAAATATAGCCACAAATTTCACGAATTCTCACGAAGATTTATCTCCCTTGGTGCGAGCCATGCGATGCGGCTTTCGTGGAATTCGTGGCAGTTTTCTTCGGGCTGGCAAAACAATTACCCGAAATCAAGAGGGTTTGCCCCGAACGCCGCACGCGGCTCAGGCCAAGGCACAGCCGCCATAGCCACAACAACGGTGGCACGGGGCGGGGCAGACGGATGAAACTCAGCCACACAAATTGCCGCCGGGCATTCCGTTGCCGCCCTGTCCTCTGACCCGTTGCCGCGAAACACGTCGACTGCCGACTCCCGACGCACCCGGCGCCGGCGTCCGGCAGCGGCAGTCTAACACGTCAATGCCCTTCTGATCATCTCCGGAAAGTGGCGGCCAAGGCAATCGAAATCAGGTATTTCCTTGCATGGGGACAAAGGCAATGACTGCGAAGACGGCTCCGGTCGGATCCTGAAAGACGGAGAATCTGCCGACATTCGGCACATCCTGAGGAGGCACAATAACCTTTGCCCCCATTTTGGACGCACGTGCAACCTCGACGTCGCAGTCTCCCACCGAAAGGTAACACAGCCAGTTCGGCGGAACGCCGTGAAACTGGGGGCCATCCATCTGCATCATGCCCGCCGCGGGCTTCCCATTCACCTGAAATACGGTGTAGGTAATGCCTTCGCCCATCGGCATTTCGGAAAATGTCCAGCCGAAAAGCCCTGCATAGAACTTGCGCGCATTCGCAGCGTTCGTGGTCATAAGTTCGGTCCAGGAAAAGGTGCCCGGCCTCGGCGCCAGACGAGCCGCTCCCTGGTGCTCTCTTCCCTTGAAAACGGCGAAGTGTGCACCTTGCGGATCCTGCAGGAACGCCATCCACCCCACCCCCGGAACATCCATGACGGGAGCGATCACCTTTCCTCCCAACTGCCCTGCTTTGGCGACGGCGGCATTCACGTCGTCCACCCAGACGTAGGGCATCCAGTGGGGGGGCACACCTTCAAACTGTGGTCCGCTCATCCGGTAGCCGCCGCCGACATCCTGCCCTTCCAATTGAAAAATGTAATAGACTCCCTGTTCCCCCATTTCGTGAGTGATGGTCTGCCAGTGCGCCAATTCGTTATAAAACTTGACTGCCGCATCGATTTCGCGCGTTCCCAGTTCGTACCAGCAAAACTCTCCCGTGGCGTATGCTGCCATGTTCACGCTCCTTCAAAAAACCCTGCCTGTTCACAACACCCGTTGCCCTGTAGGCACCAGAATCGTTCCCTGCAGACTAACGTATCACGCCCGCCCCGCATGCGCCAGTTTTCCGCCTTGAGATCCCGCGCTCCCGCCGGGATGCACGAGATGCAGGGGGGCTGGGACGCACCCTGTGAGGTCGGCATCGCAAGGGACAGCACGAGTCCAGCAGGCGGCACGGAGCGAATCATGCGAAGACTTCGGGGTCAAGCGGCCCGACGTCGTAGCGATCCAACGAACACCAGTTCATGGCGCCCTGAGCCGAGACTATTTGGCGTAAAACCACTCCAGGGAGTCCCACCAGGAAGGCGGCTTCCCGGTTTCTGCCTCGTCTATTTCCTTGTGCGCGGCGTAGAATTGCCGCAAAACCTCCAAACCCTGGCCCTGGAGTCGCTGCTGCAGATTAAGAAACTTCAGCGGATTCGTAGTGACCCACTTTTGCCATAGCTTCCACCATGGTCCGCGCACGGAGACGAATTGCATCGGTTGGCCTGCTGCTCTGAGCATTTCTGAACCTTGTGGCGCACCATGGCCCTGCACTCCGGCGAATCGGTCTATCTGTGGACCTGATCCGGCTTGTCGAGCGTCGGCGGATCCGGTTTCCCTGTCTGCTCCAATCCGTACTTCTCCTGGAACCGATTCAAAGCCGAGGTGAACTCGGGCCTTTCTTCCTGATCGATGGGTCCGGGATCGAAACCGAGATTGGCTAGCCGCGCTTTGACGCCCGTGGTAGTCTCCAGCGGATCCAGGTGCCCGAAATCGAGATCGTATCGAAACTCCCGTTCCTTCTTCTGGATCACGAGAAACCCCTCTCTGGCGTCAGGCGGAATGGGTTCCTCCACCAATCCTTTCGGGCCGGTCTTCCCTTTGATGATCCTGCCGTCTATGACCATCCTGTAGGGGAGGCCGGCCAGCGGTTCGTCGAGGTGCATGCAGTATATGCGCAGCCTGGAAGGGACTCCCTTGCGGCAAAAGAGGTGCTTCGAGTCTGTGGAACATGCCACCTCCTTCGTCTCGATCGGAGGCACATAGAGCATATCACCGGGCAGCAGGGTGTTGGGATCCTTGCGAACAGCCTTGAGTTGATTATTGTTCGGATGAAGCCAGATTGTCCTCCAAAAATGACCCGTTTAGCCACTTAAAACGGATATCCGCGCATCCTCTTGAAGCTCAATGGGAAACAACCAGGTTTCGTGCTCACTCCGGCCTGCGGCATCCTGTCTATGGCAGCTTTCCGGGCGCCGGCCGGTAGACGAGTTTTTCGTCGAGCTTGTAGGTATAGGGGAGCCCGCTGTTCCTCCAGCCTTCCTGGGTGAAGTACCCCCGATCGTCCGGCCGCCCATCAAAGCCTTCCGAGAGATTTGCCACCTTGAGAAATCCGGCGGCGGATGCGGCCTGGGCCGCCTTCAGGCTTCGGCCTCCTCCCTTGCAGAGGAAGATGAGCTTGTCTTCCGGCTTGAATCGGCTCTTGAGGTCCTGGATGAAATTCTCGTTCAGCACGAACTTCTGCTGCTTTTCTTCCCAAAACGCGAAGGGGATGTTGCAGGCCGTTTCCGGGTGGCCGACAAGGACATATTCGGCCACGCTCCGCACATCGACCAGAAAAGTGGAGGGCTCTTTCAGCAGCGCGAACGCCATCTTCGCATTGACTGCTTCAATATCCTGGGCCCAGGCAAGTGCACCCAGAATGACTACTGAGGCAAACAGCGAGCGAACTACGCGCATACACGGCTCCTTATGAAGGACACCATCCTAGCACATGGGCGATCTCGCGGGTAGCACTCCCAGCCGGGATGCTTACGATGGTGAACCCCGATCGGGCCGGCCCACACCGGCGGTGATGCGGTGATTATTTTCGAGAAGGCCAATGTCCTCCATGTGGGGGATCTCGTCTTCAACCGCCGCCACCCTTGCATCTACAGGCCTGCAGGCGCTTCCATCGCAGGGTGGATCACGACGCTTGAAACTGTTGCCGGGAAGTTTCCCGGGGATACCGTGTATATCTACGGTCATGCCCAGCAGGGGTGGGACGTAACCGGGCGCAGCGCCGACCTTCCATACCAGCGCGGTTACCTCGGCGCACTTCTGGAATTCGTGCGCACGGGGATCAAGGGCGGCAAGTCCGGCGAGGCAACTGTCGGTGTGACCGGGCCGCAGGGCGGCCTGCTGCCACAACCGGCCGTTGGCCTTCTCCTCCTGTGGGTCCATCCGGTCCCCCACACCCCACTCATCGGGGAAGAGACCGACGTGGCGAGCCGGATCGTAGGAGTCCAGCAATACCCGCTGCTGCAGTACTGCCTGCTCGACTCTGACAAATGAGGACGGCTGCGCATTCATGGCATCCGGGGAGAACCTGGTTGCGGGATCGCTGCCGTTGGAATAGAAGTGCATGGCGAATCCGCCGGGCAGTTTTTACCTGGCCAAAAACCCCTCTGGGGATCAGGGAGGTGAGCAAAAGACCCGCATTGTTTTGCGCGAATCGCCTTCTGGTGATTGCATTCACGATTGCCTCATTTTCTGAGGCAGGATTAGTGCGATTTCCGCCGTTGTGAACTACTTTAGAGCTGGCCGGTTTTGTCCCAGCCGGCCAGCAGCTTCTGATACGCCGGGTCATGGTACCTGTCCAGGGTGAATGCGGAAGCGTAATGTGGCAAGGAGCCGCCCGTCAGATGTGCCGCCAGGAGTTCCCCTGCGCCGCACGCGGCCATCAGTCCGTAGCCCGAAAGGGCTCCGATGATGTATGCACCCTCGACCGGCAGCGGCCCGATCAACGGCCGGTTCTCTCTCGTCTTGGCATAGTACCCGCCGTCCGACACCGGCTTGGGCATGTGTCCAAAGTATGCTTGCATGCCGGGGACCATAACGGCCAGCCCGCGCATCGCGATCTCGGGATAGTGGGGATCGAAAGCGAAGGGGAAGAGGGGTTCCACCGGCTTCGAGTCGTAGGTCCACAGGATTAGCACGACATCGCTGTCGGAGCCCCCTTCCGGACGGGCGTGCACGCCGGAAGGGAAGACGCGAAGTAGATATCGAGTATCTTCCGACGCGGCCAGCACGCTACGTTCTTCCTCCGACCACGGCAACGGGGCGGGATCAGTCCAGATCAGCAGCGGAGCGTCGCGTCCGACCGCGCGCAGGTGGTCGTGGAAGGCGACTTTGACGTGAAGCTCATAGTGCACCGGCAGATCCACGCCGATCATTCGGGCAACATGAGGCGCGAAAGGGCCGGCAGCGTTGACGAATGTGCGCGTCGGCACCCGGGTCGGTGCGGCCCCGCCGCCGAGCCGGACGGCAGCAATGCGGTTGTCCGACACCTCCACCCCCTCCACTCGGGCCTGCAGGAGCCGCAGGCCGCGCTCCCGCGACTGCTCCAGCATGTGCATGGCGAGCTGCTGCGCGCTGAACCAGCCGCAGCGTCGCGGGTGCAGAACGGCGACGGTGCTCTCCGACAGGTATGGGAAGTGATGGCGGATCAGCTCGCGGTCAGTGATCAGGTCGGCGCCGGTGGGTTGGCGTTCGTATCCCTGCGCCGGCGCGGGAGAGTAGGCTGCCTGCCCCGGCGGCCCTTCGTGACAACGGAGAGGGCCGGAGCCCAGGCCGGCCGCTTCCAGCGCGGCGTTTCGGAAGGCCGGGATACGATCCCGATCGGCGGTGACGAACAGGTATCCGCGCCGGTTGAGGTTGAAGCAGTTGGCGCTTTGCCGGGCCAGATCCTCCATGATGTCGATGCTGCGGTTCATCAGGCCGACCATGGCGTCGCCCGGCCCCGGCCACCAGTTGCGATAGCACTCCGTAGATTTGTCGCTCGTGAGCGAAAAAACGGGCAGCTCGTCGACGAGCAAAACGTTGCGCATGCCGTGGCGGACGGTCAGGTGGTAGGCAGCGGCGATGCCGGCGATGCCGGCCCCGCAGACAACGACTTCGGCGGTAGATTCTTGCATACACTCGTCTCAGCTTTTCAGGTCCATCCCGCGTGGCAATGTCCGGCAGCGAAAGTCGGACCGCACTGCTCTGCAAAGGGATTTCACAAATGCCTTGATGATTCTGTTCGGATCACCCTCGCCGCCCGGACTCTTCCTCCAACCCTAAGTGCATGAATTCATAAATACGGCGATGTATCGCAGCCGCAAGGCAGGAGTGCAGAGAATTTGTCATTTAACATTTGATCACTTGCCATTTGTCATTGAATCCAGCCAGTTATAATTCGTCCAATGGCCAATGACAGATTCTGCAGGTTTGGCTGTAGCCGCAATCCGACTCGACTTGCACTTCTATATCGGGCGGAAGTACATCTCCGTATTCATGAAATCGAAGACTAAGGCCCGCCATTCCAGTTCCCCAGGCTCTCAGGAGGGGTGACACCTCTTGCGCAGAAGATTAACGCTCGGACCTTCCACGGCAGAGACAGGAGTCCGACCTGCAACGCCGGATCCGGCAAGCCTATTCACCTTTGACTTCGAATGCCGCCTCCAGGGATTGCAGCATCTCCTGCTCCTTGTTGGATATGCGGCCGAGACCCAGGAAGCCGCCGGCGGCTGTCGCAACTGCGCGCGCGTGATTCAGGACAGTCTCCTGGATCCGCCGTCCGACGTCCGCGGGAAGGTGCTTTATCAGCGCCTTTGTGTAGCTCTCCCATAACCTCATGAGCTTCGGCTCGGGGCGGCGAGACAGCCATCGTTCCACCAATTTGTACCCCAGGCCGTCCTTCGGCACGCCGGCTTCCGCCAGGGCTGCCATCAACACACCGCGTTCCGCAGGCTGAATCTCGCCATCGGACCAGGCGACTTCAATGACGGGAACGAGGGAAAAAGCGGCCAGAGTCTCTGGACGGATATCGTGCTGGACCAATTGATCGAGGACATCCTCGTCGGCAATGCCGCAGATCCTGGCCAGCTCACTCTTGCGGTCTCGCTCCTTTTCTTTGCGCCGCATTGCGGCGATCAACTCGGTGTCCCGCTTGGTGAAAAAGGCATCCTCCAGTAACCGGGATTCCCTAATAAACGGTTGCTCCATTTCCTCTCTCCTCAGGGCTGTCATGAATGAACAGTTCCAGTGACTTTAGCGGGACTGACCGCAAATTTCAATAACGGAGGCGATGCGCTGCCCTGTGCGCATGACGGCCTGCCGGGCACCGATACCTTCACTAAGGACGCGCGGTGAGTTGGAGCCTATTATATCTGTCCCCGCACCGGAGAAAGGGTCATTATTGGTTTCGCGAAACCCAGCGAATCTCCAGCAGGGGCTTGGCCCGAACCGGAACTTGCGTTCGACGGGAACGGAATGCGGCCGGATAAGCCTAACATTGGTATTGGATTAGCTCGGACGGTGCTGCCCGGGTCTATGTCCTGGCCCTGGTTGAGGGCCGAGTCCGGGGAAGACAATAATAGGATTTAGCGACAGATACTACTTACCGGTTCAATCCTGCAGACAGGCGGTCGATCAGAAGCATCTCCTCTGCAGTGAGCGCGAAATCCATGGCGCCGGCGCTTTCCACGGCGTGGCGCGCCTGACTTGCGCCGGGGATCGTCACAACCGTCTCACCGTGGAAATTCACAAGCCAATTCAGCGCGACCTGTGAGACGGATACGTCATGCGCCTGCGCGATACGGTCCATGGCCTCGATGAGGGGACGGCTCTTGTTGATGAGCCTGCCCAGCCTGAGACGCCGGCCGATGGGACGGGTCTGCAGCAGCTTCGGATCCTTGTGGAACTTGCCGGTAAGCAGGCCCATTTCCAATGGAGAGTAAGCGATAATCGCAATCCCCAGTTCCCTGGCGGCGGCCAGGACTCCGTTGGTTTCGATGTGACGGTCGAGGACGCTGTACTTTACCTGGTTGGAAGCCAGCACAAAGCCGCGCTTGACCAGGGCTGAGTGCGCGCGCCGCATCTGCCGGGCGGAGAAGTTGCTCACGCCGGCCGCCCGGATCTTTCCAGCTTCGATGAGATCCGCCAGGGCGTCCATCTCCGCTTCCACGGACGAGAATGAGGCCGGGAAGTGGACCTGGTGCAACTCGATGCCGAAAGGCTTCAGGCACTCCAGGCGCCGGTCGATGGTGTTCCGGATGGAACCTGCCGAACGGAACAGAGGATTCCACTTGGTCGCCACAACCACCTGGCCGTTTGCGATGCCGGCGCGCGTAAGAGCGCGAGCCAGGCCCCTTTCGGAGCGCCCGTATCCATAAAGTTCCGCGGTGTCGAACCAGTTCATCCCGCCTTCGAGTGCAGCTTGGACAATCGCATCGGTCTCCGGGGACAGGACAGTGGACCACATTCCCCTGGCACCACCCTTCCCCTCGGAAAACTGCCACGCACCCAATCCGATCGGGGTGATCCGGATGTCCGTCCGCCCCAATTGCCTCCTCGGCCTTCTTTCGATTGCAGACAGCAGTTCCGACGTCTCTGACATGATTGCAGCTCCTCCCATCGGATTATGGTATCCGATTCGCAAATTCCCTGGGAGCTGGCCCCAAAAAGGGTTTATCCGACCGCAACTACTCCTGTTGCACAGTGGCCTTCTTAATTGCAACCACGACCGTTTTGGCTCCTTCCGGGACTCCCGGTACTTTGATCCCTTTGAGATTCTTTGTTTCTTGGGCCGCGAGCGATTCGGGGATCTTCACAGTTCTGGTCAGGAGTTCCTTTCCGGCCGCAGATTCGTAGGTGAAACTGATCTCGATTTCCGAGTATGCGGCGAGGGCGAGGTTGCGCAGCTTGAGCATGTGGGTGGCGGACTTGGATTTCGCACTATAAACCCAGTTTTCTTCCAGGATTCGGATGTAGCGGTCGGGATACTGGCGGTAATTGGTCAGGAGCTGCGTTTGTCTGTCCGGCGCCTTGGTTTGTCGTGCCTGGGCGGCGGCTTCGACCGCCGGCAGCGGCAGCGGGGACACGCGCATCAGCGCCTTGTAGACCAGCAGAAGCACCGCTCCCGAAAGAAGCGCGATATAGAAGACCAGGAGCCACCTGGGGGTGGTGATTCTCATCATGCCTCCGCCATCATTTTCTGTCAGCTCGCCTCCCGGTTGCCGCGCAATTCCAATCGTACACCGTTTTGTCTGTTCCCGGTCGCGTTTTCATGGCTGCCGGCTCAATTCCGGGATTTTTATTTGAAACCCTTTTGCGCCTTCGGTCACATACCCAGCGAAACGGCATGAACATCGGATCGGGAAAGGAGCTATCGTATGAAGAAGTTTTCACTGTTAATGATATTGGTCCTGATGGTCGCACTGCTTCCGGCTGCCCTGGCATCGGCGCAGGATCTGCACCGAAGCTATAACATAGGTGCCGGCTCGTACATCCGGGTTCAGAACATATCCGGGGACATCCGCGTGATCGGAGTCGCGGGAACGACCGTTGCGGTGGACGCTGTCGTCGTCGGACCGGATCGGCAGATGATAAGCATCGAGGACCTGAGCACCAACAACGGGATTGAGCTGCGCGTGAAATACCCGCAGACTGGAAATACGAACGCAAGCGTAAACTTCGAAGTCCGCGTGCCGTCCATGGTTGACTACAACTTCGACCGCGTGAATTCCGTAAGCGGCAGCGTTGAGGTCACGGGAGTGCGCGGCCGCCTGAAAATCAACAGCGTGAGCGGCGAAGTGACCGCAAAAGAGATCACCGGGACGGTCAACGCAAACAGCGTCAGCGGAGATGTCATGGTGGAATTAGCGCATCTCGAGGGGACCGGTGACATGAAGTTCAACTCGGTCAGCGGCGATGTGATTGTGATCGCTCCGGCGGCTCTGGGCGCCGATATCGAGATGTCCACCCTGAGCGGCGCTCTCGAGACCAACTTCCCGCTCCAGATCGAGGAGAAGGAATTCGGTCCGGGCAGGTCGGCCCGCGGCACAGTGGGTGCAGGCGGCGGCTACAGTCTGCGCCTGAGCACGATCTCCGGCAAGGTCAGCTTGACCGGCAAATAGTCCGCAACGCCTCTTCAAGAGAATTGCCATAACAAGCGCCGGCCCCGCCCACGGGCCGGCGCCGTCATTTCCTCAGCACTGGTCTCCACAAGACCTTCCAGCTCCCCGGGTTTAAAGCCGCCACAGATTGCACAGATTTCACGGACGAGTCCATCTGTGCTACTCACCTGAAAATCCTTGCCAAAAAGGAAAGGATTTTTCAGCGCTATGGAATAACGGTCGGTATCGGCATCGGGATCGCTATCGCAGTCGCAATCGCTATCCAAAACAGTGCATGATCGGACGCCTCTGTGCTGATGTCGGCAGCGTGAAGATGCCGAAATCGATGCCGATAGCGATCCCGATAGCGATTGCGATCCCGATACCGATTGTGCAGGGCATTCGCCCGCCGTGCGCGGCATGCAAAGGCCACGCCTTCCAGGAGTGGCCGCATGCTTGATTGCGGCCATCGGCCGCGCTATGTAATCTGTGGCAGCTTTTTCGCATGCGGACACGCCATCCCTGCAGCCTCTTGCGCAGTGGAGACGATTCGCATATAAGTTCTGGGCACTGGATTAACTGCCGGAAGGAGTGTCGCGTGTCATACCAGTACATCTATGTGATGAAGGACCTGCGCAAGGTATACCCTCCCGGCCGGGAGGTCCTGAAAGGGATCTGGCTGTCGTTTTTCCCGGGAGCGAAGATCGGCCTGATCGGCGCCAATGGCGCCGGCAAGAGCACCCTGCTGAGAATCATGGCCGGCGTGATCAGAGACTTTCAAGGCGAAGCCTGGCCCGCAGAAGGGGTGAGAGCCGGCTTCCTGCCGCAGGAGCCGCAGCTCGACCCGTCCAAGGATGTTCTTGGGAACGTGGAAGAAGGGGTGCGTGCCACCCGGCAGCTCCTTCAGGCGTTCGATGATCTGAATGCGCGCTTTGCTGAGGACCTGTCCCCGGATGAGATGGACAAGCTGCTGGCGGAGCAGGCCCGCGTGCAGGATGCCATTGACGCGTGCAATGCCTGGGAACTCGACCATGCCCTTGAGGTCGCCATGGATGCGCTGCGCCTGCCGCCCGGGGATGCCGATGTGACGAAACTTTCGGGAGGAGAGCGCCGTCGGGTCGCGCTGTGCCGCCTGCTTCTGGAGCGGCCTGATCTGCTGCTCCTCGACGAACCCACCAATCACCTGGATGCGGAATCGGTAGCCTGGCTGGAGCGATTCCTGCAGGAGTATCCGGGCACGGTTGTGGCCATCACGCACGACCGGTACTTCCTGGATAACGTAGCGGGCTGGATCCTGGAATTGGATCGAGGCGAAGGCATACCCTGGGAAGGGAATTATTCGTCCTGGCTCGAACAGAAGCAGGCCCGGCTGGAATTGGAGGAGAAACAGGAGTCCGCGCGCCGGCGCACGCTCCAGCGCGAGCTCGAGTGGGTGCGCATGTCTCCCCGCGCACGTCAGGCGAAGGGAAAGGCGCGACTCAACTCCTATGATCAACTGCTGGCCGAGGAGGCGGAGGCCGAAAAGCGCGTCCAGGCCACCGAGTTGCACATACCGCCGAGCCCCAGGCTGGGGGATCTTGTAGTTGAGGCATGCAACCTTCGGAAGGGATACGGCGAGAGGCTCTTGATCGAGGACCTCTCCTTCAAGCTGCCGCGCGGCGGCATCGTTGGAGTGATCGGTGCGAACGGCTCCGGCAAGACGACGCTTTTCCGCATGATCGTAGGGGAGGAGGAGCCGGACGGAGGCACCCTCAGGATCGGGGAGACGGTCAAAATCGCTTACGTGGATCAGAGCCGGGATACGCTCCAGGGGGATCGGCAGGTTTGGGAGGAAATCAGCGACGGGCGGGATGTCGTCACACTCGGCAAACGGGAGATTCCCGCACGGTCCTATGCGGCGGCCTTTAACTTCAAAGGGTCGGATCAGCAGAAGCGTGTCAAAGACCTGTCGGGTGGCGAGCGCAACCGCGTGCATCTGGCGAAGGTGCTGAAAAGCGGCGGAAACCTGCTCCTCCTCGACGAGCCGACCAATGACCTCGATGTCGACACACTGCGTTCACTGGAAGATGCGTTGCTCTCCTTTGCAGGCTGTGCAGTGGTGATCAGCCACGACCGGTGGTTCCTGGACCGCATCGCGACCCACATCCTGGCATTGGAAGGGGATTCCAAGGCAGTCTGGTTCGAAGGCAATTATCAGGACTATGAAGCCGACCGGAGGCGGCGCCTGGGCGCACTCGCCGACCAGCCGCACCGCCTCAAGTACAAACCCCTGGTCCGATAACAGAAGTGCTCAGGTCTGTGAGGTTCACTTATTCAACCTGATCCACACCTATCAAGCCCGTTCCTTCCAAAAACTGAATATTGCGCACATGTTTGGCTGGCTCGGAACAGGTAAGGGTCTGCAAATAAAGCCACGAATTCCACGAATTCTGACGAAGAATCATCTCCCGTGATGCGAGCCATACCACGCGGCTTTCGTGATAATTCGTGGAATTCGTGGCAGTTTTTTTGGGCTGGCTAAACAATTACAATATTGCAGACCTGATCCCTTCGTCATGCCGAAGTGGAAAGGAAAGTGCCGCGAGGTTGTTGGAAGCTGATGGCGATAAAGACTACGCCCACGGCATAGAGTTTCTTCCCCTCCACCGCCCTTTCCTGCACATTTGTGACCGCACCGGAAGCATCAAAGAACGGGCTGCTGATTTTCAATGTGGTCCGGGGCACGAGCCTTTCGCTGCACAGAAACCGCATCCCTCTGGGTGAGAAGTCCACCATGCGGGCTTTTTGAGCTCTTCCGGGCCAGGTGGAAAAATACGATATGCTGTCCTCCCGCTTCATCCGCGGGATCGAACGCTGGTATTCACTCCTGACCTCGGCAGGCTTCTTGGACTGAAGCACGCTCTCGCATGCCCGGCAGCGATCCCCGGCCTGGGGTTCCCGCGCCAGCGGTTTCCTGCAAAAGGGACAAAACACCGTGGTAAGCGGCTTTTTGTCCTGCGATTCGGGCCGCCTGGTATACTCCGCGAACAATGCCCTATCGTATTGAGCGCGGCGTTCGGGGTTGCCGAGCACCTCGTAGGCCTGATTCAGGATGGAAGCTTCCAGTGTGGATCCGCCAAGGTCCGGATGCTGTTTCAATTCACGCATCAGCGTGCGGTAACTGGCACGGATGACCTCGGCAGGGGCGTCCGGCTGCACCTGCAAAATGCGATAGTAGTTCCTGCGGTTCTTCATCGGTCCATCCCGGGCTCACTGATTCGCCACCCCTAATATCGGCAGCGGACCCCTCCCCCTTCACACTATGCGGTGATTCAGACGGTGTCAGGAATCTCCCTTCCTCGGAATCAGGGAAGCTGTTAGAATCCCACCCCTTGATGATGACTGCGAACCCGCACAACTACGACGAAGATAAAATCAAGACCCTCTCGTCGCTCGAGCACATCCGGAGGCGTTCGGGCATGTACATCGGGCGCGTCGGGGACGGCTCCGACTACGACGACGGGATCTACATTCTGCTCAAGGAAGTAGTGGACAACTCGGTGGACGAATTCATCATGGGATTCGGCAGCCACATCTCCGTGGCTCTCGAGGGGATCCGGGTCACGGTGCGCGATTATGGCCGCGGCATACCTTTGGGCAAGGTGGTCGAGTGCGTGTCGCGCATCAATACCGGTGCCAAGTACAACGACGAGGTTTTCCAATTCAGCGTGGGGTTGAATGGAATCGGCGCCAAGGCGGTCAATGCGCTGTCTCGCCACTTCGCGGTCCGGAGTTACCGGAACGGCGAGTTTGCCGGGGCAGTCTTCGAGCGGGGCAGACTCGTGGAGGAACGCAAGGGGAAGGCCTCCGGGGAGCCGGACGGCACTCTCATCGTTTTCGAACCCGACCCGGAGATTTTCGCCGGCGCCTGTTACGCAGCGGACCATGTGGTGCGCCGTTTGCGCCTCTATTCGTTTTTGAATGCCGGCTTGCGCATTGAACACCAGGGCCAGGTCTTCTTGTCGCGCAACGGCCTCCTCGATCTGCTGCGCGACGAGGTCGGCGACGAAGCCTTGTATCCGCCGCTGCATTACCGGTCGAAAACGCTGGAACTCTCCTTCACGCACACGCAGCGGTTTGACGAAACCTTCCTGTCATTTGTCAACGGCCAGTTCACGAGCGACGGCGGCGTGCACCTGAGCGCTTTCCGGGAAGGGCTTGTCAAGGGATTCAATGATTACTCCAGGGGGAAGTTCGACGGGGATGACATCCGGGAGGGCATGGCGGGGGCGATTGCGATCCGGCTCAAGGAGCCGGTCTTCGAATCCCAGACGAAGAACAAGCTTGGCAACACGGATTTGCGCGGCGAACTGGTGGGGCAGGTGCGCGAGGTTGTCACCGATCTGCTGCACCGGAATCCGAAATCGGCAGAGAAGGCGCTGGCCAAGATCGAGGAAACGGTCAAGCTGCGCCGGGAGTTGCAGTCGATCAAGAAAATGGCGCGGGAGCGGTCCCGCGCGACTTCAATCCGTGTGCCTCAGCTCAAGGACTGCAAGGTACATTACGAACGGCGCAACGGCCGTGGTGTCTCATCCATGATCTTCATCACGGAAGGGCAGTCCGCCGCCGGATCGATCGTAAGTTGCCGCGACGTGAACACCCAGGCGATCTTCGCCCTGCGAGGCAAGCCGCTGAACGTCTGCGACCTCCAGCGCGACGTGATGTACCGGAACGAAGAGCTGTACAACCTGATGCGGAGCCTGGACATCGAGGACTCGGTCGAGCGTCTGCGCTACCACAAGGTGATCGTCGCAACCGACGCCGACGTGGACGGACTGCATATCCGCAATCTCCTGCTCACCTTCTTCCTGCGTTTCTTCGAGCCCATCGTCCACGAGGGGCACGTCCACATCCTCGAAACACCCATCTTCCGCGTCCGCAACCGCAATGAGACGATCTACTGCTATTCCGAAACCGAACGTGATGCTGCGATGAGGGAACTGCGCGGGGCCGAGGTTACGCGCTTCAAGGGCCTCGGGGAGATCTCCCCCTCCGAGTTCAAGCGCTTCATCGGGCCGGAGATGCGCCTGACTACGGTGCGCCCTGCCGGCCGCAACCGCGTGCCGTCGATCCTGGGATTCTATATGGGGCGCAACACTCCCGAGCGGCGCCAATACATCATGAATCACCTGGTGCCGGAGGCGGAATCATGACGGACAGACAAAAGAGCCTGCCGCTCTTCGGCGGGGAGCCGCCGGCGGCTCCCGCGCCTGACCCCGGACCGGACGAGCCGGCCGGAGAAAACGCGGCACGCGGACTCCAGGGAACCGGCGATGGGCCGCTCAAGCGTCTGATGGACGGGAATTTTCTCCAATATGCGTCCTACGTAATCCGCGACCGCGCCATCCCCAGCCTCGATGATGGTCTCAAGCCGGTGCAGCGCCGGATTCTTTTTTCCCTGCACGAGAACGATGACGGCAAGTTTATCAAAGTCGCCAACATCGTCGGCTACTGCATGCAATTCCACCCGCACGGCGATGCCTCGATCGGAGAGGCGCTGGTGGCGCTCGCAAATCGCCAGTACCTGATCGAACGCCAGGGCAATTTCGGCAACATTCTCACGGGGGACCCGCCGGCAGCGGCGCGCTATATAGAATGCCGCCTGACCGAACTGGCGCGCACGGAACTGTTCAACGATGATTTGACTGAATTCGTTGCCACTTACGACGGGCGCAAGAAGGAGCCCGTCAGGCTCCCGGCCAGGCTTCCGCTGTTGCTGATGCACGGCGCCGACGGCATCGCGGTCGGCATTTCCACCCGCATTCTGCCGCACAATTTTGCGGAGCTGATCGAAGCTCAGATCGCCATACTCTCGAAAAAGCAGTTCCATGTCCTGCCCGATTTCCCCACCGGCGGCCTGATGGACGCACGGGCTTATGATGACGGGCGCGGGCATGTGATCGTGCGCGCGCGCATCGAGAAAAAAGACCATCGCACGCTGGTCATCCGGGAGCTTCCCCACGGCGCCACAACCGACTCCCTGATGGCGTCGGTCGAAGAAGCCGCTCGAAAGGGCAAGATCAAGGTGAAGAGCATCAGCGACTTTACTGCTGAAAGCGCGGAGATCGAAATCAAACTGCCCCCCGACCAGGACGCGGATCGTGCCGTGGAGGCTCTCTATGCCTTCACCCAGTGCCAGATTCAGATTGCCAGCCGCATCGTGGTGATCCGCGATGACAGGCCGGTCGAAATGGATGTCTCCTCGATCCTGCGCCATAACACGGCGCGCCTGGTCGACCTGTTGCGGCGCGAACTGCAGCGGCGCCGGAAGCGCCTGACGGAGGAAATGCACCATCAGACACTTGTGCGCCTGTTCGTCGAAAACCGGATCTACCAGCGGATCGAAAACTGCGATTCGGCCGCAGCGATATTCGAGACGGTGCTCGATGGCCTGCGCCCCTTCCGCGGGCTCATGCATCGCGATGTGACCCGCGAGGATGCCGAAATGCTGGTCGGTATCCCGATCCGGCGGATTGCCGTCTATGATCTCGAAAAGGTCCGCAGGGAAATCGAGCGCACAGCCGGCGAGCTCGAGGAGGTCGGAAAGGACCTTGCGGCGCTGGTGCCATACGCAATCCATACCCTGCGCAGCCTGCTGCGCAAGTATGGCGACGCTTACCCGCGGCGCAGCAAGCTTGCCCAGTTC
Source organism: Acidobacteriota bacterium (assembly GCA_017860135.1). Lineage (GTDB taxonomy): Bacteria > Acidobacteriota > UBA6911 > UBA6911 > UBA6911 > JAFNAG01. Next base: position 25,964 of record JAFNAG010000018.1, read on the forward strand.
GGGGAGATTTCAGAACGTGAGCTCACCGCCGACGAGCTGGCCATCGCCTATGATCGCGGGAAGGGGTATATCGGCCACAGGATCACCGGGGAGCCGCTGCTTTCCTGCTCCCCCCTCGACAGGCTTCTGCTGGTCTGGAAGGACGGCCGCTGCCGCGTGGTTGCGCCGCCCGAAAAACTTTTTGCCGACACATCGCTGATCCACTGCTCCATCCTGGATCGCGAGAGAGTCCTGACGCTGGTGTTCGAATGGGATCTTTTCACGCATATCAAGAAGATCGTCCCAGGGGGGCTCGTCACGAATCGCGAGTACCGGCTGGCGCCCAGGGGCGCGAACGTCCGCTTTCTGGCCGACGACGATCCGCCGCTGCTTTTCGTGCGTTACGCCCCGGACGGGCGCACCAGGATCCGCCAGCAGGAATTCGCGGTCGACCGGCTGCCGGTCCGGGAACGCGATCATCAGGGCATGGTCATGACCTCCAAGCGCATCGAGTTCATCGGTGCGGTCAAGCCCGAAGACGTCAACAACCTCGCGGCCAAGAAATTCCTGGATCGCCGCCAGGATCTCCCTGGAATCAAACTTCAGGCTCAGGTCGACAAATCCATCCGGCCCGAGCGAGACACACGCAAGCGCCTCGGTCTTGCCGGTGAACGGCTCGAAGGGCGTGGCGACATCTTCCAGAGCGGATCTCATGGGCGCCACGCCCGCGAGCCGCACCGTCGCGGGATCCACTGTGGTGACATCGAAACCCGCGGTTCCCAGAATGGCTATCGGCATGACGCCATCCGACTTGGTATTCCAGGGATTGGGGCACCCGCCGGGTTTGATGTCCACGGGTACGGTGATGGGCTCTTCCCGCAAACGGGTTCCGACGATGAACTGAGTGACCAGCCCGTACCGGTTTGTCGCCGGGAATTCACCCTCCGGATTTCGAACTCCATCGACATTGTATGTGTAGACACAGGATGTGAAATCCTCAGGACCCCAATAGGCATCGAATGGAAGGAACGTTCCCCCCTCGAAGTTGCGGACATCCATCAGCAGATTCCCTGCCTTCGGATCAAAGTCAAAGGGACTCCCCAGCTCGATCCGGATGTCGAATTCTTTGGGGCCGTTGTCCGGTCCTGTGTATTTGCTGGAGAGAGCCAATGGACCGGCGAAGACAATCGTGTCGTCGGCGCCCACGTTCTCCGCGAAAACGGGGCTGAGTTTGCCCGGTCCGGCTGAGGTTGTGGACAGGTTGATCTGGACTCCGGGCAACAATCCGGCGAACGCGCTGGCCCACATGTTGGTATCGGGGCGGAAGGCGATTGCGGTGATCCGGATGGGTCCTCCGGCGTCTGCAAACTCCGATGCGGCATACACTTGCTGATAGCGCTGCGAGTTGTAGGAATAATCACCCAGATCAAAAGGGAAGCAGATATTGCTGGCGCCCTCGACCGCCTGCAAAACCCTGGGCACCACAATACTCTGAGCGGACGCGGACGCCGCCGCAAGCGCCGTGGCGAGAAGACACGAGACCGAAATAAAAGCGATTCGCTTTTTGAGATTCATGCATTCCTCCGAATTCAAGGTTACAAATCAGCGGGGGGATTTGCTGCGTGACGGTAGGGGGGATGGCCGTCCGCCTTCAGGGGAGAGTGCAGCCGGCCGAGAGCGTGATTCGATCGGGACTTGCCCGTATAAAACCTATCGGCCGCCGGGGCAACCTACTTTATAGGAAATTGTTTATGTGCGATTTTTTGGACTTGGCATGCGAAGGAGCGGTGTTAAGATCTGCAATGGAATGAACGCTCAAACACGGTGCCGGGCACAGGAGCAGGATATGAACAGGGGTTTACGTCTGTTGCTTCTCTGCGCATTCTGGATGGTTCTGCTGCCTGCACTCGCCGCCGCGCAGCAGGTTTCGCTGACCATACTTCACACCAACGACACGCACAGCCATCTGTTGCCGTTCAGCTATCCCTCCAAAGTGTCCCCCGGCTCGGAGCTGGCCGCGCTCAGAGCGCGCAGCAATATCGGCGGCATCGCTCGGCGGGCGACTCTCTACAAGCGCCTGCGTGCCGAGCTGGAGCGGAAGGGAACAACGGTCTGGCTGGTGGACGCGGGAGACTTTTCCGACGGTACGCCGTTTTCGACCGAGTACCACGGCGAAGCGGACATCGAGGCGATGAATGCGGCAGGCTATGCGTTCGGCACGATCGGCAACCATGAGCTGAACAATCCGCTTCCCCGCCTCAAGAACCTGATCGGAATGTTCCGGTTTCCCTTGCTTTGCGCGAACCTGACTGAAAACGCGACGGGGCAGCTGCTATTGCGTTGTCGCACGCCGGTGAGGAGATGGACGGGCGGATCGCCTCAGCGATTCCCGGGATTGACGTCATTGTAGGGGGGCACTCGCACTCCCGCCTGCCGTTCGGGGAGAGGATTCCATTCTCGGAGGACGTGAATGTGAAGGCGCCGCGCGGGACCATCGTGGTGCAGGCGCACCAGTGGGGCGGGGAACTCGGGCGCCTCGACCTTCAATTCTCCAGGGACGAGGGCGCCGGCTGGCGTGTCTCCCGATACCAGGCGCGCCTGATTCCGGTTCTCTCCGACATTCCGGATGATCCTGCAGTCGCGGCCGTGGTGGATCGCTACTGGAAGCCCATTGCCTCCCGCTACGGAGTGATCCTGGGCCAGGCTGCCGATGACTTCGTGCCGCAGCGCGACGACCTGGCGCACTACAATCTGGTCGCCGACGCTGTTCGGGAAACCTACGGCACAGAAATCGAGCTCGAAAACACGGGGGGTGTGCGGGCTCCGCTGGTCAAAGGGAAGATCACGCAGGCGGATCTCGCCGACATGGATCCGTTCGAAAACACGGTTGTCACATTCGAGATTACGGGGCGCCAATTGAAGGAGGTCCTGTTGAAAACCCGCCCGGCGGTATCCGGCCTGCGCTATCGCATCGATCGCGGACGGCTGGCCGAGGTGACGGTCGGGGGAAAACCGGTGGAGGATGATCGCGTTTATACCGGGGCAACGAACTCCTACTTTCTCGGCTTCGCCTTGAAAGGCATCGAAAGTGTGAACACCGGCAAGCTGCGTAGGGAGGTGGTGGCCGAATACATCCGCAAGAAAGGCACCGTCCGTCCCCTCTATGACGGCCGCCGTGTCATCATCGAGCCGCAAATCGAACGGAAGTTCCAGAACGACCTGCGAGATCGTACCCGCACCCCATAAGCGCTTGCCAATTCCATTACTTCATACTATAAAGTCCTTCATGGGAATATTCGAACTCCGGGCGTCGCGTCGTCAGGTCCTGGCGGACACGCGCAATGAGCGGTGCGTAGCCGCGAAATCGGCGCTCCTGGTCCTGCCGTTTTATCCCAAGAGCCGGTATGGCAGTCTGGGAAAACATATGCTTACTCCGGCTTTGAGCCTGTCTGCGGTGGCCGCTGCGACTCCTGCGAATTGGCGGGTCCGAATCTGGGATGAAAACCTGCTGCAGGGTTCGCCGCCGCAGGATCCGGTGCCGGACGTTGTTGGCATGACCGTTCACCTGACATTCGCACAACGCGCCTATGATTTGGCAGCGTGGTACCGTGCCCGGGGCGCCCGCGTGATCCTCGGCGGACTGCACGTGCAGTCCCGCGCGTCCGAACTCCACACAGCAAGAGCCAGCCCCCTTGTAAGCCCCGGGTGACGGCCCTCCGCGGAAGGATATCGTTTACTCCCGAAAATTCCCAAAGAAAGGAGTGAGAACGTAATAGAAAGCTAAACCGATCCTCGTCGAACACTCAGGCGGCATAGAAGCATTCCTGCTCCCAAGACTTCATCAACAGTCGCGCCGATATTGCAGGAATCTCGAGGTCACCTCGCCGCTGAGCGGGCTTACCTCGAACTCCAGGAAGAGCTTGACGCACCGCCGCCCGTGACGGTGAAACCGCCGATTTGCGCCACTCCCTTGCGCTTGAGGTCCTCCTTTGCGCGACGATACCATTGGGCCTGCGCCAGCACAAGTTTCGCCGCCGGGAAACCGATCAGATATGTGACGAGCAGAATCAATGCGCCTCGTGTGCCCACGACGACAATGGGGAACATGGCCCAGAACGGGATCAGGAAGAGGTAGAGAAACCAGCCCACACCGGGCGTCAATACCCCGATGACGGTGAACAGTCCGATAATGCCGAATATGAACGAGCCGATCAGTATGCGCTCGGTTATCGAGAGGTCAGGACCTTCGAAAAACGGCTCATCTTCCGCCGGCAGTCCTCCCGGGGGCATGTTTTCGGGTTGCTCATTCCCCTCCAGCGAGCTGATGATGGCGTGCACGCCTGCGGCAATCCCCGAGTCAAAATCATCTTCCTCGAAGCGCGGAGCCATGAGGTCACGGATAATGCGGCCCGCCGACGCATCGGAGAGTTTTGCCCTTAATCCGGAACCTACTTCGATGCGGATGCGCCGGTCCGCAGGGGAAACGAGCAGCAGCACTCCGTTGTCCTTCCCCTTTTCGCCAAGCTTCCACGTCTGAAACACGCGGGCCGCGTATTTCTCGAGCCCCACTCCCTGAAGCGAAGGCATGGTCAGTACCGCGAGCTGGTTGGTGCTTGCCTCCTCGTGAGCCTTGATCAGCATGGCGACATGATCGCGGGTCCGGGGCGACAGGATCTCGGCGTTGTCCGTAATCCTGCCGGTCAGGTAGGGGACTTCCGCGACCTGTGCCCTGGCCGCGGCAAAGGCAAGCAAAACGACGGCGAAGCCGCCGAGCAGCACCGCCGCCGGTGTGCGGGCACGAATAGCTTCGGCGTTCATGAGTTCGGGCCCTCCCTCTCGAGAAACTCCTCGGGAATGTCATCTCCTGCACTCGCCCTGGCAAATCCGTGCCGGAGCAGCAGCTTCTCCACATCGAGAAGCCCTCCGGCCAGCGCGTCGGGAGCGCTGCCTCCGGCGAGCACCGCGTCCATCGCGGATGCGATCTTCTCGAACTCGGTTTCGGGAATGCGTCCTGTGATCCCCGTGTCGGCCAGTACGGCGGCGCGGCGCTCGAGCTGAGACGCCAGCAGCAGGATTGCCTTCCGCGACCGCTCCCGGCCGAGAATCCGCTCCAGGAAGAGCGACTGTGCGTACTGTCTTGCTTCCTCCTCCGCCCGCTCTTTGCCCAGAAAGCACCGGGCGACGGGTTGAAGGAAAATGCCGGCCAGGGCCGAGATCATGCCTGCTCCCAGCACCGCGGTTCCCCAAACGAGGGGAGAGGTGGAAACCCGCCCGAGCTCAAAGGCAGAACCGGTGGCGAGCGCAAGTGCAGCCATCGCAGCCCCCAGGGAGAAAGCCTTCCAGGGAACCTCGGGGTATATGTCGCTCTTGCCCGTCACGACGGCCAGCACCTGGACGCCGGTCTGTGCCTCCACTCGTGCAGCCAATTCTCTGATCCTGACCTTTTCCTGATCGCTGAGTTTCATGATCGAGCCTGCATGTATGGGAGATCCGAAATTTCTGTCCCCGGATCGATTGTCGGAATCGTTTTCAGGCGATTTGAAGATTATCACTGCTCGGGCTGAAAAGTTTGCAGAAATATCACGGAATCCGGCTGTTCCATTGCTCCACTCAAAGATATGCGATCCCCCTGTACTGCTCACATGAAAGTCCTTGCCCAAAAGAAAAGGATTTTTCAGCACCATGGAAAAGCAGGATCGGTATCGGCGCCGGGATCACAATCGCTATCGAGAATTGTGCATAGTCGGACGCCTCTGTATTGATACCGGAAGCCCGATGATGCCGACGTCGATCCCGATCGCGATTGCGATACCGATTCCGAAGAGATCGGTGGAGTTGCCTGCCGTGCTCGCCTATACTGTCGTCGGATTCTCCGATCGAATTCGGATGGCGTGGAACCGGACTTGCACCTTCGATCTCCAGAGGGGGCGATATGAAGACGTGCCGCAGATCCTTTGTCAAGACTATGATTGCCTCGCCGGTGTTTTCACACGGCTCGACCCCTCAAACCCCCGCGGCCCGCCATGACTCCGAGTTTGACCCCTGGATTGAGGTGTACCCGGCCCATCTGCGACACAACGTTCTGGAGGTGGGCCGCAGGGCCGGGGGAAGGCCAATCCTGGCGGTGATCAAAAACAACGGCTACGGGCTCGGCCTGGCGACGGTTGCGCACATCCTCGAACCGATGCCTCAGGTGGCCGGTTTTGCGGTGGTCAAACTCGACGAAGCGCACACTCTGTGCGACGCCGGCATCCGCAAGCCGGTGCTGTGCATGGGACCATTCGGCGGCAAGGACCTGGAGGATGCCGCCGGGCGCGGGATCCGGCCTATGATCTACACTCCGGCCGGCACGGCGCTGGAACGAATCGCCGCGCGATTGCATGGCACCGTTCCCATTCACGTGTGCGTAGATACCGGGATCGGTCGGGTCGGGGTCCCGTTCCGGCAGGCCGCTTCCCTGGTCCGTGATCTCGCTGCCCGCAAGACGGTTGTGATCGAGGGGATCATGATGACCTTCACGGAAGACCCGCAGTTCGACGCGGAGCAACTCCGGAGGTTTCAATCGCTCTGCTCCGAACTCACCTCGGCCGGAGTCCAAGTTGGCAGGCGGCACGCAGCCTCCAGCTTTGCGCTCTTCCAGCGTCCCGAGTCGTTCCTGGACATGGTGCGCCCGGGGATGGCCCTGTTCGGGGTCTATTCAGACACGGCTTTCCGCGGCGCAGCGATCATGAGCCTCCGCCCTGCGGTTGCCCTCAAGGCGCGCGTGATCTACACAAAGAAGCTGGCGCAGGGCGAGAGTGCAGGCTACGAGCGGGCTTACATCGCCGCGAGGGACGTCTGGGTCGCAACCATCGCGGTCGGACACGCGGACGGCTATCCGCGCGCGGCAGTCAAGGGAGGCCGCGTCAGAATCAGGAATGCGTCCTATCGGGTGATCGCGTCGGTTTCCGCCAGCCACACGATTGTCGAGATCGGTCCGGAACCGCGGGTTCAGGTCGGTGATATTGCCACCCTGTTCGATGCCGAAGAAGGCTCCCGCCCGGAAGACCTGAGCGCCGAAACCGGCGTTTCAGTCTACGATTTGACGATGCACCTTGGCGCGCTCCTCCCGCGCAGGGTACTCTGAGCGCGCAAGATGTGCTATTAATTTAGGGAATTCGCCCTGTGGATCGACAGGCTGCAAACCTGAAACATGGGCGGGTTGCACAGGAATCAGGGATGCGACAGACGTTTTCTCCATGGAGGCAAACGGGAATGCGATGGATCATGCTTGCACTTTGGATCGTGGCACAGGCCCCCGAAAAAGCCGCACAAGTGAAACTGGAGGACGATGTCATGATGGGTGGGCCGGATTCCCCCGTCAGGATCGAACTGTTCTCGGATTTCGAATGCCCTTCGTGCCGGATCTTTTATCTTGATACGGTCACCCGTCTCCTCTCCGAGTATGCGGCGGACAACAAAGTCTGCTTCGTCTTCCGCGATTTTCCACTCACCTCACATCCTGTTTCCCGTATAGCTGCGCGCTATGCGGTGGCTTCCAAATCCCTGGGACGCGACCGCTGGCTCAAGGTGGTCGAGTATCTCTATACCTGCCAGGCAGAGTGGTCCTATAACGGTAAGATCGAGCCGGTTCTATCCAGGATCCTGTCGGATCAGGACATGGCCAAGCTGAAGGAAGAGGTGAAGAATCCGGCACACGAGCAGGCACTCGATCGCTCCGTCTCTTTGGGGAACAGCAAGAAAGTGAACTCGACTCCCACTTTTTTTGTCACCATGGGCGGAAAGGAACAACGGGTGACAGGAGGCCTGTCCTTTCCCCTTCTAAAAGCGTCCATCGATCCGTATCTGAAGTGATTCTCAAGGGGAACCTGCAACCCACTCCCGAAGCGCGGCTGCTATCGGATGTTCTGGAGAATGCGTTCTTCCGCAGCCGTTGTGTGCCAATAGATTTCGCGTCATCTTGCATGGAAAGAGACCTGGCCTATGGATGAAGCCAAACTTCGGGCTTGGTGGTCCCATCGCCAGGGACTGGACGGGAAGCTCGCCGGGGAACCGGCAGCGCAGGTGTTGGAAAAGACCGGCTGGGCTCGTTCCGTGGGAGGCTCCGGTCCGTATCTGGGTTTTTTTGCCCGCGCCGGACTCCGGCGACAGGCGGTGGACGATGCGATCCTGAAGCTCGAAATTCAAGAACTACCGAGCGCCCGAGGATGCACCTATGTGGTTCCGGCCTGTGATTTTGCACTGGCATTGAAGGTGGGACACGGCTTTTCCGACGAGGGAAGAACAGCTGAAAAACTCGGCGTGACATCGAAAGAGATCGACAGGCTCGGCTCTTCGATTGTCAAGGCACTGGCGAAAGGGCCGCTAGGTCCCGAGGAGTTGCGCACCGCCGCTGGAGGCGCAGTGCGCAACCTCGGAGAGGAGGGGAAGCGAAGAGGATTGACCTCGACGCTGCCGCTGGCGCTGGGCCGGCTCCAGGCGGAGGGCGAGATCCGGCGGATCCCGGCCAACGGCCGCCTCGACCAGCAGCGATACCGCTACGCTCTCTGGCGGCCGAATCCATTGGCCGGTTGCACACTTTCCAGCGAGGAAGCGTACTCTCAGTTGGCACGGAGATTCTTCTCCTGGATCAATCCCGCGACGGTGGCCGAGTTCCAGTGGTTTTCCGGCCTGGGGGTGAAAGCCGCCGAAGCCGTTGTGGATTCCCTCAGTCTCAAGCCGTTGCAGGCTGGCAGTGACAGGCTCGTGTTTCCCGGGGACCAGCGCCGGTTCGCCGCCTTCCGGCCATCGAGGAAGCACCAGTATGTTCTGGTGAGCAGTCTCGACGGCATCTTTCATCTGCGCCGGGATGCCAGGAGTCTGTTTGCTCCTGAAGATAGGGGGCGGAATGTCTTCCATGACCGCGGGCTGATGGATCTCACCAGCAACGCAATACTCGATCGCGGCCGCCTCGTCGGGTTCTGGGAGTACGATGTGGAGTCTGCATCGATTGTC
>JAFNAG010000708.1 GCA_017860135.1 Acidobacteriota bacterium
CGCCCGGGCGTTGTCGGCCAGCACCCGTCCGCCTCCGGTATCGAAGAGCACGCGTCGTTGGCCTGTCTCAACGAGCATCGCGAGCCCCCATTCGCCCAGTACGCGACCGTCCGCTACCAGGTTGTCCACGAGGACAGTGATGGTGACGCGAGGAAGGACCTTGAGATGGCTCTTGAGCCTGGGTGCCGGCTGGGACCTGATGACCGGCGGCACGAGCAGCATCATGGCAAACGCGACAATCAGAGCGCAGGCAGCGCCCATCCTGTGGAGCAAACGGCGATGCGACGGAGCGATCGTTACGGCAGCGAACACCATGTATGCTATGGCCAGCGGGAGTTTCTTCACCAGACCCTCCTCAAGACGAACTGACATGCGATATGAATCCGCACCAGGCGCGCGAGCCGCTCGGCTAACCCGGATCGGTGCGCCGGTAGAAATCCGCAGAGATACCGCCGAGTGAAGGCTCATGCCAGGCCGGCCGGCGGAGGTGTTCGAGCACGTTCTCCGGGAGAGAATGATGCTCAATGCCGACGCCGTTCGCAATCCGAAAAGCGTCGGGGGACCAGCCCAGTCCCCGGAATGCCAGCGCATGACACTGCTGCAGCAGATCTCGAGCTGCTTCATCCGAGGCGCCGGCCTGCAACCGATGGGATTTGGCCTTCTCCTTCTTCCTTTGCCTCGAAGGGACACCGGTGCCTTCGCCCCTGAACACCCCGATAGACGAAATCAGGTCAATCGTCATCAAGGAACAAGCGTCGCGGTAAAGGTTATTTTTGGGGTGATATAGTTTATCCACGGTGCCGCAGCATAGCTGGACCCCGTCCACACCTGTTGTCCTGGCGTGAATGCTCCATCGGATTTGATGTACCAGAACCATTGGCGATCCAGGCCGGAGACGTCGTCATGGTCAACATGTAAATGCAGCTTCCCATCGACAATCTGCCCGAATAGGGCATACCGGGTCCACTCGGGGTCACCGTAATCCTTAAATTCCAGATATCCCTTCACAAACAGGCTTTCGGTCCACAGGGTCATGTGGCGAATCTCATCAAGGCTGTTCAACTCAACCGAATAGGTCCGGGTCGTTGATTCAAGCGGGAGTGAAGACAACTGATTTCCCGGAGCCTGAGTCAGCGCGATGCCGCTGATGGGAACATCCGATTCAATCTCAAGCCTTCCGCGACTCAGGGTAGTGCCTGGAAATAGCTGCCACAAATATCGCGCCGTATGCTCCCCGTTGACTAGAGTAATCTCATTGGTTTGCCCGATTTGCGCATTGGTATCCGACAGAACCCGCAACTTGAGGTGTGCGCTGCGCTCTTTCAGGTCGGTGTTGGCAAATGCGAGGCAGATCGAGTTGAAGTCCTCAAACGGCAGAGAAGAAGCCAGGAACTGTCTCGCCGGCGGCACTCCCACGCTGTCGGTTACCAGATCACCGTCGCTGACGTAGTAGGTCAAATGGCCTTCAAGTGAATTTGTCAGGTTGGCATCAGGGGTCATCAGCATTGCATACCCTGCTTCCGTCGAGCCCGGCAATGTGATTTTGAAGGTCATGGTCGCACCAGGGTTGACCGCAATGGGGAGCGTGCCTTCTGCCACAGAAGTGCCGTTTACCAAGGGATTCCATGGCAGGCCGGCACCGCTGCGAAACTTCATTTCTCCGTTCCAGAGTTCCGTGCCACGGTTGGTGACGGTGATCCAGCTTTGATACGCGCCGTGCTGACCTGGCCAAGGGCCACACCGGCAAGAAGCAACACTGCAGGAATCGATGCAATTCCGATTCTTCTCATATGAACCTCCGCCCTGAAAGTCTTCAGTGTGTGAAAGGCAGCAAAGAAAGACTCTGTGTCTCGCAATCTGCTTTACTGGAACCGGTCTGAAAAGGATGAACGGCGTCTATTGTACGTCAAGAACGGAGGACAGGGGCATTGCTTTCCAAAAGCTCTTACCGTCAACAATTGCTGTTGCTGGTTGCCCATTCGCAGTATCTTCGCGTCAGACAGAGGAGCAGACAATGACCGGAAAACGAATCTCCCGAAGAACATTCCTGGACCGAACCGCTGCAGCGGTTGCCGGCGCTGCCGTGCCGATGACGGCGCTTTCTTATGATCGCGTCTCCGGAGCGAACAATCGCATCATGCTGGGCCACGTCGGGGTCGGCAACCGCGGCCGGGGCCTGGAGTGGATCACGGCGCAGCTCAGCGGCAAAATGAACGCGGAAGTGACCGCGGTTTGCGACTTGTGGAAGGTGAACCGCGAACGTGCCGTTGCCGCAGGCACGAAGTACTATGGACGCCCGCCCCGCTCCGCAAAGCGCCTGGACGAGCTGCTGGAACTGAAGGATCTGGATGGCATTTTCATCTCAACGCCTGAGCACCAGCATTCACCGATGCTCAAGCGCGTTGCCGAGGCCGGGAAGCATGCTTACTGCGAGAAGCCGATGGGTAATGTTCTCCAAGAGGCGAAGGCCGCGCGCGATGCCGTGCTGTCGCGCAACCTGATCGTCCAGATCGGCACGCAGCGCCGGAGCGAACCTTACCAGGTCGCGGCCCAGAGACTGTTCCGCACCGGGGCATGCGGCGACGTCAGCAAGGTGGAAGTGGTGTGGAACTACCGCGGGCCGCGGTGGCGGGGCCGTCCGGAGGTGAAGCAGATCCGGGAGGAAGACATCGACTGGGGCGAGTGGCTGATGACCAAGCCGTACCGGCCGTTTGATCCGCAGCTCTATTTCGAATACCGCCTCTACCGGGAATTCTCCAGCGGCATTCCTGACCAGTGGATGAGCCATGGAATCGACCTCGTGCACTGGTTCATGGACGATCACGCGCCGCGTTCCGTCGTCGCGCACGGCGGCGTCTTTGCCTGGCACGACGGGCGCGAGAACCCGGACACCTTCGAGACGCTGCTCGAATACCCGAAGGGTTTCCTGGTCAGCTACTCAACCAGCTTCGGAAATGACGCGCCGAGCCACATCCGTTTCATGGGCAAGAAGGCCACGCTGATGAATTTCGGGACGGAAGGCACACCCCGGTGGAAGTGGGTGGAAGAAAAGGGGAATTTCGAAGATGAACCTGAAGTCCAGCGCCAGGAGAAGTGGGTTTCACTGCCCGGCGACGGC
>JAFNAG010000369.1 GCA_017860135.1 Acidobacteriota bacterium
CCACTGCTGCGCGCCCTTCACCCCAGGTTAAGAAGGCTAATAACAGAAATACAGGGTGGAATCAATTAGACCTTGGTCCAATAGGACACGACAGGGGGCTGCCGATGCAGGAGGATTGCGGGATAGAAGAATGGTGTCTTGAAAATCTGGTCTCCAGTTCTCTCTCCAAGGATGAAGGATCCATGTCCGTCAATCGCCCCCTTTGTCACACCATGTGGCAGCTTAAAAGAGTCAGCGTACGCCGGGATTCAGGGCAGAGGGCCGCGGCGAGGCGGGTTAAAGCCCTTGCTTCCGTGTCGTCTGTCTGCCGGCTCGAGTTCCAGGACGGGAAGCCCGACCGGCCTGAACCCCGGCCTTCCCGCGCCGCTGCTCTTTCCGCCATGCAGAATGGTGTTTGCGTATGACGGTAATCGCCTCATCCGCGTTGTCTACACACAGCGGTATCTTCATGTCTTCAGGGTTGGCCAGCGGGAATTCCGGATTCAGCATATGCTCGCGTGCCCAGTCCACAAGATAGGAATACATTTTCCCGATGAGAATGAGCGGCGTCCTGTCCTCAAGATGCCGGACCTGCAAAAGCTGCCAGACCATGAGCGTCTCCAGAGCGGTGCCAATGCCGCCGGGGACAACGACGAATGCATCAGACATGAGCACAAACTGATGCAGCCGGGTGAAAAACGTCCGGTGTTCGAACGCCTGTTCAACGAATGGGTTCACCTCCTGCTCGAACGGCAAGTCAACCCGGACACCGTATGAGCGGCTGCGGCCGCCCTCGCCGGCCTCGGCAGCGCCCTCATTGGCCGCCCGCATCAGCCCCGGCCCACCGCCGGTCACAATGTCGCATCCCATCTCAGACAGCGTCCGCGCAAGGCGTTTGACCTCGCCGAAAACCCACGAGTCTTTCGGAACCCGCGCTGAGCCGAAGATCGTGACCCGATATCTTCCCTTCTTCGATGGACGTAGCCCTGTAAGGTCATTCACCACCTTCCAGAGGTTAAGTATCGTGCTGACGAGAATCTCTTTGACCGCGTCCTCGTCAGCAAGGCTGATGAGTTGTGATGTTTTCTTCGCTGCAGATTTAGCTGCCATACATTCCTCCCCCCTGAAGTCATGGATTGCAACCATCACTCAACGGGCAGTGCTCTGGTCGGTCGCCCTGGTCCAGGGGCGATAGAGCCCTGCAGGCTGGCACAACGGGTTGCTTGCATTGACAAGCGGGACGTTGATAAACCTTCTCGCTCCCTGCCCGTCTAAGCGCCCCAGCAATGGCTCGAGCGGTCACCGCGAGGAGTCGCCCCGCCTCGGCGGCCTCTCGACGCAAGAGCAAGATGACGCCCCGTCACGAAGACGGCGTCGGTATCGTTGCCGCCCTTGCGACGGACTCGATCGCAATGGCCGCCACGGCGGCCCCGTAGTCGAGATCGATATTAGACATGTTGTCTTGGGTGTCATGGTAGCCGACGCGATTGATGTCGTAATTCTCCATGAAGAGCACCACGGGAATCCCCACATCGGAGAAAATCTGGCCGTCGGTGTTGAAAAGCGAGCTGCGCATGTCACGCGGTATGCGAACCTCGCCGCGGAGTTGGGGATGACGTGCGATTTCCGGTATCGTGACGCCGTCGTTGCTCCGTCGGCCTGCTGTGCGATGGCGTCGCGCCGGCTTGCGATTCCACTTCACGGCGTGGGCGTTCCAGATCATGTTGGCCAGGTGCGCCTGGTAGGCCAGCCAGAAAGACTGTTTGGTGAGGCCCGGCGAGATCTGGAACACGTCGCGATCGCGGTCACGGTTGTGGGCGATCATGTCGAGCACGTAAACGCCGTCGATCTTCACCCCGGAGAGGTCCAGCGCCGTTTGACCGGGCCGGTTCGGTTTGAGCGTTCCCTCGACGATCGACTGGGCAAGATGCCGAGCGCCCATGCAGTCTGACGGGAACTCCTCGCCCGTGAGGTGAATGAGCCAGACATCGCAGTCGAGCCTGCCGGCGCGGCTGAGCTTCAGGAACACGGGTGCCGCCAGCATGAGCGCAGCCGTTGCGGAGTGATTGTCATCGGCGCCGGCCGCGGCCACACGTGCAAGCTTCCCGCCCTTTTCTTTATAGTAGAGATCTTCCATATAGGCCGTGTCATAGTGATCGGCCATGATTACCGCCCGTCTGCGGTCCTTGCCCGGTATCATCACCAGCAGGTTGCGCTCCCTCAGCGTCCCCTGTTGATTGGCCAGCCAGCCGTCCATCCAAGGATAGTCGAAATCAGTCTGCCACTGGAAGGGAAGCTCACCCGCAAAGGCCTTGCCCCTCATCCCGTCCCTGGCGATGAGTTTTCGATAGTGTGCAAGCAGCCAGTCCCCCAGGGCCTCCAGGTCCCGCTTATTGTGTTTAAGCAACTTCTGCGTAGAGGAGTCACGCACGCAATCCGCGTTGTCCTTGTTGATGAAGCGTCCAGTTGCCAGTTTGGCGATGGTCTTCCAATAGGCGACTTCAAAAGCACGGTTGGCCGTGTAACGATATGTGATAGGCTCCGGCAGCGGATCCAGGGCCAGGTCGCTCTGCGGCGCAATGATCTGGCGCAGAGTGTGATACAGCAGGAATCCGTAAGACGTCGGGCTGTTCCAATTGGCGACCTGATTCAGCCACTGCTCAAGGGTCTGGTCCTTCGGGATAACCACAATATGCCGGGCGGCCTCCCAAGGCAGGGTCCGCTTCCCCAGAAAATCCCAGACCTCCATGAGCTTGTGCGCATTCAGCGCGATTTGGTGGTCGCGATGCCCGTACCCTTTTTTGTAACCGCGAGTGGTCGCCATATACTCGGGCCGCCTCTGAAGTTCAGACCACAACTCGACGGGCGGCCCCGGGTCTGTCGAATGGGCATTATGAGCTGTCATGTAACCCAGCGGTGCGTCATCCACCACCCTGGATTTGCCCGTCTGATGGTCAAGAAAGGCCACCATGGGCAGATGCCAGAAAACTTCGTGTTTCCCGACCCGCATTGGCGGATAATAGAAACGGTAGCCGAACCGGCCGCCTTCACGCAGCGCCCGGGCAGCGCTTATCAATTCGTCCCGGCCGGCGCGAGGCCCGTCAAGGAGCATCTCATATCCCTCGGTCCAGATCTGTGAGTTCCGTGCCATCGGCTTGCCGTAAAGCCCGACAACATCCGGGTCGGAGCTGAACAGCACGTGCGCCAGGCGGATTTCATCGCCAGCCACGGCCAGGTCGTCTTCAAAGCGTTCCATCCGCTCCCAGCGATGGGTGCGCCGGTACGTGTTGCGAAGCTTGTCCCGCACCACTTCCCCATCCGGCCTGCCCGCACGAGGTTCGTGCAGCCAGCCCGACTGCAGGATGCGCAGCCCCCGTGGCTGTTCGCGACGGTCACACACGTTGAGCAAGGGGATCTGCATGGCCTGTGGGAATTCGGCCTGCAGCTTCAGAAACCGGGGGGCGGCCCAGAAGATCAGGCTGCCCGGAAAGGGCAGAAGATGAAGCCGCCCTTCCAGATACGCCTTGCGCACGGCTTTCGGTAAAGACCCGAATGGCCGGAAGGTGAGAAGATATTTGACCCCTTTTACGGGTTCCCCCTCCCGGAAGAGAAAAGGGGCGGTCCAGCTTGGCAGGGGATCCTGCCGCCAGAGCTCGCATGCTGATTCCCCCGAGCCGGGCAGGATACGGAAACCGACTTGGCGAAGATCGATCAGCCGCTCGGGCTTCTCCCCGTAAGCATCCCGCAACAGTCGGCGAACGAAGTCGACGGCATGTTCAGGCGGCCTTTCCTGGCCCGGAGCACTATAAAAGCTCTTCCAGAAGGCCCGGTCCGGGCCGTGCTCGCTGCCCCCAAAGAAGGTCCAGCGCACGCGCCCCTTGTCGTCCTGTGTTTTCGAAAAAGCGAGCGGCATGAGCGTCACGTAACGTTCGTGCGGGATAGCGCCCGGCAGCCCGGCCAGTTCCTCCGGCCAGTAGATGTTCTCATGGAGTATTTCGCGGTTAATGCCTTGGGCCGGCTGCTCACGGTCAAGAAGTTGCAGTGCGCTCAGAAGCTGCCTAGCGATATGCTGCAAACCCGGACCCAGTTCAAAGACCTGTTCCCGCTCACTCACCAGCCAGGCATGAGGATTCTCCGGGCTGCTGGGGGCCGGGTGGTCCGATCCATACGGTAGCCACCCGATCAGCGGCGCAGGCATCATCTCGGAGTAGGCCAGGATCCGGCAAGGGTTCGCCTCTCCATACCTCGGGACATCCGTTAGCAGCTTATGCCAGCCTTGCCCGGTCATACAGTCCCTCCTTTTCGGATTAGTGCCACCGCTCGCCAGTCTGGGAATTTACCCGGCAATTCCCCCGCTCAGCGCCTACAGTGCGCGGCTCTGGGCGCTCACGAGGGTGTCGTGGTCATTGCCGGAGACGCGCTTCTGGATCTCCGTCTTTCGCGCAGCGAGAGGAGTCTTCCCCTCCCGCCTGTGGCAGGAGAGCTTGTGCCGTCCACCTTGGCGACTTCTTCCCGAGTCATCAAGCCATGGAATCCACGCGAATAGCGCTGAGTTTAAGAGGGATGATACCCACGATGGGAGGGCGGAGGCAAGTGGACTTTGGTCCAATAGGACAGGAACGGGGGGTTGCTGAAGCAGGAGAAGTATGGAAGGGAAACTGGTCTCTTGAAGATCGGGTCTCCAGTTCTCTCTCCAAGACTGTGGGGACCTGGCAGGCACGTGCTGGTGCACGGTTTCGGCAGGTCCCGTCGTCCCATCCTCGCCAACGTGGGCAGGCTGAACCACGTTCAGGCTGAAAAGGACATAGACGGGAACAAGCCAAAAGTGGCTTTTGATGAGAAAGGTAGACGCGGACTCCGCCAAATTAAGATCGTTTACCTATGGTCATTGGCTCCGGTTTCGTGCCTCCAAGTTACCACAAGATCTCGGGAGCGGTCAAAGAGAGGAGGGCCTCCCCGCCACCTTTGTGCGCTTCGCGTCTGCGCCATCCCTCAGAATGAGGCGCGCC
>JAFNAG010000370.1 GCA_017860135.1 Acidobacteriota bacterium
ATAGCGATTGCGACTGCGATTGCGACCCCGATGCCGATGCCGACCCCGTTTTTCCATGGTGCTGAAGAATCCTTTCCTTTTTGGCAAGGACTTTTATGTTAGTAGTACAGCGCGGCCTACTGGCGCAACAAGGTATTTGACTACTCCCGGAAAGCGTGGCTTTGGCATGCCCTGCGCGGCGGGCAAAGACATTGCACAATCGGTATCGGCAACGGTATCGCTATCGGAATCGACGTCGGCATCATCGCGCTGCCGGCATCAATACAGTGGCGTCCGAATATGCACAATTTTCGCTAGCGATTGTGACTGCGATTGCGATCCCCATGCCGATACCGCCCCCGTTTTTCCATGGTGCTGAAAAATCCTTTCCTTTTCGAAAGGATCTTCAGGTGAGTAGTACAGGTATAAAAAGCTGTGAGATTGTGAGCTACTCTTGACCTCGATCCTGGAATTACATGGTAACTCTCACCGTAAATGCGGCTGTGAGCGGCTGGGCTTTCGTTTTCACGTGCAGGACTCCGCGGCGGTCCCGGGCATCAAAAAACCAGCCTTCAGCTGCAGCGTCATACTCCGCCCTTTTCTCGAATCCGGGCAGAGCCCGCTCTTCAAGTCTGACCAGGGACGGCCTGGAAGGCACATGGACATCTGCGATGTAGGAGCGGCTTGCAGGCATGTCCCGGTATCTGCCTTTGGCAGCGCCCACTCGAATGACGATCTGCGTGCCGGCAACATCCAGAGATTTCGGGGCGTCCACCTCGATCATAGTCCGTGCGAACGCGCCGGTCCGGTACTGCTGTGTGGTCCCGTCGTCTTCATACATGTGGAAGTTCGACTTCCCGAAGGGATAGATATCGAGCGTCACCGGATCTTTGGGTTTGTCACGGTCGTGGAGCATTTCCGGATACATGGGAACGATTGCCCCGGCCTTCACAAAAACCGGCAGTCTGTCGAGCGGGGCTGCATAGCCGTTCAAAACGGCCGGGCCATGGAATTCGGTACCGTCCCAGTAATCGATCCACTTGCCGGCGGGCAGATAAATGTCATCCCGGATGTTTGCGTCCTGGTAGACGGGCGCCACCAGCAGCGATTCGCCGGTCATGAACTGGTACTGCGTTCTCTTCGACCAGGTCACGGGATCGTCGGGGAACTCGAGGACCATCGCGCGCACGGCCGGCACCCCCGTGTCGTAAGCATCCCGCATATGAGTGTAAATGTAAGGCGTGAGCCGCATTTTCAGCTTCAGGTACTTGCGGTTGTACGTGGTATAAGGCTCTCCGAAAATCCAGGGCTGCTTCATGAGATTCGTCTGCTTGGACCAGCCGCTGATGATCATCCACACCGGGGTGAAAGCCTTCCATTGCAGGTCACGGACCTGGGTCTGCGCGCTGCCGCCGAAGATGCCGTCGACATCTCCGCTGGCGGCATTGAACCCGGACAGGCCCGCTCCGATCAGGGTGGGGATGTGGAAGCGGATATATTCCCAGTTGCCCGACTGGTCGCCCGAGAAAACTGTTGAATAGCGCTGGGCGCCCGCCCACACGCAGGTTGTCCACACGAAGCCGCGGGCGTCG
Organism: Acidobacteriota bacterium; assembly: GCA_017860135.1. Lineage (GTDB taxonomy): Bacteria > Acidobacteriota > UBA6911 > UBA6911 > UBA6911 > JAFNAG01. The sequence continues at coordinate 1,572 of JAFNAG010000370.1, forward strand.
CTGTTTTTTTCGATGCCCTCATAGGCGTCGCGGTTGGCATTGAGCGCGAACTGGTAACCGCGCCCGACCCAGGCAACGTCGAGCTTCATCACGCGTGTGCCGAAGACGCCGACCTCCTGGGCGATGCGCTCCAGGCCTTTTTCGGTCCACAGCCCGGTGTAGAAGCCACGCTTGTGGAGTTCCTGAATCGTGGTCTCCAGTTCGACATAACCGCAGCCGTAACCGTCATTGGGCAGGATCCAGCCTCCCGGCATGTCGTTTGCCCGGTAGACATCCGCGACCTTCTGGATCACATCGCTGGTCTTGCCCTTTTTGTTGTAGCAATCGGCATCGCCGAACTCGAGTCCCCATCGTGGCGGGAAGAACGGACGGCCCGTGATAAGGGTGTACCCCTCGAGAATCTTCTTGAGCGACGGGCCATAGAAGTAGTAGCAGTCAAACCGCGACTCGTCGTGGGAGAGGCTGAGCGGGGAGAGGAAATCGTACCTGCCGGGCGCCATGGTATTGCGGAACGCGCCATACCCCGCGGTGCTCATGTAAAACGGAGCCGGATTCGGGCTGGTGCCGTCTCCCCATCCCCTCGTGTTCAGCCGGATGTTTACCGAAGTATCCCGGTGGGAGAAGTAGCCGTTCTGCATGCCGCCGCCGTAAAAGTTCTCCGCCTCTCCGCGCCGCACTGTCTGCACGGTCGAAGGGCCGTAGGTAAGCGAACGGGTTTCCTGCCAGACCACAGCGGCATTGTCTTTGTCGAACAACGCAAATCGAAGCGGCCTCTTGTACACCCGCAGGACGCACTCCTTGCTCTCGAGCCGGTAATAGTCGCCCGCATCGCGCCAGGACACTGCTATCGGCGCTCCCTGGTGAATCACCATCTGGGCATCCTCAGGCACCTGCGCTTCGCTGAATTTTCCGTCGGGACCGAGCCAGATACGGAAGATGTCGTCCCGGTAATAGAGGATCCGGATTTGGTCCGGGCCGGCGGAGATGTGAAAAACGCTGTCTTTCACCTCGAAATTCGTGAGGTCTCCCAGCGTGACGCTTCGGGCACGAGGCTGCGCCTGCCGCGCAGCACCGGCGCCTCGTCCCTGCGTCTGCGTCGTTTGCCCCTGCCCCGGGAGCCGCCCCCAGCAGAGTTGAGTACCGAAAACAATGAAGCCGATTGCCCGAGTCCTGATACAAAGCGTCATGCCGGCCCTCCGTCGCAAGCTCGATAGGTATACATCCTGAAACTTGTGCGCTATTTCTATCTTCCCCACCGGTTCAGCGCAAGCGTAATTTCAGAATACCTGACGTGGCACAGTGCGAAAAAAATGAGCACGGGCATCAGCCAAGCGAGCTCGGACTTCAGCCCGTGCGCTTTAAAACGCCTTGCCTTTCCACCCCACAGACGTTTATCCGTTCTAAAGCGCGCGGGCTGAAGCCCGCGCTCACGGAATCAGGACCAAGTGTGAACGACATCTTCAGTTGGGGCCTTTCCTGCCCGGACGTGAGCCGTTCGCTTGATATGTTATTATGTATTTTTTCATCAACCCGGTCGAAGGGGACTATGGGATCAAGCGAAGCGGACAACAACGTCAGGCCTGCCGAGAAGTCGCTGGACTTCATCCGGACCATCATCGGAGAGGACTTGAAGGCAAACAAGAACGACGGCCGGGTGGCGACGCGGTTTCCGCCCGAGCCCAACGGCTACCTGCACATCGGCCACGCCAAATCCATCTGCCTCAATTTCGGAATCGCCGCGGAGTACGGCGGCACCTGCAACCTTCGCTATGACGACACCAACCCGACGAAGGAGGAGGTGGAGTACGTCGAATCGATCCAGGAGGATGTTCACTGGCTCGGTTTCGATTGGGGAGACCGGCGCTTCTTCGCCTCCGATTACTTCGAGAGACTCTATCAGTATGCGATCGAGCTGATCCGCGCAGGCAAGGCCTACGTCGACAGCCTGAGCGCAGAGGAAATCCGCGCATATCGCGGCACTCTCACCGAACCCGGCAAGGACAGCCCTTACAGGGGCAGATCGGTTGAGAAAAACCTCGACCTTTTCCAGCGCATGCGGGAAGGCGAATTCCCGGACGGCGCCCATGTGTTGCGCGCCAGAATCGACATGCAGTCCCCGAACCTCAACATGCGCGATCCGACCATCTACCGCATCCGCCACGCATCCCACCACCGCACGGGCGACACATGGTGCATCTACCCGATGTACGATTTCACCCACGGCCTCTCGGACGCCATCGAGGGGATCACCCACTCCATCTGCACGTTGGAGTTTGAGGACCACCGCCCTCTCTACGATTGGTTCCTCGATAATCTGGACGTCCCGTGCCATCCGCGGCAGATCGAGTTTGCACGCCTGAACCTGAACTACACCGTGATGAGCAAGCGCAAACTGCTCGAACTGGTGGCCGACGGGATCGTCCGCGGCTGGGATGACCCGCGCATGCCGACCATTTGCGGCTTGCGGCGGCGCGGCTACACCCCGGAATCCATCCGCTCCTTCTGCGACCGCATCGGCGTGGCCAAAAAGGAGAATGTCATCGACGTCGCCCTCCTCGAACACGCAATCCGCGAGGACCTGAACCGCCGCGCCCGCCGCGTGATGTGCGTGCTGCGCCCGCTGCGGCTGGTAATCGACAATTACTCCGAGCCGGGCGTGGAGGAACTCGAGGCGGTCAACAATCCGGAGGATCCGACGGCCGGCACCCGAAAGATCCCGTTTTCCCGCGAACTGTATATCGAACACGAAGATTTCAGCGAGCAGCCGCCGCCCAAATACCACCGGCTGGCGCCAGGGCGCACCGTGCGGCTGCGCTATTCCTACCTGATCACCTGCACGGGCCTGGTGAAGAACGAACGGGGTGAGGTCACGGAGGTCCACTGCTCCTATCATCCGGATTCCCTCAATCCGCAGGCTGCAGACGTTCCGAAGGCGAAAGCTACGGTCCACTGGGTTTCCGCGCCGCACGCCGTCGGGATCGAAGCGCGGCTTTACGAACGGCTGTTTTCGGTGGAGGATCCTGGCGCCCAGCCGGAGGGAAAGAACTGGAAGGCGCACATCAATCCCGACTCACTTGTAGTGCTCCCGGGGTGCCGCTGCGAGCCGTCGCTCGCCGCTGCAAAGCTGGGCGACCTGTTCCAGTTCGAGCGGCTCGGCTATTTCTGCATGGATCCGGACTCCACCCCGGCCGCGCCGGTGTTCAACCGTACAGTGACGCTCAAGGACGCGTGGGCCAGAATCCAGAAAGCGCACCAGGCACCGCAACCGGGACGATGAGCGGCCCAAAAGGCACACAGGGGCTTGCAATTCCGCAGCCGTTTCTTTAGCATACTGGGCTGTTGGGAGATCGTTCAACGGTAGGACGGGTGGCTCTGGACCACTTAATCGGGGTTCGAATCCCTGTCTCCCAGCCAACTCGCTATGCGTCCTTTTGCTTATTCAATAGATCGGATCAATCAGGTTTCCGTTTTTCCAGGCGTGTGGCACATTCGTGTGGCAACGACCACCCCAACCACCGAGCCAACCGCCCGCTGAGGGAGGTGCTCGGGTATCCACTCGTGAGAGACTTCCGCCGTCTGCTCGGATAGGAAAGATGAGGCGACCGATCGAGCTGAGGCCTCGCCTTGGAGGGCGGATCCAGCCCGCCGAACCCGATGCGTAACTCTTCATCGGAGTCCAAGTTTGCAAGCCGGGGGTTTTATTTAAAGGCGCATCAGCGTACGATAGCTTCCCCGATCCTCGATCCGGCTTCCCGGCCGAACCGGCTGCCGATGGTAGCTGCGTTCTTTATTGCCCCCAGGGCTCGGGCCACATCGCCGGCGCTTGCCATGCCCCAGCCGTAATGACCAAAGATGGCTTCCGCGGGAAGAGCTCCCATTTCAATCGCCGCCCGGATCATGCCGATCCCGGCGATCACCAGTCCGGTTGACTGGCCCATGCTGTATCCCGCGCGATACCTGTGCGAGCAATAATCGGTGATGTCATCTACACCGGCAGCATCACGCATGAGTCCGGCCAGGCTTGTATCGGTAAACGGGATATGGCTCAGGCCGTCGGCGAAACCGGCCGCCCAGGGGCTTCGCGCCAGATAGTCAGGCAGCCAGCCGGCCGCGCGCTGTCCCAGGTAGCCAGACGCTCCAAGTGCAAGTGCCAGCGGATTCAGGCCGGTCGGGTCGGTCAGGTTGACCGGATCGCCTAA
>JAFNAG010000709.1 GCA_017860135.1 Acidobacteriota bacterium
CATCCCCGAAATCCGAATTACATCCCTAAGATCGAAATCGCGTTAAACTGAGAGGCTTTTCTGCTCCCTCTTGCGAGAAAAGGGGGCCGCTTCCTCCGGAAAAAGGCAGTCGGCAGGAGGCTGCCCCTGACCGGGCAGGGGGTGGCCGTTGCTCGAGGGAAGGCCGCTTCAGCTGTGAGGACCGTCTCCGGCAACTCCCTGACATGGATAGACTTATCGCTGATACCGATCAGCGCCTGCGGCTGGAATGAAACCACAGGAATCCGCGCCCGCCGCCATCCCTTTCGTTCCCGTCCTCGCAAGCATTCCCTCTTCCTGAAGACCTCAACGACCTGAAGTTCCTGAGGCCTTGGAACGCCTCTTGCTGAGACTGCTCCGTGCACCGGCTCGCCTTGTCCGCCAAGCCGAGGAGCGGTTCTGCAGCCGAGGAAGATCCCGTGAACGGCGGAATTTCAACCAAAAAATTTTCCCAACCCTTTGTTTTTGAGGCCCGGAAGACGTCCGCTATGCTTTTAGGCCTGTGGTTCGTGCTGGGGGCTTCGCATGCATTCGGGGCCGAGATGGTGATCGCGACCCAGGCCGACAATGGCCGTGAAATCAGGATAGCCGCCGGAGGCAGGCTGCAGATCGAGCTGCCGCAGGCCGGCTCCGCCGGGTATACCTGGGAGATTCAGGAACTTGACCGCGAGCATTTTGAGGTTCTGGAAGCGGGCACGACCGGCCGGCCCGGACCGCAAGACATCGTCGGCGCGCCGGTCACCGCGCGATGGAGTTTGCTGGCCAAGAAGGCCGGAAGCGCGCAGCTGTGGTTGTTCCACTACCGCCCCTGGGAAGGCAAAGCGAGCGCCCTGGAAACCTTTGTGCTGAAGGTCGAAATATATTGATGCCCGCATAAGGAGGAAAAAACATGCGTTGCAACCGGACCTGGAAATTTTACGCAAGCCTTGTTTTCGTGCTGGCGGCCGCCGCGCTTTTGTTCGCGTCCGGACCTGCCTATTCAGCCCCGAAAGAGCTTGACGAAATCAGGGCCGCGATCAAGGCCAAGGGCGGCAAGTGGGTCGCCGACGAGACCTCGGTTTCGGGCCTGAGCCTGGCCGAGAAGAAGATGCGCGCCGGCCTGGACATGGACCAGGACATCGCGGCCGGCCTGAGCGCACCGGAGCCCCCGCTCGGCGCCATCGAAGCAGCGGCGCCCGCTACGCTGGACTGGCGCAGCTTCCTGGGGGTTTCCTACGTGTCGCGCGTGAAGAACCAGGGGAGCTGCGGCAGCTGCTGGGCGTTCGCCGTGACCGGGGGCCTGGAGTCCCAAGTGATGATGTCCGCTGAAGGGATCCTTGTGGAGTGGATGTGGACCTCTCCGAGCAGGTGCTCGTCTCCTGCAGCGGGTCCGGCTCGTGCTCAGGTGGCTCTTCGGCCAGCGCCTCGAACTATGTTCGGGACGTGGGCCTGCCCGTGGAGAGCTGCTTCCCGTACACGGCTTCCAACAGCCCCTGCACAAGCGCCTGCGCCGACTACCGGAGCCTGACCTACAGCATTGTGGGCCTGCACCGCGCCAGCAGCACCACGATCACCGCCGAGGACATCAAGAAGGGCTTGTACTACTACGGCCCGGTGGTCGCGAGCATGTACGTCTACAACGACTTCTACTCCTACCGCTCCGGGGTCTACAGCTACGCCACCGGATCGTATGTCGGCGCCCACGCCGTTCTGGTCGTCGGCTACGACGACGTGAACCAGTGTTTCATTGTCAAGAACAGCTGGGGTACAGGGTGGGGCGACGCCGGCTTCTTCCGGATCGCCTACAGCGAGGTGGGCGGCAACAGTAAGTTCGGCTATTCCGCCATCGTGTACGAGGGCTCCCCGGGCGACGGCCCGCTGCCGGAGCCGCCGCCCTGCGCCTACTCCCTTTCCGCAACGGGCAAGACCTTCAAGGCCGCCGGCGGCAGCGCCGCAGTGAGCGTTTCCTGCGGAACCGGCTGCTCCTGGACGGCTGCAAGCAATGCATCGTGGGTCAGCATCTCCTCTGGCAGTGCCAACGGCGCCGGAAACGGCACGGTCTATTACACCGTCGCGGAGAACACCGGCACGACCGATAGATCCGCCATGCTGCAGATTGCAGGTGAGAGCTACAGCGTGACGCAGCAGGCGGCCAGGATCTCCACCAACCGCAAGGTGAGATGATCGCAGCAGCGGCGATTCCCCGGGCGCGAAACAATCATTTTGAAAACAACACTCCTTCGCAATAAACCCATTTCATAATTTAGGTTGTCTGTTTTGTAACACGTTATCACATATAAAAACGACGACGCTGACCATACGATTGGACGAAGACTTGGACAAGCTTCTGTCAAAAGCCGCTCGCCAATCCGGTTGTCACTACACATAGCGAACGGATTGAATGCGTCAATCGCGGATGGGAAGCCGCTCCCACCCAAAAATCATTCCTCAATTCAAGATCTGGATGGTGACGGCATCGCGGCCGGGAAGGTGATCCGGAACAGCCGTGTCCCGCGGAAAATCTGAAGCTGAATCGGCCTTCCCTTGACAAGCAAGTCTGCCGGGTTACAGTTTGATCGTTATTTGATTGGGAAAATCATCGTTTGCGTGAAAAGGAGTTCCATCAGATGGCGGAGATTCTCGACAAGGTGCCCAAAAGCGCCAAGCAGATCAAGGATGAGCAGGACGCCTCGGTAGCGAGCTCGCTTAGGAAAATCAAGAACAAGTTCGTCGTGATGAGCGGCAAGGGCGGGGTGGGCAAGACCAGCACGTCGGTCAATCTCGCCATTGCCCTGGCGGTCAAGGGGTTCAAGGTAGGGATCATGGACGTGGACCTGCACGGCCCGGACGTGCCGCGCATGCTGGGACTCACAGGGATGCCCGACGTCAATAGCAACCGCAAGCTCAACCCCATGCGCTGCTCCCAGAATCTCTCGGCCATTTCCATGGAGTCCTTTCTCC
>JAFNAG010000371.1 GCA_017860135.1 Acidobacteriota bacterium
TCCATCGTAAGACCTTGAAACCTTTACGGGGCGCGGGTTGGAGCCGCGTTTCGTAATCAGCAGGTCGTCGGTTCAATCCCGACCGCCGGCTCCACGAAATCCTCTCTGGAATCCCCATAGTGGGGACCGAACGTCTTTTTTCTTCCGTAGTCGTTTTGAGCGTCTGGCGGGCCAGCGGCGCGTTTGCCGGTCCAGTTTGACCCATTTTAGCCTTTATTAGACCTCGCAAGCTACTGAAACAATTGAATTTACCAGAATTTACCGGCCTCGGAGATTATTTCCTCATCCGTTCGCAAGTGGTGCCTTGCGAGGACCAGATCCTGCGATCCACCGTAAGTCTTTCGATATTGCTGATATACTGATTTTTTAGCAAGGAATCATCTTCATTACACAATGGGAAAGATAATGGCGCCTCTAATACACAATCTCGGATTTCCGTGCATCGGCGTGAACCGGGAACTGAAATACGCCGTCGAGGCTTTCTGGAAAGGCGAATCGACGCTCGTGAAATTGGAGCAGACCGGCCGCGAACTCCGGGCCCGGCACTGGCGCCTTCAACAGGACCGAGGCGTGCAGATGGTTCCCGTGGGCGATTTCGCTTGGTACGACCGGATGTTGAACATGTCCTCGTTATTGGGTTGCGCGCCGCGGCGTTTTGGCTTCGGCGGAAAGATAACGCTGGACCAGTATTTCCAGCTCGCCCGCGGAAACGAGGCTCAAGGGGCGATGGAGATGACGAAATGGTTCGACACCAATTATCACTACTTGGTGCCGGAGTTCGACGCCGGCACCTCCTTTTCGATCGGCGTGGAAGGATTGTTCGACGAATTGACCGAGGCACGGCAGGCAGGCGCCGTTCCGAAACCCGTACTGATCGGACCGTTGACCTTTCTGTGGCTCGGTAAGGGGAAACGGGCCGATTTCAACCGTCTCGATCTGCTCCCGGCACTGCTCCCCATCTACGTGGAGGTGTTGAGGCGCCTTGGGGCACAAGGTGCCGAATGGGTCCAGATGGACGAACCGGCCCTTGTGCAAGATCTGCCCACGGAATGGCTGAACGGCCTGCGCAGGGCGTATTCGGAACTCGCGGAGGCCGGCCCGAAGCTCCTCCTCGCCACGTTTTTCGGTTCCGTCGCTCCTCTCGCCGCAGAATTGAAAGCTTTGCCCGTCGCGGGTCTGCACTTGGACCTCCAGCGGGCGCCGGAGCAATTGCCATCGTTCCTCGCCGATTTTCCAAGGGACAAGGTTCTGTCCGCAGGGGTGGTCGATGGGCGCAACGTCTGGCGGAACGATCTGGATGCTTCTCTTGAACTTCTGGAGGCCGCACATCTTCAAGTCGGCGATCGTCTGTGGCTTGCCCCGAGCTGCCCGTTGCTGCACGTTCCGGTTGACCTTGAAAGGGAAACGGACCTGGATCCCGAGGTGAAGGGATGGCTCGCCTTCGCGGTGCAGAAACTGAGGGAACTCACCATCCTCAGCAAAGCGCTCGAGCAGGGCCGGGAAAGCGTCATGACCGAATTGCGGGCATATCGGCGTTCCCGGAAGGACCGCAAGATTTCGCCGCGCGTCCGAAACCCGGAAGTCCACAAGCGGCTGGCCTGCCTGCCAGCGGACGCGGACCGCCGTCGTTCGACCTTCGCGGTCCGGAGAACGATCCAGCACGAGGCCCTGAAGTTACCCTTATTTCCAACCACCACAATCGGATCTTTCCCTCAAACCGGTGCGATTCGTTCCCTCCGGGCGGCATTCAAGCAGGGTCGCTTGTCGGAAACGGAGTACCGAGACCGCATGAAGGCTGAGATCCGGCTCGTTGTGGAACGCCAGGAGGATCTGGGGCTGGATGTCCTGGTCCATGGCGAGCCTGAACGGAACGATATGGTGGAGTATTTCGGCGAGCAGTTGGCCGGTTTCGCGTTTACCCGAAACGGCTGGGTGCAAAGCTACGGAAGCCGATGCGTCAAGCCTCCCGTACTCTTCGGCGATGTGTGGCGCCCTGGCCCAATGACACTTGAATGGATGCGATACGCCCAAGGGTTGACGGACAAGCCGATGAAAGGAATCGTGACGGGTCCGATTACAATCCTGCAATGGTCTTTCGTACGCGATGATCAGCCGAGATCGGAAACCGCGATGCAAATCGCGGTGGCGATTCGGGACGAGGTTTTGGATCTGGAATCCACGGGCGCCCGGGTAATCCAGATCGACGAGCCTGCGTTCCGGGAAGGGCTTCCGCTCAGACGTTCGGAATGGGGAGCTTACCTGCCCTGGGCGAGTCGTGCATTCAGGTTGTCGGCCGCCGGCGTGAAGGACGGCACCCAGATCCATACCCACATGTGCTACGCGGAGTTCAACGATATATTCCCGGCAATCGTCGATTTGGACGCGGACGTGATCAGCATCGAGACATCGCGGTCCGACATGGAACTGCTGGAAGGCTTCGGCACGCTCCGCTACCCGAATGAGATCGGGCCTGGCGTATACGACGTCCACTCTCCTCGGGTCCCAAAGGTGTCCGAGATGGTGAGGCTTCTGGAGAAGGCGTGCGCCGTGGTGGATCCGGACAAGCTCTGGGTGAATCCGGATTGCGGCCTGAAGACCCGTCAATGGCCGGAGGTTGATGCGGCTCTGACCAACATGGTCACCGCCGCGAAAACCCTGCGGCACTCACGCTCCGCTACGGGCGCATGGTGACGAACGGAAGGCCACGCCCAGATCCTTGACCACCTCGGGATTGCATAGAGGGAGCAGGTCATTCTTTCAATTTCGACCCGATCCAGTGACCAGTTGATTTTTCGTCAAGTCTATAGTCAGCTTTATATTGAATCCGATACCCTTCCCATTTCCCCGGGGACGAACGGGAGGTTGGCCGGCGACGGTCAGGCAGAGAGATGCGACTGATTCCGCTGGGCACGAACGGCTATTTCCCTTCCTTCGGGCGCCAGACCATGTCCATTTTAGTCCTGGACGGCGAAATGGCACTGCTGCTGGACGCCGGCACCGGGGTTGGGCGGCTGATCGAGCCCCGGATCCGGGAGATGTTGCGGTCGGTCGCTCGGCTCGACGTCATGCTGTCCCACTACCACCTCGATCACCTGATCGGACTCTCATACCTCGGCGGCGTCTTTCCGGGACCGGTGCGAATTTACGGCCCGGCCCCGCCGCTTTCCGACGTTTCCCCCGAAGAGGCCCTGGCGGTTCTCGGCCCGCCATGGTTCCCCAAGCGGCTCCTCGACTCGCGCTCCGTCGAGGTCGTTGCCGTCTCCAGAAAGGAGTGGGACCTGGACCGGATGCCCGTCCGGATGCGCCGGCAGGCCCACCCGGGGGGATCAGTGGGGATCCGGCTCGGCGACCGGCTCGCCTACTGCGTCGATGCGGCGATCGACCCTGGGGAGAGGGATTTTCTCGAGGGGGCGGAGGTCCTCCTCCACGAGGTCTGGCTGACCGACGAGGAGGCGGCGCGGGAGCCGCCGGAGAGGTCCGGGCACTCCGCGGCCGGGCCGGTGGCGGCATTGGCAGCGTCGGCGGGCGTTGAACGCCTCTTCCCGGTCCACCATCACCCGAAGCGGAACGGGCCAGAGCTGGAGGGGTTGGTCCGGGGGATGCGGCGGGAGGGGATCACCATCGAGTTGCCGCGCGAGGGCGCGGTCCTCCGCCTCGGAAAGAACCCCGCGAATGCCTGAGCGGGAAGTGATCGGCCTGGTGCCGGCGGCTGGATGGGCGCGTCGCCTCGGCCCACAGCCGTTTAGCAAGGAGCTCCAGCCGTTGGGATCCGAGATCGCCGCGGACGGGACCTCGCGCTCCCGCCCGGTCTGCCGCTTCCTGCTCGACGCCTTCCGGACGGCCGGGATCGACCAGGCCTGCGTCGTGATCCGCCCGGGGAAGCGCGACATCCCGGAGTGCCTGGGGGACGGATCGTCGTTCGGTATGCGCCTGTCCTACCTCATAGCCGAGGATCCGCCGACGGTCCTGCACACGCTCGACTGGGCCCGTTCCTTCGTTCGGGAGGCGGTGGTCGCCATGGGCTTCCCCGACATCGTCTTTCGCCCCGCGGACGCTTTCGCCCGGCTGCTGGCCCGGCGCAGCGCTGGGAACGCTGATGCGGTCCTGGGAGTCTTCCCTGTTAGCTTTCCACGCAAGGCGGGAGTGGTCGAACTGGGCGACGACGGGCGGGTCCTGCGCGCGGAGGAGGGCTGGTCGTCCTCCGGCGCATCCTGGACGTGGACGATGGCTGTCTGGTCCCCGGCCGTCACAAGCCTTCTCGGTGACATCGTTGCGCGAATTGGACCCGGCCCCCACGCGCCCCCCGAGCCGTCCACAACCGACATTGTCAGGGCCGCAATCGACGCCGGAATGCGGGTCGAGGGGGAGGTCTTCCGAGACGGCGAGTGGATCGATATCGGGACGCCCGAGGGGCTTGCTAGCGCGCTACGCCGATTCGGCGGCGACGGCACGGATATCACGAGGTGAGGGAGGGTGGTACCGGCTCCGGAGCGGGCGTTTCCAAGGCACGGGAATCTCATGGGCTCTTTGAGAATTTGAGATGGTGTGTTTATCCTTACGTAAATCATGATCGGTTCCATCCCGACCGCCGGCTCCATGAAAAACAGAGTAAATCCGAAGGATAGGTGTCGCGTCCCCCTCGGGGGATTCGGCTGTTTCATCTCGAATCCTCTCCTCAGATGTGAAAATCTTTTCCGTTTTACTGGCTAAGACGGCCGTAAATAAGGGAAAAATTGCCGTCGGATTCGACAACCGGAAATATTCGTAGCCAACCCATTGAAATCGAAAGGATATGCCACAGCACCCCCTTGGCATTTCCTTTGCTTTAGATACGGGCATGAACTTCGTCCCTGTATATAGGCTCTGCCGATCCAACGGGTCGTTCTCGCGGATCGGTTCCCTGCTGGAACCTTCCCGGCAGTGGAACACCCAGATATACCCGCACATCCTGAAGCAGGCGATGGC
>JAFNAG010000372.1 GCA_017860135.1 Acidobacteriota bacterium
GTGGTCACCGGCGAGCGCGGCGAGGGCAGGCTCACGCGCCATGGCCTGGAAGAGTACATTTCCGATTGCGTCATCCTGCTCGATCACCGGGTGACGGAAACCGTTTTCACCCGGCGTCTTCGCGTTGTCAAATACCGGGGCTCGACGCACGGTACGAACGAGTACCCATTCCTCATCGACCGCGACGGTATCTCGGTTCTGCCGGTAACCTCTATTGACCTGAAGCATGCTGTCTCCGACGAGCGGATCTCGACGGGCATTCCCGCGCTCGACTGCATGCTCGGCGGCAGAGGCTACTTCCGGGGAAGCAGCATCCTGATCTCCGGCACGGCCGGTACCGGGAAAACCAGTGTGGCCGCTCATTTTGCCGATGGCGCGTGCGCCCGCGGCGAGCGATGTATCATGTTTTCTTTTGAAGAGTCCGCCGACCAGTTGACACGCAACATGCGGTCGATCGGTATCAACCTGGGCCGCTGGGTCGACAAAGGCCTGCTGCTGATTCACGCCGCGCGGCCGACGACGTTCGGTCTCGAAATGCATCTTGTCAAAATGCACAAGATCATCAGGGACTTCGATCCAAGCATCGTTGTGGTGGACCCGGTGACCGGACTGATAGACTCCGGCACCCAGGCCGAGACCCGAAGCATGCTGCTGCGTCTCATCGATTTCTTGAAGGAAAAGCAAATCACGGCTTTGATGACGACATTGACCGGCGGAGCGGCAGCGCAGGAGCAAACCGAAGTCAACATCTCCTCGCTGGTGGACACGTGGTTGCTGTTGCGCGACATCGAGAGCGGCGGTGAGCGGAACCGGGGCCTCTACATTCTCAAGTCCAGGGGAGCGGCTCACTCGAACCAAATCCGCGAATTCCTTTTGACCGATCATGGCGTTGAGCTTCGGAATGTATACCTCGGTGAGACTGGTCTGCTCACCGGCTCGGCTCGCGTCGCCCAGGAGGCCAAAGACGCCTCGCAAGCGCTGCTTGCTGAACAGGAAATCGAAACCAGGCAGTGTGCACTCGATCGCAAGCGGAAGGCGGTCGAAGCCCAGATGGCCGTCCTGCGACTGGAACTGGAGACCGAAGCGGAACAATCGCGGCGGCTCATCGCACAAGGGCAAATCAAGTTGAAAAAGCGGGAGCAGGACCAGGACAAAATGGCGAAGAGCCGGGCAGTAAAGGAAGGTACTCGGGCCGGGAATGCAAGAAGCGCAAGAGCGAGCGAGGACCGGAGATGAAAAAACTGGCAACACGTGCAGTTCGGAAACAGAAAAAATCTGAGAAGGCAACATGGGAGTTGAGGCTTTATGTCGCGGGACAGACTGCAAAATCGTTTCAGGCGTTCGCCAATCTGAAGCGGATCTGCGAAGAACATCTTGGCGGTCGATATCAAATTGAAGTCGTTGACTTAATGAAGAATCCGGAACTGGCCAAGGGAGACCAGATTTTTGCGCTTCCGACTCTCGTGCGGAAGCTCCCGGAGCCGGTCCGGAAAATCATCGGGGATTTGTCGAATACCGAACGTGTGCTGGTTGGCCTCGACCTGCGCCCACGCGCCTGAGGAATATCGTGAAACGCAAAAGCGGAAGAACTCATGACGAAGTGGAAGCGTTCGAGGCAGCTCTTTCCCGGCAGCCTGTCGCGGAACGCTACGTTTTGTCGTTGTTCGTGACCGGCAGCACTCCGGGATCGCTTCGTGCGATACGGAATATCCGGGCCCTTTGCGAAGAGAGGTTGCATGGCCGTTACGAACTCAAGGTAATCGATATCTACCAACATCCCGAACAGGTCAAGCCGGAGCAGATTGTCGTCACGCCAACGCTGATAAAAAAGCTGCCGCTCCCGTTACGCAAACTGATCGGCGATCTGTCGAATAGGGATCGCTTACTTTTCGGGCTGGATATTGTCCCCAAGAACGCTTAGCTCCAGCCGCAAAACGGCAGGAGAGGAGAATATGCCACGAAAGCTCCAGGAGTGCCTCGACGCGGCCGAGGAAACCCTGCGCGCTCTGCGAAGCGGCGAGGTCGACGCGATTGTGGCCTCAGGTCCTGAGGGCGATCGTGTATATACGCTAAAAGGAGCCGATGAAGCATACCGGATTATGGTCCAGAACATGGCGGAAGGCGCTCTCACCGTTGCGCCAGACGGTCTGATCCTCTTCTCCAACGAGAAATTAGCCTCCATTCTTGCGATTCCGCACGAGCGGGTGATCGGCTCCAGTTTCCATGATTTCATTGTTCCCGAGGATACTGATATATTTTCCGCGCTCCTCACTGACGAATCAGGGGCCCGCGCAAAGTGCGAAGTGCGGTTGAAAGCGCCCGGCGGTGCGCTGGTCCCGGTGTCCCTGTCTGTCAATCGCCTGGTGCTCGACGGAATCGATTGCTTTTGCGTCATCGTTGCGGATCTTACCGACCAGAAACGGAACGAAGAGGTCCTTCACGCCCTTTCCAACCGCCTGCTGCAACTCCATGATGAAGAGCGGCGCCGCATCGCGCGCGGACTCCATGACGGCGCCTTGCAACGTCTCGCCGCCCTGGAATTCAAGCTGGACCTCGTCGGCCAGAGGTCATCTAAACTGCCGCCGGCCGCCCGACGGATCCTCACGGAATGTCTGGACCTGGTAGGCGAATGCTGCGAGGATCTCAGCCATCTTGTCTACCTGATCCAACCACCCCTGCTGGCAGAGCAAGGGTTGGGCTCTGCCCTCCGATCCTATGTCAATGGCTTTAACCGAAGGCTCGGTCCACAAGTCAGTCTCAGTTTCCCCAGCCGGCTGAGCAGGCTCCCCGTCGATTTGGAAACAACCTTGTTTCGGATCGCACAGGAAGCCCTCTCCAATATTGAAAGCCACTCAGGCAGCGCGACTGCCGAAATCCTTTTCCGCCGGAAGGACGGTGAAATCCTCCTCGAGGTCGCTGACCACGGCTGCGGCATATCCACGGAGATGCTAAAGCAGCTGAACAGTGGTAGGGCGTTGTCCGGTATCGGAATCGCCGGGATCCGGGAGCGAGTTCGGCTGCTGGGCGGCCTCATGAAAATCTGCTCCAACTCCGACGGCACTACAGTGAGAGTAAAATTGCCGATAAAGCCCCCCACGCGGCACGACGGTCAGGCGGCGTGACCGGACAGATCGATTCCCCACGCAGGGGAAAAGCCGGGCCATGCCGTCTCCCATGGCTATGGTGTGGCGTCCGACAGCCCGGATCTCATCGTTGCCATTTTCGTGATTGCGCCATCGAAGTCCCCGCGCCTGGCGCCGTCGCGGCCGAGTCGACGAGAGGAGAAACGCGACGGATGCCGAGACGATGGATCCCGATACCGAGGACGAGAGAGCCCCCTGGCTCATGGGCTCTCAAGCCGACCCGAAAGTGGTAGGATCAGGAGGACCCGAAGCAGCAGGCCCAGGCTCCTGGAAGGCTGCAGGAAAGCCCAATTGGGCGAAGCTCGTCGGTTCGTACCCCCCTGCCGCCGGTTTGGTGGTCTCCGCTCACGCGCTACGCCGGATCTTATTTGTTGCGGGTGGCGAGATCATAAATCAGTCCCGCAATGCCTCCGGAGGCCGCCCCGATAGCAGCGCCCTTCTTCCCGCCCGCCACCGCCCCAATGCCAGCTCCAGCTGCGGCGCTCCCGCCAATGATCAATGCTTCTTTTTCCCAGGAACGCTTCTTGGCGTATTGAGGCTCTGCTCTTTTCTCCACGATGATCGGATTGGAGCGAACGAATTGCTCCCGATTCACAGCGCGGTCTTGGAGCACGACCGGATGCATGCCGGCCTCATCCCTCAGATAGACAGGATAACTGTCGGTTTTCTTGGGAATGACCAGCTGTGCCCTCTGACCATCCGGCAGCGTCACCGGCACGATAGTGGCGGACATCACTTCTCCGTCGGCCATTAAAATATTTTCAGTAGTCGCGCCGCTCACACCGTATTTTTCCTCAATGGTTTTGGCATCCAGGCTAGTGCCAGAACAAGCGGACGTCATCATGGCCCCCCCGAGTACCAGCGCCATAGCGAGACCAGAGTATGCGAATCGTCTGTGGTTCATTGTCTTCTCCCTTAGTATTGGCTCTCCTGCTTTGGCGCACTTCCCATGGCCGCGCAAACAGAGCACGGAGTCGTCCCGATATTGTTACCTTCATCTGCGGTTATCGCGGTCGCTCTCGGTGCTTTCAGCCTTTTTGGCCCCATTGCCGAGTTCCTTGCCCGACGCGACCGGCCTCCCTTCCCTCATTTCTTGGGCGGCTTCTTTGCTGCCGCGCCCCGTTCTTTGCCGTCGTTCTTGGACCCCCCGCCTGCTGACTCTCCTTTGGCGCCACGGGCAGGCTTGTGGACCCCCGGTTTGACTTCTTCGCCGGAAAGCACCCCGTCGCCATTCCAGTCGTGGTTGGCGAAAGCACGATCGTTCCCGCTGTATTCCCGGCGAGTGATGGCGCCATCGTTGTTGGCGTCCATGCCCCGGAACTTCGCCATGTCTGAGTCACGCATGCGGCGGGCTTCCTCGACTCTTCGCGCGGTTGCAGCGTCCAGCCGGCCAGTGACGGGCAGATTTTCATCCCTCTGATACTGGCGAATCGCCGACTGGGTTTGAGACCCCAGAACGCCATCGATTGCCCCCGGCCAATAGCCAATGTCGTGGAGCGTCTGCTGCACTCCCCTGACATATTCGAGGGGCAAAGGGGCCGACTTGGCGTGCATGATTCCGGCCGACAACGTCACCATGAGAAAGCTCAACAGAACAAACAGAGGGTATCGATTTGTATGAAACATATTCTCCTCCTTCAAACGCCCTGAACGCCCAAGCATCCGGGCGAGGAATCGTCCTCGCCCGGCGCGATGCCCGGCATTTATCGGCGGAATCGGACCGAATCAAGCATGACCCGGAAGGTGTGGTTGTAACTCTGGAAGTCGCCATCGGGTGCGACGAAAACAAAGAAGAGCAGGCCTTCCGGGCGCGGCACGGTGA
>JAFNAG010000119.1 GCA_017860135.1 Acidobacteriota bacterium
CCCTTAGCAGGGCCGGAGCCAGAGAAGGACTGGATGGCCGGTGAATGTGAGGCCCGCCACAAGAGGCGAGGCCACCGCAGATTCCCGGGAGACGCAGTCCCCGGAACCCAGATCGAACGTGTCGATCATGTAGCGTCCCGGCGGCAGCCTGAACAGCACCTGGCCTGCCGGAGCAGGATCAGGATTCCCTCCCGGCTCGCAGTACAACCAGAACTGCTTCCCATCCGATAGAGGACCAAAGCGAGCCACCCAGCCCGGAAGCGCGACCACGAAATCTGCACACAGGACGGCATTTTCGGAAGGCTCCGACAGCGATACGCCGCCCGATCGCAAATCACGAACGAGACGGCATGTCACAAGCAGCGCTTCCCCAAGCCCGATAATCTCCGGAGCGGAGGAACGGCTCAAGATGCAAAACCTCCCGACTCGATCGGATCACTGCAGGTGATCCGGGCTATTTCAGAAACGCACCGACGCCGGATGCCATCACCTGCTGCAATCCGGGGACATCCAACAGTTTCACCGATAGATCCGCAGGCGCCGATTCATTATACGCATCCAGGATCGCGACCAGCGTGGCCAGCTGAACCCCGACGCGCCTCGCCAGGGGCAGCTCCGGATCGTTCACCACATCCACCGCCCCGCGCCTCTCCCCCATGGCCGGATTCGGAGTCTCGAAAAGATACGCCTGCGCCCGGGTCGCATCCCCCCACTCACGATGCGACAGGCCGCGAAACGAATCCGAGGAAGGCTCGAGCTTCATGGGAATCCCCGCCGCGTCAAGAGTCAGGATTGCGCCCGCCGCAACATCGATATTCTTCGGATTGGCCACTACCATCCAGGCCAGCCTTGAATCCGGCCCGGACTCGTGCAGATCAAAGGCAACGTCTACCGCCTCTCTCCGGAGCAGCAGCATGATCGCATGCGCAACCCGCTGTGTCAGATTCCCGTCGGACCTGCCAGGATAGGCACGGTCGAGATTCCGTGCCTCAACCCCGTCCAACTCCTCCGCGGAATCGGGGTGGCGATACTTCGCCGGGTCACCCTCCCCCTGGTCTTCCGGACGCGTGAGCCTCGAGCCTACCCGGAAACGCCGCTTGCCGCCCGGAGAATCAAACACAATCATCGCCGGCCCGGGCCTCTTCGCGTCGACATACCCGATCGCCGAGTTGTTTGCATGCGGAATCACGATCACCCGCCCCTTCTGAACCCTCGCATGCTCCACAAGGACCGCCGCAGCCAGGATGCCTGCAATCTCGTTGCCATGCGTGCCCCCGGCCACCAAAACCGTCGCACCGGGGTCCTTGCCGTTCATGAAATACACCGGGGTGTCTCCGGGCGTTTCCGCCAGTGACGGCAAGTAATCCGACAGAAGCTTTTGCACCGTCACTCCGGAACCGGGCCGGATGTCATTACCAGCCCCCTGCCCCGCAGTCCAGGCTACAACTCCGAAACAAAAAACAAAAAAATATCCTGTAAATATGATAATTTTCATATGTTTATTCATGTATAACTTTAAGTTGAAACCATTGAATCTGCTCAGTCGTTCCGGGTTGTTTTCCCACTGTCAGCACCGTGGCTCAGTTCGATGATCCGTGTCTCGGGATACGTTACCACCGCTTTGCCTATTTTATGAGCAATATCCTCAGGATGAGTAGTATCAGCACGACACCGCCAGTGATCTGGAGTCCCAAACGATTGGCGCGCAGCGTAACCATGCCGACAAGAAAAGCGACGAGGAGACTGATTCCCTGATAGGCGATCAACATGGTTCCTCCCTTACTGTCATGTGCCGAGCCATCGCCCCAGCTCAGGGGCGAAAAACAGCATCGCGATCGCGGCCGCGATGGTGAGCAGCGCAGGAACAATGCACAGGCGAAGAACTCTCAGGCGATCGGGGGCGCCCGCGACCTGGGCTGCAAGGGTAGCGGCCAACGCTGCGGGGAGCATCAGGTCCCCCAGGGCGGTGAGCAGGGACAAGGCGGCAGTCGTCACGATTTCATTCCGGCCCAGAAATGCGAGCAGGAAAGGGACCCCCAGGACGGAAGCCGAGCCGAACGCGGAAACCGCTCCGAAGAGTGGAAGGCTGGCACCTGCCGCGAGCAGCAGGGCCCAGGAAGGCGCACCTGTCATGAGGGAAACGAGCCAGCCTCGGGCGCCCGTCAGTGTCATCACCTGGATGAACGATCCCACGCCGCACAGGATTCCGAGGACGGGCAAGCATTCTTCGGTCGCCCGCAAAAGGGAGGGCAGCACGGCAAATCCAGGCAGAGTGAGGATTCCGGCAACTCCTGCGCATACGAAAACCAAGGGCAGACCGGGATCGGCGATGTGTTCGGGCATCAGGCGCGGCGCCAGCATGAACAGGGCGGCGACCAGAGGCGCCACGAGCGCGCGGGATCCGGATATGGAGGAACCGCTTCCCTGGACAGGAGGCCGATATCCGGGTGCGTTTCTTCGATCCTTGTTGCGCAATGCCGGCCAGGCCAGAAGATAGGCGACGATACCCGCCAATGGAAACGAGGCCGCCGCGAGCGGCAATGCAAATCCCGTGTATGGCAGGTCGATTCCACCGCCGATGATCATCGCGGGGATGTTCACCGGCGGCGCCACCATGCCCAGCACTCCCCCCATGGCAATGAGCGCGGCGACTCTCTCCCGGGAAAGGCCCAGCGAGCCGATCATCGAAGCGGCCACGGAGCCGGTGGTGATGACCGACGCCGTCGAGGAACCTGTAATCATCCCTGGAAACATGATGATCAGCATGACGACGGGAAGGAGGAGGGCCGGCCGCGATCCGAAGCGCCGCTCAACCGCCGCCCCGATCGCACCGAGTGCGCCTCCATCGGCCAGGACACGCATGAAGATCATGGCGGTCGCGATGATCAGGATCGGATCGAAGTAGGAGAAAGCGCCTTCGACCATATGCCTGAGCGGAAAATACTCGCCGTTGAGTGCGGCCCCAGCCCAGGCAGCCGCGATCAACGCCATGCCGATCGGCCAGCGCGCCGCGACCGAGAGCAGGCCGAAGCATGCAAGCATGGCTGCAAAAGTGAGCGGCTCCGCCCACGTTCCCGCCATCGAGAGGATCGGGTTCGGCATGCGCTGCGCGGCCTTACTGTTGAAACAGCGATTTGACCGCATCCCCGGCGGCCGCGAGGCTGGCCGCTTCCGCAATCGGGACGCCGCTTTTCGCTGCCAGGGTGTTGAAGAACCTGTCTTTGTTTCCGGCGGCCACAACGATTACCCGGCTCGATTGCGGCACCACGACGTCGAGGAAGTCATTGGTGGTCTTTCCGCGCCGCGCTTCCCCGCCCACGTGCAGGGTGAGGATCCTGATTCTCCCATCCCGGGCAGCCTTCAGCAGGGACCGGGTCCTTGCCATCTCCTGCTCCACATTCAAACCCGCCGCACCGAGCCCCTTTGTGCTGGACCCTACTACCAGGATCAGGGTCCTGGCATTCGCGAGGTCCCCAGCCTGCGCAAGCGGTTTTACCTCAAGGTCCATCTTGAGTTTGGTGTTGAGCAATGCCTTGACGATGGCGATGTCCGAGCTCTGCCCCACCGACGTGACCAGACCCGGCTTCGCGAAGGCTCCCGGCTGTGCGGATGCAGTCATCGGGCAGAGGAGCAGGGAGACGGCCAGAAGTCCGAGCCGGGGCCTGCGTTTGATTTCATTCATGCGATGTTCCCCCCTTGTGATACCGAAAATATCGTGGCAACCATCGATCAGATTGCCGGCCAGGAAACGCAGCCACGAAATCCACGAGAGACACGAAAAGCTCTCGTGTCATTCGCGGATTACTGCCTGCAGTGTATGTCACCAAGTATACCCGGAATTCAATAGCCGCAACCGAGAACTGCTTTCAGCATATTGCTGATGGGCGCGGCGGCGCAAGGGCAAGACGCTAGTAGCCGACCACCGCTCCGTCCCGGCGCGGGTCCGCGCCGCCGATCTTTTTGCCGCTGGCGGCATCGATGATGATTCCCTGCGCGCCCCCGAAAAAAAGATCGTACTCCCCCATGGCCTGGAGCACGTACCCGAGTTTCTCCAGCGCCTCGATGGTCAGTGCCGGCATGCGTGATTCGACGCTCAGGTTCTTGTCGGTGTCGCGGGCGTAGAAGCGGGGCGCCTCGATGGCCTCCTGGATCCCCATCTTGTGATCGATCAGGTTGGTAATCAGGATCACCATGGTGGAAATGATCCGGGCCGCGCCGGGGGTGCCGAGCGCGGCGAAGGGTTTCCCTCCCCGCAGGAGTATCGTCGGCGCGATCGTCGTGCGCATGCGCTTGCCCGGCGCCAGCGCGTTGATCCCGCGGCTGGAGAAGTTCTTCATCTCGTTGTTGAGTATGATTCCCGTTCCGGCGATCGCGACCTTGGCCCCGAAGAAATCGGAGATGGTCTGCGTAAGCGCGATCATATTCCCTTTGCTGTCGACGGCGCAAAGTGCAGTGGTGCTGCCGCTTCCCTCCTTTGCCGGCTCCCCCGCCGCAACTTTGGGGCTGATCGCATCCTGCCGGATCTCGGCGGCGCGCGCACGGGCGTAATCCGGAGAAAGCAGGCCCCTGAGCGGAACCTCCACGAAGCCCGGATCCGCAATGAAGGCGCTGAAATCCGCGAACCCCCGCTTCATGGCCTCCGACATTACGTGGACATTGGCAGGCGACAGCGGCGGATTGGCGGCAAGGTCGAAGCGCTCCAGCATCTGCAGGATCTCGATGACAGTGGTCCCGCCTACGGGAGGAGGCGCGGAAATCAACTCGCAGTCCCGATACCTGCCGCGAACCGGCTCGCGGCTGAGAGGCCGGTAGGCAGCCAGGTCGCTCCTGTCGAGAAAGCCCCCGTGAGCCGACATCTCGGCCGTGATTGCCGCTGCGATCTCGCCCTTGTAGAAGACATCGGGGCCGCCCGCCGCGATTTTGCGCAGGCTCCGGGCAAGATCGGGGTTCTTCAGCGTGGCGCCCGCTTCCAGGGGAAGTCCTTCCGGGCAGACAATGGCGGCGAGCGCCTGGTTTTTCACGATCTCTTCAAAATTGTCCGAAATTGCTCCTGCGAGCGTCGGGCTGACGATGAAACCCTGCTCGGCAAGCCGAATCGCGGGAGTCATCACCCGCTCCAGCTTCATCGTCCCGAACTGCCCGAGAGCGGCAGTCAGCCCGGCCAGCGTGCCGGGAACGGCAACCGCTGCGTGGCCCGTGCCCGGGATCCCTTCGGGAAAGGCGGCTCGGGCAGGAGCGGCGGAGCGGTAGTCGATCGCGACAGCTTTCCTGGCGTCGGCGCGGTAGACAACCATCATTCCTTCGCCGCCGATGCCACTGGCATTCGGCTCGACTACTCCGATCACGAACGCAGCCGCGACGGCCGCATCGATCGCATTGCCTCCGGCCTTCATGATTTCCACGCCGGCCTGCGAGGCGAGCGCGTGCGCCGAGGCCACCATGCCTTTGCCCGCGACAACCTGGGCATTTCTTGTGCCAGCCGGGTGTGCCGCCGGTGGAAACGGTGATGCAGTGAAAACGGCAAGAAGGAAAACCGAGACGAGGATTGCGGTCCTCGACCTGAGCGCCCTCATGGCGCTGCCGGCAGACCTCGCAGCGGAGAATCTCTTTGGGTCCATGCGTCACCTCAAAAACGTACCCAGTCCTTGATGGATCACGGTGGCGTAATCCGGGACACCGACAAGCTGAACGGCCTTTTCCGGCCACAAGTCTGCCAGGGTTGCGGCAAAGGCGGCGATCCCGGACAAGTGCCTGCCAACCCTGCTCTCCAGCGGCCAGCCGGTCTCCGGAAACGGAACCGGGAGCTTGTTCCGCTCCGACGCGCGCACATAAAACCGGTCCAGTCCGCCGGTCACAAGACCGGCGGACGTCCGGCCGCGGAGCCGTCCCTGGGCCGGGCCGGTTGTTTCCATCAGCACGGCGAGAGTCTGCGTCGCATCCCCCCACTCGCGGTGGCTCAGCCCGTGCAGATTCACGGGCGAACTTTCCAGGCCAATGGCGATTCCCTCGGCCTGAAGGTTGATGTTCACCAGCGCTGCCAGCTCCGTCGCGCGCTCATGCGCGACGATCGTATTCACGACCGGATATTCCGGGGAGGCTTCATGCAGGTCGATGGCAAGATCCACTCTTTCGCTTCGGATGAGGGATGTTACAGCATGGGCGATCCGCTCCGTGAGATTGCCGTCCGGACGGCCCGGATATGCCCGGTTTAGATTTCTCGTCTCAATTCCCGAAAGCACCTGGCCCGATCCGCGCAACGTGTACACCTGCGGGTCCGGCCACTGGTGGACCGGGTTGGTGACACGCGCGCCATAGGTGAAAAAGCGAGTCCCGCGGCCGGTCCGGATTGCGATGCGCTGCGGGTGGCCTTCCTGAGGGACATTGTGCGTGAAGCCGCTGGCGTTTGCTCTCGGTATCACAATGAGACGCCCTCTTTGCACCCGCGCCTGTTCTATCAACACGACCGCGGCGAGGACTCCGGCGGTTTCGTCGCCGTGCGTCCCGCCCATCACCAGCATCGTGCCGCCGGATTCCGCGCCTTCGAGGAAGTAGACCGGCGTGTCGCCGGCCGTACCGGCGAGACCCTGGAAAAACTCGGACAGAAGGCCCTGACGGCTGACACCCGGCCCCGGCATGATCTGATCCTGCCGGCGCATCGCGAGGAACCCGGGGGCAGCCATAGCAGCCGCCAAGGCAGCCGCCACCAGGATGATGGATCCACTGAATCTCGAAGCCGCGGGCATCCGGATTCCCTTCGCTCCTGCTGATCGAATGCATCAAGCATTCACACCCCCAAAAGCGAAGTCAAGCCAATTTCAGCGGGGATATCCGCTTCGTACCACTCACCTGAAAATCCTTGCCAAAAAGGAAAAGGTTTTTCAGCACCACGGAATAACGGTCGGTATCGGCATCGGGATCGCAGTCGCAGTCGCAATCGCCATCGAAAACGGTGCATGATCGCACGCCTCTGTGTTGATGTCGGCATCGCAATGATGCCGGAATCGATGCCGATAGCGATCCCGATTGTGCCGGGCATTGGCCCGCCGTGCGCGGCATGCCAAGGCCATGCCTTCCAGGAGTGGCGGCATGCTTGATTGCGGCCAGCCGGCCGCGCTGTGGATTTGGCCTGCAATGACGGCATGCCTCGAGAAACATGGTAGGCGCGTGGCGCCCCGGGGCTTACAATGAGACGCATGGTGAAGCCCAAGGTATTCGTCACCCGAACCATTCTTGACCAGGGATTGAACCTCATCACCGGGTACTGCGACGCGGACGTGTGGCCCGGCGAGATGCCTCCCGGCCGCGGGGAGATCCTCGAAGGCGCACGAGGCGCCGACGGGTTGCTCTGCCTGCTGACCGACAGGATCGATGGCGCGATCATGGACGGCATCGGCCCGCAACTGAAGGTCATCAGCAATCATGCAGTCGGATTTGACAACATCGTGGTTTCCGATGCCACGGCCCGCGGCATTCCGGTCGGAAACACTCCGGGGATTCTAACCGATGCGACGGCCGACATGACTTTCGCGCTCATGCTGGCGGCCGGAAGACGGATCGTGGAAGGAGAACGGGCCGTTCGCACAGGGAGCTGGAAGACCTGGAGCCCTGCATTCATGCTGGGGGCCGATTTCGCGAGGGCAACCCTGGGCCTCGTAGGCTTTGGGCGCATAGGACGGGCCGTGGCACACCGGGCTTCCGGATTCGGCATGCGCATCCTGTATCATGACCCATCCCCTGTAATCCCCGAACCCGGTGTGGCCGCCGAACCCGCGGAGTTGCATGTGCTCCTGCGCGAGGCGGATTTCGTCTCGATCCATACGCCGCTGGACAATGCGACGCGGCACATGGTGAATGCCGCATTCCTGGCCTCCATGAAACCCACGGCGGTCCTGGTGAATACCGCGCGAGGTCCGATCGTCGACCAGGCTGCCCTGTACGAGGCGCTCCGGTCAAAGCGCATTTTCGCTGCCGGGTTGGATGTCACCGATCCCGAGCCGCTGCCGCCCGGCAGCCCTCTGCTCGAACTGGACAATCTGGTGGTATGCCCGCACATCGCCAGCGCCAGCTGGGCGACGCGTGCACGGATGTCCCTGATGGCCGCCGAAAACCTCATCGCCGGCCTCAAGGGCGAGCGCCTGCCCAACTGCGTCAATCCCGAAGTGTACGCGAAGGAGAAGTGACTGAGGAGTTGCCATGACGAAGCGTGCCTTCCTGTCGTCTTGTTTCATCCTGATATGCACCTGTGTGATCGGTCCGGCGGAACTCGTCCCCGCGGAGACCTCTCCGGCATCGAAACTGGCTGCCAGGGTCGTTATCCGCCGCGACCTGTACGGCATTCCGCACATACGCGCCGAAACCGAGGAGGCCGCAGGTTTCGGTTTCGGGTACGCCCAGGCCGAGGATCACTGCCTGGTGATTGCCAGGTCCCTGGTGCGGGCGCGCGGCGAGGAAGCAAAGTATTTCGGCACAGGCGCTGAATCGGACTTCCTGCTCAAGCTGTACGACGCAACCCGGGCGGCAGCCGAGGATCTGAGGAACGTCAGTTCGGTCTATCGCAAGATCGTCAATGCTTACGCGGAGGGGGTGAACCAGTACGTCCGGGAGCACCGCAGCGAACTCCCCGAATGGATCCCTGAATTCAGTGGGATCGATGTGATGGCATCCCGCAGGGCGGGCGCGATCCGGTCAGCTTTTTCCCAAGCCACCATCAGGGCGTTGCAGCGCAAGTACCCCCCCGCGGGCAATCGGATCGGAGATGAATGGCTGGCGATCGCAACCGGCGACGATACCGGCGCTGGCACGCCCGATGAGTTGCCGGGTTCCAATGCCTTCGCCCTCTCCGGCACGCGGACAACCTCCGGATTCCCGATCCTTCTCGGCAATCCCCATCTCAACTGGTCCTCGCTCTATTGGGAAGCCCAGGTGACCGTCCCCGGCAAGATCAACTTCTTCGGCTCCACCCTGGCCGGCATCCCCGTACTCCGCGCCGGCTTCAACGAAAACCTGGGCTGGGTCACTACGAACAATTCCCCGGATGTGAGTGACGTCTTCGCGCTCGACATGGATCCGCAAAAGCCGGACCATTACCTCTTCAAAGGAAAACCGCGGCCGCTGATCAAGAAAGAAATAACCATTCAGATCAGAGCAGAGGACGGCACTCTCCAGTCGCAGAAGCGCGATTACTGGGACTCTCATCTCGGTAAGATCCTGTATCGCACCGCCGAAAAGGCATTCGCCGTGAATTCGACACAGATCGACGCCATCCATTACTACGAGGGTTTCTACCACCTTAGCAAGACGCGCAGCCTGAAGCAGTTCCTGTCCGTCATGGACCGCAACATGGTGCCGACCTCGAATTTCACGTATGCCGACGCCGGCGGGAATATCCTCTACATGTGGAACGCGCGGGTTCCCGAACGGCCGGACGATGGCACCGACTACTCCCTCGACGTGCCCGGGAGCAGCGGCCGGTATGTGTGGAAAAAGATGCTCAAGCCCGGCCGTTTTCCGCGCCTGCTCAATCCGGGCGGCGGCTACATCCAGAACTGCAACAACCCTCCCTGGTACGCTTCTCTGCGTGATCCCATCGATCCGAGCCGCCATCCACGATACCTGGAAGAGGGCCGGGGACTTGCGCTTCGTCCGCAAATGGCGCTCGAGATGCTCGAGGGCCAGGAGAAGTTTTCGTTCGCGGATGTGATTCGTCTCAAGTTCAACACCAGGATGCTCCTGGCCGACCGCGTCAAGCCGGCGCTCATTCAGGCGCTACGCGAAATTGCGAATCCCGGCGAGGACTTGCAGCGTGGCCTGCGCGCCCTGGAAGCCTGGAACAACCTCGTATCGGCCGGCAGCAAAGGTGCGGTACTGTTCCAGCGCTTCTGGGATACGTACAGCCGGTCCGCCGCTGAGCCCTTCGCCCTCCCCTGGGACCCTGCGAAACCGGCCGCCACGCCGGCGGGGTTGTCCGATCCCGTGCTGGCAGTGAAGCATCTCGAGGATGCAGTGCGCTGGACCCGGCAGAGATACGGCGCCGAGGATGTCGCCTGGGGTGAAGTCCATCGCTTCCGCTTTGGACCGCTCGATCTGCCGGGCGACGGCGCCAGCGGAAACTACGGACTCTTCCGCGTGCTGCAGTTCACCGACTTGCCCGATGGCAAGCGCGTCGCAGGTCAGGTGCGCGAAAACGAGACCCCCATCGGGTTCGGTGACGGGTGGGTCATTGCAGTCGAATTTTCAAAACCGGTCCGCGCTTTCTCCGTGCTGGCATACGGGCAGACCACGAATCCCATGTCGAAGCACAGCGCCGATCAGATCCGGCTCTTCGCGGATCATCAATTGCGGCCCGTCTGGTTCAGCGAGGCGGATATCAGGGCTCACCTGGAGAAGGAATACCGTCCCATCGGGCAGCCGCCGCTTCGCGCCATGCGGGAGAACGGTAATGAGGGTTTTTGAAAGCAGCCACAGATTTCGCAGATTCCACAGATCCAAAAGTCTGTGAAATCCGCGGCTGTCTTTGGTTTTCAAACCAGGAGCGAAGAGGACCATGTCGAAGATATCTCGTCGTGCCCTGCTCGTGGGAGCGGGCATCGGACCGTTTGCGCTGCGTGCACAAGGCCGGCAGGCGCAGACACGCCTCATCCTGCTCGGCACGGCCGGAGGCGCCACGCCGAAAAAATCGCGCGCCGCCCCGGCGCAGGTAATTGTCAGCGGTGATGCGGCATATGTAATCGACTGCGGCAACGGGGTCGCACGCCAGATCGCTCTTGCCGGCGTGCCCTTGAAAAGCATCCGTCATGTCTTTCTGACCCACCACCACAGCGATCACAATGCGGATTACGGGACTCTGCTGCTGCTCGCCTGGAGCTCGGGGCTGGAAACGCGGGTCGACACATGGGGACCTCCCCCCCTCCGCCGTATCACGGAGCTTTTTTTCCAGATGAGCGCGACAGATCTTGAAGTCCGGCAGAAAGATGAAGGCAAACCGGAGCTGCCGCCGCTCATTCATGCCCACGAATTGACGCGAGGCAGCACGCTGATGGAAGAAGGCCCGCTTACGGTGCGGTGCGCCCTCGTGAACCATCCCCTCATCCGAACGGCACTGGCGTATCGTTTCGACGCACCAGACCGTTCCATCGTCATTTCGGGCGATACCACGCGTTCCGCAGACCTGATCGAACTTGCGCGGGGTGCCGACGTCCTGGTGCACGAGGTGTTGTACGCTCCTGCCGTGGACGCCATCGCCGGCACCGGAGCTGACGCCACGCGTCTCAAACAGCACATCCTTGCCAGTCACACTCCGCTTGAGGAAGTCGGCAAGATTGCCGCCCAGGCGGGAGTAAGGACCCTGGTCCTCTCCCATTTCGTGCCGTCGGAAACACCGCCGGTCCCCGACGAAACATGGCTGCAAGGAGCCAGGGCACACTTTGCCGGACAAGTCATCCTGGGCAGAGACCTGATGGAAATCTGAAATGTCTGCCGCTCGCGGAATGCCCGCATCGGAAGCCCACGATCGCAGCCGCCGCAAACCAAGGGCTGGAACCTGCGACTCTCCAAACACCTGCCTGATTTGCGCGCCCATCTCTTCGCGTCTCCTCGCGGTCTGAATCCGGATAATGTGTGAGAGGCCTCCCCGGACCTATTTTCGAATCGCGGCACTTGTTCAAGAAAAACAAGATGCTATAAGTGAATGAGGGGGAGGTGGGCATATGCCTGACATCCATGTCGTCAAGCAGGGGGAACATTTGCCCGGGATTGCAGCCGAGCACGGTTTCACGAGCCACAAAACGATTTTCAATGACCCGGCGAACGCCGAGCTCAAGAAGCTCCGGCCGAATCCGAATATCCTCTTTCCCGGCGACAAGGTTGCCCTTCCCGACAAGAATGAGAAGCAAGTAGCCAAGCCAACGGAACAGAAACACACTTTTATCGTGGCGCTTCAGAAGCTGAAGTTCAGGGTCAAGGTGCTCGACCTGTCGGACGAGGCGTTCGGCGGCACGGTGACGCTCGTTACCGGGACGGAACGCGAGGAGATGAAACAGAATGGGGGTCGCATACATGAGACGGATATCGCTCCGCAGGTGAAGCAGGGCAAACTCCAGTTCGAAGTCGCTGACGAAAAGACGCAGCGCGCCGAGATCCTGTTGGAAATAGGAAGCCTCGATCCCATCAGGGAGCAATCCGGTCAGCGCGAGCGGCTCAACAACCTGGGATACTTTGCCGGATTCAGCGAGACAATCGATCCCGAGCAGTTCCGATGGGCTGTGGAAGAGTTCCAGGCTGACCACCGCGAAACGGACCACCTGAAGGTCACGGGCGTCTGTGATGCGGAAAAGACGCAGCCGGCGCTGGAGCGCGCATACGGCATGAAAGGGTAGCGGCGGAGGGATGCA
>JAFNAG010000019.1 GCA_017860135.1 Acidobacteriota bacterium
CCTTCGGGGCGCGGCGGCGGGCGGGCAGCCGCGGCGTTGCCGCTCCTCGACGATGTCACCACATCGCCTGCGTCGCGGCGCCCTGCATCTGCCCGTCCGGCGCTCGTGCCAAAATGCCAACTAATTCTTGTGCGAACCCTAAGGCGAGTGGCTTAACGCACACAAAGGGGCTGCAGGCACTCTTTTAGGTGCAGACCTCCAGATTTGCTCGCCACTCTGATCGCTCCCACCTCTACGGTTCTACACCGCAGGGCGGCTGTGACTTTTACGTCCGGGCACCGCGCAGTTAGTCCCTTCCCGCACTCCGAATATGCTACCCGTCTGAATCGAGCAACTGACGGGAGGGGACTTTCACTCCCAAGATTCGCAGCCTTGTCGGCTGCTCCTCAAACTCAGTGAGTCCCCCGGCCGAGCCGGGGATTCATGCGAGAGATTACGGGACATCCGGATTTCTTTACCTTACGCGGTCACAATAGGGAACCTGCGCTGAGATCTGCCGGGGCCGGTGTATCAACGCCGGTTGGGTAACTGAGCCGTGGCTTGGGGTTACCCGTTCACTGGAGCATAATCCAGGTTTTCATCGCAACAGCCGACCACTACCGCGCGTTGCTGCAGCGCCGGACACCGCCAAGTCGCCGGTGTGCTGCGAGCCAAACCCGGCGGCCTGGCGCGCGTTTTGAGAGTGCGGACCGGGCACAGGATGCCTGCGGCCGAGCCGCGCCCAGCAGGCAATACCTCATCTTCGGACAAATATGTTCAATCGGTCGAAGCTGTATATCGGCGTAGGGATCGGTTCGGGCATTGCTCCAACCGGCATCGGTAATGGCTCAGGCCGCACTGTCTGCACCGTCCGGCTTGCCCTGCAGCGCACCGGCTCTTTGAACGCCGCTGCCTGGATCAAAGAGATACAGAATGCCGATCAGGCGGCCATGACGGAATCGGGCATTCCGATCCGTCCAGCCGCCGCCCTGCTGCTGATCGATCATGACCGCGCCGCCGCGCTTCCGGAAACGGAAGCATTCCTGAATGAAACCCTTTCACAACTGGCAAGCGGCTGCTGGCCTCTTAACGCCGCACAATGGGCGCTTTACGCGCGTGAAATCTGCTCGTCGTTGGATTGCTCCTCCGATCTTCGTTCAGCGACTCTCGCGACGGCCGGTTTCCTGGAAGCTTTTGCCGAAGCCATTCACGAAGTGCTTGCCCTGGATAAGAGCCTGGAGTGGCGTCGGGATCAGCCTTTTCAGCGCGCCTCTTCCAGGGAATCCAGAGCGTGGTTGTCCTCTTTCCCGGAGAGGACCGGCATACAGGCTGCACGCTGGCAAGCGCCGAACTGGCCCGCGAAGCTGAAACCAGACTGGCCGCTTTGACCGCCGCGCAGGACTTCGGGGGCCGCATCGGAATCTCCGGCGGCGACACACAGCCGGCGTCTGTTTCCATGCCGGCTCTCCCCTTTCTCGAGGTGACCTTTCCCGCGCGGGACCAGTCGCTCTGGAGCTCCCACCTGCGAAGGTATTTCATCCTCTATACGTCAGCACTGCTCCTGCTCGGTGCGGGCGCCGCATAGCCGCACCGCTGGCGTTGGCGGCCATAGTAGATGACTTGGCCGGTTTCAGGACGATAGCGCAGGCGTTCCAGGGCGATCAGAACATTAACCATGTAGCCGGCCAGACGCCGGCGGGCCTGGTAATCGTCAGGATCGATCCGCTCGCCTTGATACACTGAAAAGCCCGGATGCGTCCAATTCACATAGGATCTAACCGCCCAGGAGCTCCGGACGCCAACATTCTATTTCCTCATTTCAGAGATCGATATTCTTCAGCCCGGCTTCCCTGGCCCAGATGCGCGCCCGGTTCCATTCGTCAGCGGTGATACGCCTGGAGATTTCAGGGTAATCGAAGGCTTTGTGTTCGGGGTGATATTGGTCCATGAGGTTGACATAGGTGGTCGAAGTGAGTTCCTCAGCCACCCACTTTACGAAGCGGTCCGTGCCCGCGATGTTGCCGGGCATCACCAGATGCCGGATGATCAGCCCGCGCAGGGCGACCCCGCGCGAATCCATCCGGAGTTCGCCGACCTGCCTGTGCATTTCCTTGATCACCGCCGCCGCCACTTCCGGATAGTCGGTCGCGTCGCTCGAATACTTGGCGGCCAGCGCACCGTCCTGATATTTGAAATCCGGCAGGTAGATGTCTACGATTCCATCCAGCATGCGGACAACTTCCAGGTCGTCGTACCCGCCGGTGTTATAGACGAGAGGCACTGCCAGTCCCTTCCGGATCGCCAGCCGCAGCGCTTTGACAATGTGCGGAACCACGTGCGTGGGCGTCACCACGTTGATATTGTGGCAGCCACGCCTCTGCAGGGAGAGCATCATGGCAGCCAGATCCTCATGGGAGGCAAAATCGCCTTCGCCCCGGTGATTGATCTGCCAGTTCTGACAGAAACAGCACAGCAGATTGCAGTGGGAAAAGAAGATGGTTCCGGAGCCGCCGCTTCCGACCAGGGGACGCTCCTCACCGAAATGCGGGCCGTAGGATGCGATCTTGAGTCTCGCCGTCGAGCTGCAGATGCCGGTTTCCCCACTGATCCGGTCCGCTCCGCACTGGCGCGGGCAAAGCCGGCAGGCCCGGAAATATTCCCAGAGGCTGCCTTCGACCTCGGCCAGGCGACCCTCGCGTTCGGCCTTCAGGAAAGCCGGTTCAAAGCGGGTGTTTGCAATCTCCCTGCCGGTCACAGTCTGCTCCGGTGCCCGGCCGCAACGGGCCGGTGCCATTGCGAACGGCGCGCTCGCCAGTGATTGTCTGAGGAAATCACGCCGCGTGATTCCCATGCTGGACTCCTGCACTCGCGCTACGACATGGCGCGCTGGATTGCGGGAGCATGCGCGGGATCGAGCCGTCGGGAAAGGGTGACGACGAAACACGTGCCCTGTCCCGGAGCGCTCTGCAGCTCGAGTTTCCCGCCATACCGGTCGACCAGACGTTTCACGATGGAAAGTCCGAGGCCGGTCCCGATTTCCCCGCTGTCTTTCGCAGCCTGGGTCCGGTAGTAGCCCTCGAAAATCCGTTCCTGGTCGCGCGGATCGATTCCAATGCCTGTGTCCGAGACCTTAGCCAGGACGTGCCCGTTCTCACCGGCAATCTCGAAGCGCACCGAGCCTCCGTGCGGGGTGTACTTGACTGCGTTATCCAGGAGATTGGAGAAGATCCTCTCGATGTCCGCAGCCTGGGCCTGCACGACGATGTCCCCGGGAGAGATCGCCGTAGCAAAGTCGACCCCCTTGCTGCGGGCACGCTCCGACGCGGTTTCGATCGCCTTCTGAAGGGTTTGGCCAAGGTGCACGGACTCCACCTCGCCTCCCTCCAGTGGGCGCTGGGCCGCCGCCAGGTCGAGCAAATCGCGGATCAGGTCGAAGGAATCCGTCACGCGGCGGCTGCAGCGCTCCAGCAGCTCTTTCTGCTTCGCGGTCAGATCGCCCGCGTAGGGGATGGCCTCAATCACACCCTGGATCGCCGCCAGGGGCGCGCGCAGCTGGTGATGGGTCACCCGGGCGAACCAGATCCTCTCTTCACTCAACGCCTTCAGCTCCGCATAGGTCCTGGCATTCTCGATTGCCAGAGCGCCGAGGTTGGCCAGGTTTTTGAGCAATGCGCGCTCCGGCTCCGTAAATCGATGAGGCTCGGCCGAATAGATCCTGATCACACCGAGAATCCGCTCTTTGGCAATGATCGGGGCGCAGAGCGCCGAGCGGATTCCCTCGCGGCGGGCTTCCTCCCGATACTGAAAGCGTGGATCCTCCCCCACATCGTACACCTCCATCATCCCGTACGTCAGGGTCGCCTGGTCCATCGGGCTCTTGTCGAGTTCCACCGGCCCTTTGTCGAGGTATTCCCGGCTCAGCCCGTAGCTGCCACCCACATGCAGCTCGCCCCCGGGGGAATCGAATAGCCGGATGAAACACGCCTTCATCCCCATCAGGCCGGCTACGTTTTTGGCAACCAGGCTGAGGACTTCATTCATTTCCAGAGTGGAATTGACCAGCTGCCCGATCTTGAAGAGAGCATCCACCTCTTTGTACGCGCGATCCAGAGCGCGTTCGGACCGGAACAGGACCTCTTCCTTTTCCCGGAGTTTGCGCGTGATCGAGGTGGCCAGATACGCGATGATCGCGAAGAAAACGGCATTGGCGATCCAGAGGTTCAAGGGAGACGTAATGCCTTCGAGCGGATCCGTCATGAGCCGGCTGCTGTGGGACAGCGGCCAGACTCCTGATCCCTCCAGCGCAGCCACAAGGCCGGTGAGCGCTGCCGCAAAAGCGGCCAGAAAATAGCAGGAGCGCTGCGAGAGCAGGATCGCACCTATGATGACGTGGAGGGCGAACGCCAGGATCAGCGGGCTCAGCACTCCTCCCGTATAATGGACGACAAAGACGAGGGCCAGCCAATCCAACGCGATCTGGAGGTAGATGAAGTGCCTGCTCAGGCCGTGTTTGTGCTGCTGGGCGCTTGAAAAATACCGGTGGAATACAGTGTTGTAGGCCAGGACAGCCAGCCCTGTCAGATAGACAGGAACCAGCGTGATTTCGAGCCGTACCAACCAGCCGGCAGCCAGCGCTCCCGTAAAAATCCCAAGCGCCGCCAGCCAGCGCAGCCTGATGAACCACGCCAGCCGCTCTTCCAGCTCGCTTTCAATCGGGATCTGGACCTGTCCCTCTGCATGCGGAATCATAGGCGTGCCGTGCGGACATAAACCCGCCGCCGTCTAACATCATTGAGAAGAGGACGCAGTGCGCAACAGAGCCCGGCCTACTTCAGCTTGGTTTTCAGAAGCGACAGCAGCAGGGTGCTGTTGATCGGCTTCTGCAGCACGCCGGTCAATCCCAGCGAGCTGAAGTCGGTCGCCATGTTCAGGTTGTCGCCGACCGAACTGAGAACGTAGACGGGGGCCGCATTGCCGAGAGCGCGCAGCTCCTTGACGAAGCTCGTCCCTGAGTCTATCTCCTCCATCATCAGGTCGACGAACACAAGGTCGGGTTTGCCCGACCGGTAGACCCGCAGCCCCTCTTCCGCGCTCCTGGCGGTATCGACGATATAGTTGTTCGCTTCCAGCACGACGCGGAGGGACTCCAGAATATCGGGATCGTCGTCGAGTGCCAGAATCACGTACTTGCCATCTCGCATTTCAATCTCCGTCTTTTGAAGCCCGGCCTCCAGGGCATGCCGTCGTTGCCGCGGAGGCCCGGGCAAAATCGCCATGCCCGAGCACCGGCAGGAGGAATTGCAGGGCCGCCTCGAGGTTGGCCCGGGCTGCAGGCGAAAGTTGCTCTCCAAAATCGTTGAACTCGTAGCCCCGGATGCCGAGCGCATAGCCTTCCGGTTTCCGGCCGAACAGTTCCCCGGCCAGTGCAAGCACATGTTCCGGGTCGAGGCTGTGGCTGGAAAACGACTGCATAGCCCCGGGGCAGACAGGCCGGAAGAAAAAAGCGGCATCTCCGGCAACCGCCGCATCCACAAAGACGACCGTCCGGTAACCGGCCGCGGCGTGGGAGTCCTCGACGGTCAACTGGTAATCCGTCTCCACGGTGACGCCCGGCGGAGCGATCTGCTCGATCGCCGCGCCGAACGCCGGGCCCAGGCCGTCATCCAGTCGCGCGGGATTTCCATAGCACAGCAGCAGGATGCCTCCCCCGGGACCTGCAGTCATCGCACTTTCCTGTCGACCACTTCTCCATTGTGGTCGAGGATCACAACCTCGAGAGGCATCCGGCCCATGGCGTGGGTTGCGCAGGACAGGCAGGGATCATACGCCCGGATGGCCACTTCCACGTGATTGAGCATTCCTTCGGTGATCTCCAGCCTCCCGGAGAGGTATTGTTCGGCTACCTTCTGAACCGCGCGGTTCATGGGCTCGTTGTTGTTGGTGGTGGAAACGATCAGGTTGGCCATGGTGATCTGATCGTCGCGGTTCACCCGGTAGTGGTGAAACAGGGTGCCGCGCGGCGCCTCGACGATCCCGATGCCCTCGTCGCGGCGCTCTCCTTTCACCGTCAGGTCGCTCCCCTGCAGGTCCGGATCGTGCAAAAGCCGCTGGATTGATTCCGCCGAGTGAACCAGTTCGATCATGCGCGCCCAGTGATACGCCATGGTCAGGTTGTTCGGCTTTCCCTGGGTCAGCGCCTTGAATTCCCGGCGCGCGCTTTCGGCCTGCGGAGTGTCAAAGGAGTCGCAGTTGTTTACGCGAGCCAGCGGACCGACCCGGTACCATCCGTTTTCGGGTCCGAGCGATCTGATGAAGGGAAACTTCATGTAGGACCACGGTTTCACTTCCTCGGCTATGAATTCGATATATTTCCGGTTGTCGACATGATCGAAGATCTTGTTCCCCTGGGAATCCAACGCCCGGAGCCCGCCGTCGTAAATATCATGGGTTCCGTCGGGCCGGACAATCGAGAGGTGGTTGGAAGCGAATGACGCGAAGGAGGAGAGCTGCTCGATGTGCTGCAATGTGTAGTCTTTCGCTATCTTCAGGGCGCCGGCCGACCAATCCAGGATCTGGCCGATGTCCTTGAGAAAACCATCCCGCTCTTCCACGGTGAGATTCTTGTTGACACCTCCCGGGATGGCGCCGGTGCCGTGGATCTTTTTGCCCGCCGTGGCCTTGATGATTTCCTGCCCATACTTGCGCAGCAGCACCCCTTGTTTGGCCAATTCGGGATATTTCCCTGCCACGCCGATGACATTGCGCACTGAGACCTCGGCGTCGAAGCCGAAGAGCAGGTCGGGCGAGCAGAGATGGAAGAAATGGAGAGCATGGGACTGCAGAAACTGCCCGTGGTGCATCAGGCGCCGAACCTTCTCCGCGGTGGGAGTCAGTTTCTCCGCGCCGACGATCTGGTCGACGGCCTTCGCCGCCGCCAGATGATGGCTCACCGGGCAGATGCCGCATAGTCTCTGGACCAGGACCGGCACCTCCCAGAACGGCCGGCCCTGGATGAAGCGTTCGAATCCCCGGAATTCCACAATGTGCAGGCGCGCCTGCTTTATCCTGGCTTGCTCGTCCAGCAGGATCGTAACCTTGCCGTGCCCTTCGACCCGGGTGACAGGTTCAATGACGATTCGTTTGGTTCCATTAGTTGATTTCACAGCTTGTATCTCCTCGAATCAATCGTATTTGATCAGCTGGTACGGCAGCTCGATCGGCTTGTTGTGAAGCAGCGCCACCAGAGCCTCCCAAAGCGTGTCCGCAGAGGGAGGGCAGCCCGGAAGGTAGTAGTCAATCTTCACCACCTCGTGGGCAGGATAGACCTTGTTCAGCAGCAGCGGGATTTCCGGGTCGTTGGGAATCTGTTTGTCCGGATTGTAGACGGTCGGCCCGTTCAGGTACGCCTCTTCCAGGCATTCCTGCAGAGGAATGGTGTTGCGCATCGCCGGGATGCCGCCCATGGTGGCGCAATCCCCAACCGAGATCAGGATGTCGCAGTGTTTGCGGAACTTCCGCAGGGTCTCGACATTTTCCTCGTTGCAGCACCCGCCTTCGATCAGCCCTACCAGGCACCGGTCCTGGAATTCCTTGATGTCGTTGATGGGTGACTTGTGGAACTCCACCAGCTCCGCCAGTGCGAGGATGCGCTCATCGATGTCAAGAAGCGACATGTGGCAGCCGAAGCACCCCGCCAGTGACGCTGTTGCGACTTTTGGTTTTCCCATATTCATCTCCTGTCCCCTTCACCTGGCCGGAGCCGCTTTCTCGATTTCGGTCCCGATCGCCTCATGATCATACTGCCGCTTGCCGACGGGCA
This sequence comes from Acidobacteriota bacterium, assembly GCA_017860135.1. Lineage (GTDB taxonomy): Bacteria > Acidobacteriota > UBA6911 > UBA6911 > UBA6911 > JAFNAG01. Next base: position 7,799 of record JAFNAG010000019.1, read on the forward strand.
CGGCGTAGCCGACCCGCTTGCGGAGGATCGCCCCCACGGGGCAGACCTCGATCGCCTTGTCGGTGACAGCAGCATTGGTTTCACCCAGGCCGGCGCGCGCATCGACCGCGATACGCTTGTCCCTGCCGCGTCCGACAAACTGAAAGACATTCTTGCCGTCTACGTCCCTGGAAGCCCGCACACACCGGCCGCAGAGCACGCAGCGGTTCCGGTCCAGGAAAATGTCCGGATGGGATGCATCTACGTCACGGTAAGGGAACTGATAGGGGTATCTGGGTGCGGTGATCCCGAAACGATATGCCAGAGCCTGCAGCTCGCAGTTCCCGCTTTTCTCGCAGAACATGCAGAAGTGATTGCCCTCGACAAACAGCATTTCGATGATGCTGGTGCGAAGCTTCTGCACTTTGGGACTACCGCTTTCCACGACAATGCCTTCCGCGGCCGGCTGGGTGCAGGCCGCCTGTGGCCTGCCGTTGACCAGCACGGTGCAGACCCGGCAACTCCCGTGCGGCACGAGATCCTTGTGAGAACACAGCCTGGGAATGTATCGGCCCGCAGCGTCGGCAGCCTTCAGGATCGTCTGGCCCGGTTCTCCCTGTATGGTGTTTCCGTCCAGTATGAATGTGATTTTTTCGCTCACGATGTCTTCTCCTTCACTCTGTCAGGTGAACCGACTTGCGGCCGGCAATTTTCGAAGCTTCCGCCACGGCAGCCGCCAGGTCGAATTCAGGCTGCAGCCCATCGGGCGCGGGTGTCACCCGGCCTTCGTACACGGAGCGGAATTTCTCCAGTGAGGTGAGAACCGGATTGGCTGCGGTCTGACCCAGGCCGCACCGGCTTGCGATCTTGATGGTTTCGCCCAATTCCTTGAGGTAGACGAGGTCTAATGGCTCTCCCTTGCCGTGCCGGATCTTCTGCAATCCCTGCCGCAGGAGCACGTTCCCGGCCCGGCACGGCGTGCAGTACCCGCAGCTTTCATGGACGAAGAACTCCATGAACGCGTCGACCGCTTCGAGCAGGTCGCGGCCGGGGCCGAATACCATGATCGAACCTCCGGTGGCGAGATCGTCAAAGCAGATCAGCCGGCTGAAATCGGCGGGTCCCACCATCTGCCCCGCCGCACCGCCGATCTGCACGGCGATGGCGTCTTCCGCCCCGGCAAGCTTGAGGACATCCTGCAGCTTGATCCCGAGCGGAACCTCGTAGACTCCCGGTCGCCTGAGATCGCCGGAGATGCTCAGCAGCTTCGTCCCCGCGCTCCGTTCCGAGCCCAAGCCTGCGAACCACGCAGCCCCGCGCTCCAGAATGCGGGCTGCGCAGCAGTAGGTTTCGACGTTGTTGACGGCGGTCGGACACGCCAGGTAACCCTTCTGTGCCGGGAAAGGCGGGCGGGTCTTCGGGTCCCCGCGCTCCCCTTCGCACGAACTGAGCAACGCCGTTTCCTCACCGCAGATATATGCGCCCGCCCCCATCTGGATGCGGATGTCGAAATCGAACCCGGTCTTGCCGCAGACGCTCTTGCCCAGCAAGCCACGGCTCCTTCGGGCCGCCAGGACCGATTCCAGGAAGGCACGCAAATAACTGTACTCCCCGCGAAGGTAGAGAATGCCCTCCGCGGCACCGATCGCATATCCGCCGATCGTCATCCCCTCGAAAACATTGTCGGGGTATTCGGTCAGGATCACCCGGTCCTTGAACGTGCCGGGCTCCCCTTCGTCCGCGTTGCAGACGATGAAGCGCCTCCCCGAAGCGCCGGCGCGGGTGAATTCCCACTTCATCCCGGCAGGGAAACCGGCGCCGCCTCGGCCGCGCAGGCGCGCATTTTTCACATTCCGGATGACCTCCGCCGGACTCATGCCCAGCGCGTTGGTCAGCGCCTCACCGGCTTTCATCGGAGCCAAAATGGCCGGCCCCCCCAGGCGGATGTTGTTTTCCACCATGGCCTGGACGAGGTCGTGGGCGTTGTTTCCGTCCCCCAGCTTTTTTACCAGACGCTTCGGGTCCATGTGTTGTCTTAGATCTTCCACGATTTGCTTTGCAGTGTCGGTGGACAGGCGAGTGCACACAACATCGTCAACCAGCGCCGCCGGCGCCTGGTCAGGCATGCCGATGCAGGAGGTCCATTCCAGGCCGATTTTCCCGTCTGCCGTGTGGCCGCCCATGCGGATGCCCAGTTCCCGCTGGAAAACTTCCGCCACATGGCCCATCCCCTGCATGCGATCGATGATAGAATTGCACAGCCGAATCACGATCCTGCCGTTCGGCTTGTCCTTGATAAAAGAGTAAAAGGAAACGAGGCTCGCCACTTCGACACGATGCGTCCTCAATGCACTGGCGATCACATCCATGGCGTCGTCGGAAACACAGCCATAGCGCTCCTGCACCGACAGGGCCACATCCATCAAGCGCGTGCGGTCGTTCCCGTACTCCCGGCAGATGTTGCTGATCGTTGTTTTCAGGTTTTCATCCATAGTTCCATTCACCGTTGCGGTGACCTCACGATGCTAACAATGCAGGATCCGATCGCGCCCAAGCCGCGGGCGGGCCGGATCGATTATTAAGAAACAACTCGGTGACGCACAAACCAGACAGTTTTGCACCCCACTCTTTTACAACTCTCGCAGCCGATTTGCCACTAAATCCGGTTTATTCTCACGCACACCCGGACTGCATCCCGCCCGGCCGGGAAACACTCTCAGACCTCGACCCCACGGGCGACATGGAGCCTGAGGCGTGAGGTCTGAAGTCCGATGGCGGATCCCTGCACTTTCCCCACGAAATCCATTGCAAGCGGCCGAAAAAAAAACTAACTTAAAACGCTCCAGAAGGCAGCTTCCGGCTTGTCCTTGCAGGTGCATTCGTCCAGAGACAGGGAATCCAGCATGAAAAAACGCCGTTATCCTTCATTGACAATACAGATCATGATCGGGTTGGTGGTCGGCATCCTTGTCGGCTGGCTCGAACCGGGATGGGGCCGGGCCATCAAGCCCATGGCCGACATCTTCCTCCGCATGATCAAAATGATCATCGCGCCCCTGATCTTCTCGACACTGGTAATAGGGATCGCGGGCACCGGAGATTTCAAAAAAGTCGGACGCATCGGCCTGAAAGCGATCATTTACTTTGAAGTGGCAACTACTATCGCGCTCCTGATCGGTCTGGTAACGGTAAATGTATTCAAACCCGGTCAATACGTCACTCAGATTGTCTCGCAGGAATCGGCTCCCGCACAGGCCGCCACCGGCCTTGTGCAGCAGCCCCAGTCCGGGAGCGATTTTCTGATTCATGTGTTTCCCACAGGGACAGCCGCTGGTTTCGGTGCTGAACACGCTCGCGGAGACGATGTTCCGGTTCACCGATTTCGTGATGAAATTCGCTCCGCTCGGCGTGATGGCGGCGATCGCCTACACCGTGGGGGCCAAGGGGCTGGGAGTGCTGCGCGGGTATGCCAGTCTCGTCGTCTGCTTTTACGGCGCGCTGGTCTTTTTCATTTTTGTGGTGCTGTTCGCGGTCTGCGTCATTATCCGGGTTCCGTTCCTTCGGCTGTTCAAGGCCATCCGGGAGCCATTCACGATCGCGTTCACGACTGCATCCAGCGAGGCCGCGCTCCCGAAGGCCATGGAGGTGATGGAGAAATTCGGGTGCCCGCGCGACATCGTGGGTTTCGTGCTGCCGACCGGATACAGCTTTAATCTGGACGGCGCCACGCTTTACCTTTCGCTGGCATCGATTTTCATCGCACAGGTCTATGCAATTCCCCTGGACATCGGGACCCAGGTGGCCATGATGCTCACGCTCATGCTGACCTCCAAGGGTGTCGCCGGCGTGCCGCGTGCTTCTCTCGTGATTCTCGCCGGCACGGTAGCCACCTTCAATCTTCCGATGGAAGGCGTCGCCCTGCTGCTCGGCATCGACCAGATCCTGGACATGGGGCGCACGGCAACCAACGTGACCGGAAACTGCGTTGCCACCGCTGTGGTCGCGCGCTGGGAGGGCGTTCTCGACGACAAGAAAATGATGACTTTCGAGCTTGGGGAGGCAGCCGAAGAGATCCGCGCCTAGACACAACCGCGGAATACGCGAAACACACGAAATCGACTTCGTGTGTTTCGTGTATTTCGTGGTTGCTCTATTGAATCCTATTGTGTTCCAAAAACGTCCCCTTGCCCATGAACCTTCCGGCCGCTAGCGGTTGGTGAAGCGGATCGAATCGATCAGGGTTTCGAAGGCGCGGCGGTAGTCCCCATAATCGTTCTCCGGGGCTACACCGATGAAATACACCAGCCCCTCCGGACGGAGCACAGTCACCAGCCAGTCCCTCTCCACCCCTCCGACAGGAGAATCGTTTTGCAGCACGGTGGACAGGGCTGCGGTCCCTCCCACGCGCGTCTGTCTGCCGGTCTGCGTCACACGCAGGCTCGGATTCGACTGCTGCAAGTCGCGGATGAGCTGATCCGTCGCATCCTGCAGCTCAAAACGCCCCGATTTTCCTGCCCGGGGTGAAAACGTGCTTATGATCATACCGTATGCGAGCGCCTCCCCCTGGCTCGAGGCAATAGTTCCGTTCTCCGGGGCAAGGGTGATTGACTGCCCGGTCCCCTGCGCGCTCCAGTTGTCGGGGTGACGCAGCTGGAGAGTTTCGGTCGAATAGTTGCGGTAGCCGTTCGAGGGTTTCGCGGGGCGGACTGCGCCGGGCTGACCTGCCGCCGGCTGTCCTCCTGCGGGACCGCCCTTGGGCTTGGGAAGGGTCCGCACATAGCTCTGGATCTCACGGAATTCGGTCGAATCTTCCCTTACTCCCTGCGGAATACCGCCGAGACGGTTGATTTCCTCCGTGATCAGGTCAATGCGGTTTTCGGGCTTGGGATGGCTGCTGAGCCACTCGGGCATCCTGCTTTGGCCCTCGGCCTGGAGCTTTTCGAAAAACTGGGCCATTGCGCGGGGATCGTACTGCGTGTCGTACAGGATCTGGGTGCCGAAGAGATCGGCCTGCCGTTCGGCATCGCGCGAGTACTTCAGAAGCACCGAATTCGCGGCAAAACCGCCGCCGATCTGCGCCAGCACGGCGGCCACCGAGTTGCTCCCCATGACTCCGCCGAAAATCGCCAGAGGCGCCTGGGCCAGATATGCCTTGCTCGCCTGGTTCGTGCCGTGGCGCAGCGCAGCGTGCCCGATCTCGTGGCCGATGACGCCGGCCAGCTGCGCCTCCGTGTCCGCAGATTCGATTGTGCCGCGATGGATGAAAAGGAATCCCCCGGGGAGCGCAAACGCATTGATGCTGACGTCGTTGACAGCCTGGAACTGATATGGGTACTTGGCGCCGGGAGCCTTGGCCGCCAGACGCAAACCCAGCCGGTTCAGGTAGTTGTCGACTTTGGAATCTTTGAGCATGGGCAGCTGGCGTTCCGCGTCTGCGGCTACCTGGCGCCCTAACTCCACATCCTGATCGGGTGAAAACAGGTTCCAACCCGGCTTCAGCTCCGTGCGCTGCGCCCACAGTGCGGTCGCCATGAATATCAACGCAAACGGCAGAATGAGAAATCGTCCCGGCCGCACGGTTTGATTCACATAGGTCTTATGTAAACTGGCCATCGATCCCCCCTGCATCCAATAGCTCCACTTATTAGATACACATAATCAGGCAGAGTTTCTCACAACCGCCGCAGGGACAGGCACCGAAATCAGAGCCGCGACCGCTCTCTCTTCCGGAAGGCGGCTCGGCATGAAACAAAGCAAACTTTTTCCTGAGGAATCTGAATTCGCAGTTTTCCTGAGAGCCGGATGATATCACCTGCCTCCCGTTTCGGCAATCGCCGACGGCGTCTGCCGACTTTCGGCGCCGTTTACCAAAAAAACAGAACGCAAAGACGCTGAGATGCAAAGACGCAGAGAAATCGTAAGGAAGCGATTCTTTGCGCGGTGGCGTCTTCGCGATGAAGTGCCTCCATGGCCTCGTTTTGATTACTCACTGATAGCGCTATGGATTACTGGATTCCGGATTGGAACGATGGTAGCACAAGGTATATCATCACTGATCGACCGGTCGGTCAGAAGGAGTGTATTCAAATGCCCGTTATCCAATTTTACAAAAGCCTTTGCCCCGCGGGCCTTGTTCTGGCGGGGTTGCTTGTTTCCGGCTGCGCGCCGAGGACGGCTCCTCCGCCCTCAGGGCCACCGGAGGTTGCAACCGTTTCGCTACGCCCTGAAAGGATCGTGTTAACGACTGAATTGCCGGGCCGGACGTCTGCATACCTCGTCGCCGAAATCCGCCCGCAGGTGAACGGCCTGCTGCAGAAACGCCTGTTCGAAGAAGGCGCCGACATCAAAGCGGGCGACCTCCTTTACCAGATTGATCCCGTCCCATACCAGGCTGCCTATGACCAGGCCAAAGCCGCGCTGGCCACAGCGGAAGCCAACGTTGTCACGGCTGAGGCCAATGTTGTCGTGGCTGAGGCTAACCTGCCGGCGATCCGGTCACGTGCAGAGCGCCTGAAGGGGCTCGTGGCCATCCGCGCGGTCGGCCAGCAAGACTACGACGATGCCAGTGCCGCTTTGCAGCAAGCCGAGGCCAACCTCTTTGTGAGAAAGACGGCTGTGGAGACAAGCCGAACGGCCGTCGAAGTAAGCCGAACCGCCGTGGAGAGTGCCCGCATCAACCTGTCATACACGCCCATCAAGGCTCCCATATCCGGCCGGATAGGAAGGTCCAACATCACGGTTGGCGCAATGGTGACTGCCTATCAGCCCGTTCCGCTGGCGGTCATTCAGCAGTTGGATCCGATCTACGTGGATGTGACCCAGGCCAGCGCGGATCTGCTTCGCCTCAGAAGGAAATTGGAAAGCGGCAACATTAAAAGCGACTCCGGCCAGCGGAGGGTCCAGCTGCTTCTCGAAGATGGGACACCGTATAGCGTGGCAGGCACGTTGCAATTCCGCGATGTCACCGTGGATCCAACCACCGGTTCGGTCACCTTGCGCATTGTATTTGCTAATTCAAAACTGGTGCTTCTTCCGGGCATGTTCGTGCGGGCCGTCATAGAGGAAGGCGTGGACGAACAGGCTCTTCTTATTCCTCAGCAAGGTGTAAGCCGCGACCCGAGGGGGAATCCCATCGCCCTGGTGGTGGACGCCGCCGGCAAGGTCGAGCAACGTGCGATCGTGCTGGACCGCGCGATCGGAGATAAATGGCTGGTCACCGAAGGGCTGGTTCCGGGAGACCGGCTGATCGTCGAAGGCATTGAGAAGGTCCGCCCGGGCGTCGTCGTCAGGGCTGTCGATTTTGCCGCACCCGCGACGTCCGGCGCAAGCCAATCGCCAATCCAGGCAAAGTAGGAGGAATGCAATGGCTGGGTTTTTTCTTGATCGTCCTGTTTTTGCCTGGGTCGTCGCTATCGGAATGATGCTGGCCGGCGTGCTGGCTATCTACAATCTGCCCATCTCCCAGTATCCGCCGATTGCCCCGCCGTCGATCTCGATCAGATGTGTCTATCCCGGCGGAAACGCAAAGACAGTGGAAGACAGCGTGGTACAGATCATCGAACAGCAGATGACGGGACTGGACCGGATGCTGTACATCCACTCCACCTCCGATTCTGCAGGGCTGGCACAGATCGAGCTGACTTTTGCCCCGGGGACGGATCCCGATCTCGCCTGGGCCAAAGTGCAGAATAAGCTTCAACTGGCCATGCCGGTGTTGCCGGAGGTGGTTCAGCGCCAGGGCCTCAGGGTCAGCAAGTCCACCCGCAATTATCTGATGATCGTCGGGCTCACTTCTCCGGATGACAGCCTCGACCAGAATGACTTGTCCGATTACGCCTTCTCGCAGATCCAGTATTCGCTGGCGCGTGTGCCCGGCGTGGGCGAAGTGGAGATGTTCGGTGCCGGCTATGCGATGCGGATCTGGCTGGACCCGAACAAGCTCACGAATTACGGAATGACCTCTGACGACGTGATCGCGGCAGTTCGGGCCTACAACGTGCAGGTGTCGGCCGGCCAGTTAGGCGGGATGCCCGCGGTGCCGGGCCAGCGGCTCAACGCTTCCATCGTCGTCCAGACGCTCCTGAAGACCCCGGAGGAGTTTGGCGCCATCCCTCTGCGCAACAATCCGGACGGATCCATCGTGCGCGTGCAGGACGTGGCGCGCACGGAACTGGGGGCCGAATTTGACAACGCCAGGATCAGATTTAACGGACACCCCGCAGCCGGTCTTGCGATCCGGCAGGAGGCCGGGGCCAACGCACTGGACACAGCCGAGGGCGTAAAAGCCAAGTTGGAGGAATTGTCCAGATACTTCCCGGCCGGAATGCGGGTTGTCTACCCCTTCGATACGACCCCCTTCGTGCGAGTAGCCATCAACGAAGTCTTCAAAACGCTCATCGAGGCAGTCTTTCTCGTGTTCCTGGTCATGTTCCTTTTCCTGGGGAATATGCGTGCCACGCTCATCCCCACGATTGCCGTGCCGGTGGTAATTCTGGGAACATTTGGCGTTCTGGGCCTGTTCGGCTATTCCATCAACATGCTGACCATGTTTGCCATGGTCCTGGCAATCGGCCTCCTTGTGGATGATGCCATTGTCGTGGTGGAAAACGTGGAGCGCATCATGTCAGAAGAGGGACTCTCGCCGCTGGAAGCCACCCGGAAATCCATGGACCAGATCACCAGCGCCCTGGTTGGCATCGGGCTCGTCCTATCGGCAGTGTTTGGCCCCATGATGTTTTTCGGCGGTTCGACCGGCGTGATCTACCGCCAGTTCTCCATCACCATCATCTCCTCCATGCTTCTCTCGGTCCTGGTGGCATTGATCCTGACACCGGTACTTTGCGCTGCTCTTCTCAGGCCGGTGGGCAAAGGACACGAAGCTGCGGAAACCGGCTTCCGTCTTCTGCGGCCGTTCTTCCTGTGGTTCGACCATTTGTTTCTCCGTCTCCGGGCCCACTACCAGGCCGCGGTGGGGCACATGCTTGGCGCCAGGCTCCGATATCTGGCGGTTTTTGTTCTGATTGTGGCGGCGATGGGTTTTCTCTTCGGGAGGATGCCAACGGCCTACCTGCCGGACGAGGACCAGGGCGTGCTTATGGCCATGGTGCAACTTCCCCCCGGTTCGACCCTGGAGCAGACCGAAGCAGTCATGGCAAAAGTGCGCAACCATTTCCTGGTGGATCAGAAAGACGCGGTGGAGGCCTGTCTGACCATTTCCGGATTTGGCTTTGCGGGCCAGGCACAGAACCAGGGTTTTTCCTATATCAAGCTTCGAGACTGGGACGTGCGCAACAGGCCCGAACTGCGGATCAATGCTATCCTGGGCAAGGCGATGCCGTTTCTCTCCAGCATCCGGGAAGCAATGGTCCTGGCTTTCCCTCCTCCCGCTGTCACGGAACTCGGCACGGCAAAGGGATTTGACTTCATGCTTCAGGACCGCGGCGGGATCGGCCACGAGAAACTGATGGAGGCCCGTCTCCAACTCATGGGCCAGGCGATGCGCGACCCGCGGTTGACCGCCGTCCGGCCGAACGGGATGCCGGACCAGGCCGAGCACAAGGTGGATATCGACTGGGAGAAAGCCGGTGCCCTCGGAGTGTCGGTTCCGGCGATTCAGCGTTCGATCTCGGTGGCTTTCGGCAGCGCCTATGTCAACGACTTCATCCAGGGGGGGCGGGTTCATCGCGTCTACGTGCAGGCGGATGCCCCCTACAGGATGCTTCCAGAGGATCTAGACCATCTATACGTCCGAAACGCTGGAGGCGGCATGGTTCCGGTTTCCGCCCTCGCGACGGGGCGCTGGACATACGCCTCGCCCCGGCTGGAACGGTATAACGGATTCCCGGCCCTGAACTTCCAGGGTGAGGCTGCACCCGGAAGGAGCACCGGCGATGCCATGAAAGCCATGGAGGAAATCTCCGCAAGACTGTCCCGGGGAATCGGCTACGATTGGACGGGGGTTTCCTACCAGGAACGGTTGAGCCAATCCCAGACCGGGCTCTTGTATGGGTTTTCCATCCTCGCGATTTTCCTGGTGCTGGCAGCCCTGTACGAGAGCTGGTCGATCCCTATTTCCGTTCTACTTGCCTTGCCGCTCGGAGCGATCGGAGGGGTACTGGCCACTTCCATGCGCGGGATGCCGAACGACGTCTACTTCCAGATCGGGCTGCTCACGGTGCTGGGACTTACGACGAAGAACGCGATCCTGATCGTGCAGTTTGCCAAGATCCGCGTGGAAGCGGGTGCGGGCCTGATCGAAGCCACTCTCGAGGGCGCCAAGCTCAGGCTTCGCCCCATCGTGATGACCTCGCTGGCATTTGGCTTCGGAGTATTACCATTGGCGATCGCCGCCGGCGCCGGGGCAGGAGCGCAAAAAGCCATCGGCACCAGCGTTCTCGGTGGCATGGTGACGGCCACATTCCTGGCGATCTTCTTTATTCCTCTGTTCTTCGTGCTGATCACCCAGATCTTCGGCAGGAAGAAACCCGGGGGTCGGACCATGAGGGTCCGGCCGGATTCAGAATTTCAGACGGAGGGGCCGCAAAATGCGTAAACTCACACTGATATTGGCGCTCTCGTTTTTCCTGTACGGGTGTCCCCGCACGTCACAGTATGTGCGCCCCGGGTTGCCGGCCCCTCCCGACTGGCCGGCAAGCTCTGCCGCCGGGGCCGGTGCGCCGGGCGCGCCGGCCGCCGGCGATCTGAAGTGGCGGGAATACTTCACCGATCAGCGGCTCCAGTCTGTCATCGAGCTGGCACTGGGGAACAACCGCGATCTCCGGGCGGCCACACTCAATGTCGAAAGGGTCCAGGCTCTGTACCGGATCCAGCGCGCTGAACTGTACCCCACCGTTGTAGCTTCAGCCAGCGCCGATGCCTATCGGGTGCCCAGGACCTTGTCTGGCGCCGATGATAACGAAACGGTGGCGCAACTCACCGTGGGATTGGGCATGGCTTCTTGGGAACTGGATCTTTTCGGACGCATCCGAAGCCTGAAGAGCGCGGCATTGGAGCAGTATCTGGCAACGGAACAGGCACGGTCCGCCGCTCAGATCTCCCTGATTGCCGCCGTCGCCAACAGCTACCTGGCGCTGGCAGCCGACCGTGAGGACCTGAAGCTGGCCCAGGAGACACTCGCTGCCCAGCAGGCCTCCTACGAATTGATCCTGCGCATCCGGGAAGCCGGTATGACGTCTGACCTGGAATTGCGGCAGGCGCAAAGCGCTGTGGACGCGGCGCGCGTCGATATTGCCAGATACTCGGGCCAACTGGTTGTGGACGAAAACGCGCTCAATCTGCTGGCCGGCGCACCCGTGACGTCCAATCTGCTGGCTGATGATCTGAGCAACGTCGGGGATTTAAAGGAAATTGCGCCCGGCTTGCCATCGGACCTGTTGCTTCGCCGACCAGACATTCTCGCGGCCGAACACCAGTTAAAGGCGGCCAACGCGAATATCAATGCGGCGCGCGCGGCGTTCTTCCCCCGTGTCGCTCTGACCGCCGCCGCCGGGGTCACCAGCAACGACCTGACCAATCTTTTCAAGCCCGCGGCCGGAACCTGGAATTTCGCCCCGCAGGTGGTACTCCCGATTTTTGACTCCGGTGCCCGCCGGGCGGGCTACGCGGTGGCGACGGTGGATCGGGATATCGCAGTCGCCGAGTATGAGAAAGCGATACAGGCGGCCTTCAGGGAAGTGAGTGACGCCTTGAGCCTGCGCATCACGCTGACCGAGCAGCAGCAGGCACTGCAATCACTCATCGATACGCTGCAGGAAACCTATCGGCTTTCCGAAGCCCGATATACGGGAGGGATCGACAGCTATCTGAACGTCCTCGTCGCCCAGCGCTCGGTTTATGCCCGTCAACAGCAGATGGTCGGCCTTCGCCTGGCACGACTGAGCAACCTGGTCGCACTATACAAGGTATTGGGCGGCGGAGTCTGAGGATCAAGTGTCGAGTCAATCTCAAGACCCGCATTTCAATCTTAGGGCCCGCCGCGGAACAACATGTACTTGTTTTCGCTACCAGCCTTACTTATCATCGCTCAGGCCGATCCGCTTGTTTCCGAGCACATATTGTCGCGGCATAACAACCGTCCCCGGACCTCTTCTGCCAGGTCACTTGGCCCGGGGGCGGCTTCGGGAATCCGTGCGAGGCTGGAACCTATTTGCGTTGATATTTCTCAAAGAAATTGAAAATGTTTGGCAGGTTGATCCAGATGGACATGTCGTGAGTCCCATCCTTTATCTCGTTGAACGGGATTTCGAGGCCATGTTCTTTGGCCCAGCGGATCATCTGACGGGACCTCTCGACGTTGTCCTTTTCGCCCACCGTATACAGGAGGGGCATCCCTTTGAGCTTCTCGATCGGGAAGCCCTCTCCGACGGTGGTCGCTGCGCAGGGCGCAATAGCAGCCCAGCGTTCAGGATACTTCGCGCCCAGGTGCCACGTTCCGCCACCACCCATGGAATTGCCCATCAGGTAAGTGCGCGATCGATCCACTCCATATTCACTCGACACGAGCTCGATCACGTTGAAGGCGTCCTTCTCGCTCAACTCGGCCATGCGCGCTCGCCCCGGGTCCACGGCGGTAGCGGTCGAACCCATGGGCGGCATGGCGCGCCCCCAGCCTCCACCCGGCCGGTAGCCGAGAGGGGTGACGATGATGAATCCGTGCTTTTCGGCCTCTGCAGTCAAAACCGGGCCCCTGAGCTTGAAATACGTGTTGTGGTCAGCACCGCCTCCATGCAGCACGACGACGAGCGGCAGTCTTGTCTTGCCATCGTATTTCGACGGCACGAAAACGCGGTACGGCATGATCTCGCCGGCATCCGTGAAAACGTAGTGCCGTTCGTGTTCCCCCTTGATTCTCAGCAACGGGTCTTTCCCCGCCTCCAGCGACTTCAGCAGCGCGAGGGAATTGCGAATCTCGGCGGAAAAATCGTAATAGGCGTTGGTCGTGCTGTCTTCGGGGTTCCGGCCCGGTATCAAATCGCGCCGCCCGAGGTTGATCACGCGGGCATAGTCGAACGGATACCGGATCGTAGCCTTGGTTGAGTCGAATCCTTTGACTTTCGCGAGTCTTTGATCGACGGCGGTCTGCTGCGAATCAAGATCTCGAACCGTCAATATGTTCATAGCCAGTCGGCGCAGCACCGAATCCCGATCGCGCAACTCAGCCGCTACCTGATAGGGGCCGTCCGCCAATCCGGCCAGGTTCGCAGAGAAAGTGTACGGTTCCTCCGCAAGGTCGCGCGCGTAAACCTCAAACGTCCCAAGGTCGCGCACCATCTTGTCCGGAGCCGCGAAATCCGCGATAGTGACCCGCAGGCGCAGTCCGCCGGGCGCTGCATACGGAGCCCAATATTTCTGCGTCAGACGGGCATAAAAGGGACGCGATGAGTCGGTGACCGTCATGGTCGTACTCAGCGCCAGTGAACCGCTGAACTCAGCCTTCTGGTCCCAGGGCAGGCCGCGCTGCACCGCGATCGCATGAAGCAGGCGGCGGCGCGCTTCTCCACCGTTGCCCGCATTCTGTAAGGACGTTGCCTCGGCGGCCAGTTTGTCGACCTGGGCCTTGATGGAATCGGCCACTTTCAAATTCGTTTGCAGCGTCCGCAGAGCCTGCGAAAGTCCCTGCACGGTCATCTGCGTTTTTTCGAGACCCGTGACGGCAGCGGCCACAGCGGCTTCCCCGGTCAGGCCAGGGGCGGGCGGCGGCGCTTGAGCCGGGAGCATCACCGCGCTCAAAAGGATCGCGACGATGAGTCGAACGGTGAACATAGGTCCTCCTTCCTTATGGAAACGCCTCCGATGCGTTTTACACCTCTGACATATCAGAACAACGGACAGCGTCATATAGAACACAGAATCCCGCCTCATGTCCAGCCTAATCAGTGAATTCCCTCAAAACCGGCGGTTGGCAGACGAGTCACCCATTCCCGAGCGGCTGCGCCGCTTAGCCGCTTCGGGTCCTGGCCTCACCCGCCAGTTTACGGCTCTGTACCCCAATAACGATGAACAGGCAAAACAAGTTGCCTGAAGCGGCTGCCGGAAAACCAGTGATATCGCGATGCCCGGTTAGTGCCTGTCAATGAATAACGTTTACACCTTGGCGCGAGCTCCGGACAGGCAGATGCAAGGCGCCGCGACGCAGGCGATGCCGCTGTGCATCGTCGGGGAACGGCATGTTTATGCCTGGAATAGTATCCGTGCTGCTCCTGTTCCTCCACGAAGCTATTTTCCCAGATGTTTGTCGAAGAACGCTGCGGTCAGCTTATAGCCTTCCTGCGACTCGGGGAAGTCGGGATTGGTCATGGAGCCATGGTATAGGCCGTCGTAAATCAGCAGGTCGCTTTCCACGCCCACCTTGAGGAGCTTCCGATGGCTGTACGCAGCCCCGCTCATGGCGAAGTCCCGCGTGCTCGTGCAGAAGATCGTCGGCGGGAACTTGGCGAGCAGCTTCTCATCCACAGTCGGGCTGACGATGAACTGATTCCTGTCTATGCCGGTAAAATAACCCGGGCCGGCGGGGGCTCCGCCTGCGCCGCCTCCCTGGGCCCTGCCGGCCGGAGCGTTCGTCACGGACAGCGCGCCGAAAAATTGGGAATCGCCGGCAGCCGTGGAACCCAGGCCGGCGCAGTAAACCCCAAGCACGCCGGGCGCGGGCAAGCCGTCCCGGATGAGGATAGCCGTGGTCTGCGAAACCAGAGAGCCGCCCGCGGAGCAGCCGACCATCCCCATGTTTTGCGGCTTGTAGGTCTTCAGCATGTATCTCCAGATCTTCAATAGGTCCTCGCTGGCAGCGGGGAAACGGTACTCCGGGCCCTGGCGATATAGGATCGACACGACCTTTACACCCAGCGTGGCTGCGACCGGAATGCTGATCAGCAACCCGTTGCCGCGGACGCCGGTGCGGAAACCTCCGCCCGGCCCGTTGAGCATGAGGCGGTTCCGGTTACGTTCGGGCACCCCGCCCTTGGGCGTAATGATCGCCGCGGAGATCCCATCGATCGTCGTTTCTTCGATATCGACGGGAAAGACCTCCCGCATATGGTTGACGTTGGGTTTGAGGTTTTCGTTGTAAACCCGCCGCAGCTCGGCCATGTCGGAAATGTCCGACGGCAGGGGCACGGGGGCGCCCGGCCCTTCGGTCGGTCTGGTCCGCATCAGCACTTTCTTGCCCCCTTCGCTCAGAAGCTCGGGCAGCGGCACGGTTGCATTATTGACCACTACCGTACCGTCCGGACGGATGGTGATCGAGCGTTCGGGCACGGCCCCTTTCGGCGAGACGGCGGCCATCAAAGCCGCGCCGATCGCCAGAGCCAGGACAACATGCAGGCAAAGCCGTTTCATACTTTCCTCCCTTCAGAAGAGCTTCTCTTGTTGCACTTGGCACCGCCCGCCCACGAAACGGGCACGGGTCCGGATACAGATCCATGTTCCCCAGGGAGTTCTGCCCCCAAGGGTGTGGAGCCAGACAGACACGGCCTCCTGAGGTGACACCCTCCGGAGTCGCTTGATCGGTCCGTTGGCGACATGAGACCGACTCACCTGATCAACTACGGTGAGAATAGCATAGCACGAATTCAAGCAGCAAATCTGGAATATCAGAGAATGGGAAACTCCTGCCACCCCATACGTGAGAAGCCGGTTTCTGTCGCAATCTTCCAGGAGTCTCCACCCTGAACCTGGACAAGAACTTGAATGCGACAGCAACGGCGGGCCATCTGCGCAATGTTACGCCCGGGGTAGATCAGCGGCAGGGCATTGCCCGACTCCAGATCCTTGAGGAGGTCGATGTCCGGATCGAAGTCCAGGACCGGAGGACACAATTAGTGAGCTTCGCGAAAGAACCAGGCCAGGGGATCCGGGTCGAATGGCTGCCTGCAAGAGGAGACCGGCGCTCCCTCTCCGGCAGAATCAGGGATCGGCAGCAGCCGCCCCTGGCTTTCATCATTGATATATCAGAATTATGTTGACACGATACGATCCCTGATCTTATCGTTGTGTCGCAACGGCATGCCGCCGACAGATTGCGTTCAGAATCCTCCGCTTTGCACTCGCGACGTTTGGCAGCAAGGGGGATGTTTCACGCCTGTTCCTGCAAACAGGGTGTCACGGGAAATTACGGAGATGCAGCTATGAAACACGAATACTCGCTTGCCCACCTTACGGTCCTGGCGCTGACGCCGCCCCGTATGGTGGATGTTGCGGCACGTGCGGGTTACCGTTACGTTGGCCTTCGTCTCAATCGGGTCACGCCCGCTGAGCCGCTTTACCCGCTGATGACCGATCGCGCACTCATGCGGGAGACGAAGGCGCGATTGGCCGACACCGGGGTGGGGGTCTTGGACATCGAACTGGCCCGGATGGATCCTGCAAACGATGCGCGCAGCTACCTGCCGCTCCTTGAAACCGGCGCCGAACTCGGCGCCCGGCATGTCATCACCCAGCTGCCGGATCCGAATCGCGAGCGGGCAACCGAGCGCTTTGCCGAAATCTGCGATCTTGCCCGGCCGCTCGGCATCGGCATCGATCTCGAGTTTCCGTCCTGGACGGAAACGCCGGACCTTGCGGCGGCGGCGAAAGTCCTGCTGGCGGTCGACCGACCCAATGCCGGCATCCTGGTCGACACCCTCCATTTCGACCGGTCAAATTCAAGCATCGCGGAGTTGAAGAAACTCCCTGGCAGATGGTTCCGCTTCGCGCACGTCTGCGATGCGCCGCGAGAAAGGCCGAAAACGAAGGAGGGGCTCATCCACACGGCGCGCTCGGAGCGGCTGTTCCCCGGAGACGGCGGCATCGATGTCCGGGGGATTCTCTCGTTTCTTCCGTCCGGAATACCCTACGCGCTCGAGATTCCCGGCGATACTCTTGCAGGAAAGATCGGGCTTGAGGAATACGCGCGCCGCGCCCTGCGGAGTGCAGAAGAGCACCTGGATGGGATGGAACAGGCCGCAAACCAGGCGCGGGGATGAGGATTTCACCTTCATCTGGCGGATAGCTGGTATATCAGAATCTTAGTGACATCGCGCATTCTTCTTGCATATAAGGAAAATATCCGATCTCAATCTTCTCCTGTGGAGGAATGCCGGGAAATGATGGCTTGGAACAGGCTCACCATGACTCCGGCGTGCGGCTTCCCGGATGGAAGAGCAGTGCCTGGTGAATGCAAAGTACTTCAACTACCCGACGGCTTCCGCATTCTCGGTGGCGGGAGGCCACGGCGGCCAGACATTGTTCCTGCTGGATGGCACGGTTAATATGGACCCCATGTCGAACGTGGACTTGCCTCTGCCGTTCCCCGACGCATTGCAGGAGTTCAAGGTCGAAACCAGCTCGCTGCCGGCCAACTACGGCATGGCACCCGGCGGCGTGGTCAACGTGGTAACGAAGTCGGGAGCCAACGAGTTTCACGGCGGTGCATTCGAGTTCCTGCGCAACTACGCCTTCAACGCGCGCAACTTCTTCGCCAAGGAGAGGGACTCCCTGAAACGCAGCCAGTTCGGCGGGCATCTTGGCGGCCCGATCCTCAAGAACAAGTTGTTCTTCTTCGGCGGGTATCAGGGCACATACGAGAAGGTCTCCCCCGCGGCAAACACCAACTATGTAGCGACCGCGGTCGTGCTGCAAGGCGACTTTACTGCCATCGCATCGCCCGCATGCAACAACGGCAAGCAAATAACTCTGAAGGCGCCGTTCGTCGGAAACAAGGTAGATCCCTCGTTGCTGGCTCCGGTGTCGCAGAACCTGTTGAAGCTGATACCGACATCCACTGATCCATGCGGCAAGCCGGTTTACGGAATCCCAAGCGACAACCACGAGAATCAGTTCGTGGCAAAAGTGGACTGGCAGATCAATGACCGGCACTCCGCCTTCACTCGTTACTTCTTCACGGACTACCAGCACCCCCCTCATTTCACGGACAACCTTCTCACTACGTCAACCGATGCGAGTGCCGGCCTGGCAGGCCGCGTGCAGACGGCGGTGATCGGCCACACCTTCACTATGTCTCCCACTACGGTCAGCGTTTTCCGCTTCGGCTATACCCGGTCGAGCATGATCCGGTACCTGTCCTCCAACGTACCGACGCCCACCCAGCTGGGCGCCAATGTGTACCAGCAGGTCAATAACTACCTGAATTTCAATGTGAGCAACTACTTTGGAGTCGCCTGCAACAACTGCAATCCGGGGCCATGGGTCTCCAACAATTTCCATCTTTCCGAAGACCTGACGATGATCCGGGGGCGCCATCAGATCTCCGCGGGGGTCAACTATGTCTACTCATAACTGAACTCCCAGGGCAGCTTCATGATGAACGGCAACTTCACCTTCAACGGCCAGACAACCGGAAATTCCCTGGCTGATTTTATGATCGGCAAGCCGTGCACGTTCTCGCAGGACAACGGCCAGATCGGAAACGAGCGCATGCACATCCCGTCTCTCTACGTGCATGATAATTTCCGGATCAACTCCAACCTCACGGCGAATTTCGGCCTGCGGTGGGACCCGTTTCTTCTGCCGCACCATGCTCAGAACAAGGCCAGTATCTTCGATCGCGCCTGGTTCGACACCGGAATTCGACACGCGATAGATCCAGGTGTTGCTGCACAACTGGCAGGCATCGACGATCTTCACGGCGATGAGCGGAAACTTTACTACGGTCTCGCTCGGTGTGGACAACTCGTTGACGGGGGGATCCGACCGGCCCAACCTGGTCAGCAACCCTGAGCTGGATCATCCGACTGTCGAGCGCTGGTTCGACACCACTGCTTTCGCCCGACCGGCGACCGGGAGCTTTGGCAACGCCGGGCGGGGCATCATACTCTGTCCCGGAGCGTGGAACCTGGACCTTGCGCTGTCCCGGACATTCCCGATTACCGAGTCACACAAGATTGACTTCCGCGCCGAGATCTTCAACATCTTTAATCATGCCCGGTTCGGCAATCCGATCACATCTTTCACCAGCGGAATCTTCGGACAGATCAATACCGCCCGGGATCCGCGCATCATGCAGTTCGCTTTGAAGTATTCGTTCTGATAACCTGACCCGGCAGGCCCCGGCCGCCGGACGGGACTTGAGGTTCCCATTGATAAAGGGCGCCGGCTGGCAGCCGGCGCCCTCTCCGGCATTTCGTTTTCATGCGTGGTTTTTTGCCAAACTCAGCGGTCCTGTCCTGATCAGGGCAAGTCGATGGCGCGGCAAAAGCCTTACGATGGAGCCTCGGCGCGGTTATTGGTCGTGCGGGAATAGGTGTCCCCCTGGAGCTTCCGCAATCGGATGTACGGCTCGATCCCATCCATCACTTGACGGAAGCCCAGTTTGACGTGTACTTTCATTTTCTCTTCCGCCTCCTCCTCGGTACCACGAATCAAGGTCTCCATCAAATCCTGGTGATCCCGTTCACCCAGGGAGTGGATAGGCAGGCGCGGGAAAATGGCACAGAGCCAGGTGAACCAGAGCGCTTGCGTATTCTCAACCGCCCGCAGCAGCGCAGCACAATGGGTGCATTCCACGATGCGCCGGTGCAGCCTGTAGTGCAGGCTGGCAAACAGGACTGGATCCGATTTAGCGGCCGCGTCTACGCGCGCCGCCAGTTTCATTATTGACGCGCGCTCGCTCCGGGTCGCGTCCCGGGTGAACAGCTTGGCAGCCTGGGTTTCCAGTGCCTCCCGCACCACGTGATGTCCCACGACGTCCACCTGCGTTGGAATCCGCACCCTGGTTCCCGCGCGCGGACGGCTCTCCAACAGGCCTTCCACTTCGAGGCGCAACAGCGCTTCCATGACCGGCAGCAGACTCATGCCAAGTTCGGCCGCGATTTTTCTGCGCGAGATCCCTTCGCCGATCGCAAGTTCCCCGCGCAGGATCCGGTGCCGGACAATTGTATAGGCCTTGTCCGCAAGACTGTGATTTTCAGAGGTGCTCCCCATTTGCGATCTCTTTCCGGTGATGCAGCCGGCTGCTTCTTGGTGGCAGCGCCGTCAAATTTTGCGTTGAATGAAATGCAATCATAAACAGGTTATGTTATGACAGTATTGACTGAAGATCAAACGACTTCCGAGCTATTCCGCTATCCTGCCAGCATGAAGAACCCAATCACGAGTACCTGTTGATCCCTCGATGCGATTGGAACCGCCAAGACCTGCAGGACCGCCATGAACTTCCATGGAAGTCTTCGCATCGCGATGATGCCGGCTTCCCGACCCTGCAGCAGAGGACTCCGGCGCGCGAGGCGCTGCACCCCTGCGGAGGAAGCCCGGGCGCGTGCCGTCGAAGGGTGGCTTGCCGTTTGATATATCAGAAACTTATTGACATGGCGCCCCTGTTAGTCCTAATCTGACCCCAACACTGGCACCATTAGCGGGAGAGGACAGCAACAATCGTGGCGGAGGCCGGGAAACGAAGAGTGCTCTCGATTTCCCGACGGGCGGTGCGGCAACACACAGACGCTATGCTCAGCCCATGAACGGAATTCCGTCGCATCAGCGGTGGGCGGCCGGGAACCTCATGACATCACACGGCGCGGGCCCGCGAAGGGCGCTGCATGCATGCTGCTGCAGTGATGGATTTGCGGATTCCTCTCAGGTGCGGCTTTCCCCTGGAAGGCCGGATCCTCAGGTCTTGGCTTGCGTCAGGGTGTGAGATGACAATTTGGTCCAGATCAGCTTTCGGCCTCACGCGCATGATCTCACGCGGTACCGCACCCTTTTGCTGTCAGGAAATATTCCTTCGGGCGATGTGCGAACCGGACCCTGCGGTTCGATGTGATGTAAGCAATGGGAGCGCCCGGCGCCGTCATTCTGCAGGTTGCCGTGACAGGCCGCAACGACCAGGATATGCATATCGCCTCGGGTCAGGGCTTTGACATTCCATCCGGATGAGATAAAGGGGGGGACGATGAAACGAAGCTTTCTTGCAATGCTTGTGCTTCTTGCGCCGTGCTTCCGTCTGGAGGCCCAGGTCGCACCGGTTTCGCAGGTGTCGGGCGTTGTGCGTGATGCCAGCGGCCTGTCGGTGCCGGACGCGGAAGTCACGATAACAAATACAGCTACTTCGGCATCGCGGACCGTGCGGAGCGCGATGAACGGATCCTACGCGATTACCAACCTTGCGGCAGGCCCATATGCCCTGCAGGTGAAGGCGCCGGGCTTTGCGACGTACACGCAGACAGGCATAGTGCTGCAGGTAAACAGCAGCCCGATACTCAACGTCACACTCAAAGTAGGCGCCATTACCGAAACTGTGGAAGTCCGGGCGGACGCGGCGATGGTGGAGTCGCGAAGTCTGGGCATCGGCCAGGTCATCGACGAAAGGCGCGTCGTCGACCTTCCGCTCAACGGACGGGATGTGTCGCAGTTGATCGCGCTCTCCGGCGCCGCGGTGGCTTACACAGGCACAACGATGAAGAGCAACCTGAACCACGCGGAATCTTCCTCTTACTCGGTTGCCGGCGGGCAGATGAACGCGACCAACTACGTGCTGGATGGCGGCACGCACATTGACCCGCGAACGAACATCGGCTTGCCTCTGCCGTTTCCCGACGCGATGCAGGAATTCCGGGTGGAAACAAGTTCCCTGCCGGCGAGTTATGGGAGCATGCCGGGTGGCGCAGTCAATGTCATCACCAAATCAGGCACGAACAGCTTCCACGGCAACGCCTTCTGGTTTGTGCGCAACGGCGCGATGAACGCCCGGAATTTCTTCGCGCCGACGCGGGATTCCCTCAAACGGAACCAGTTCGGCGGCACGCTCGGCGGCCCCATCCTGGAGAACAGACTCTTCTTCTTCGGCGGCCTTCAGGGCACCACCCTGCGCACCGCCCCGGTCACGGAGATTTCGTACGTTCCGACGGCAGCCGTGTTGCAGGGCGACTTTCGCCAGATCCTGGCGCCCCCCTGCCAGCCCAAGCAGGTTAATCTGTCATCGGCGATCGCCAAGGACAACGTCCTTCTCCCGGGCGTTGTGGACCCGGTGGCGATGAACTTTTTCGCGAGGCTGCCGGTGGCAACCGATCCCTGCGGTAAGATCCAGTATGGCATCGTCACCAAGACCAATGCGTATCAAGCGGTGGGGAAAATCGACTGGCAGCGAACCACGAGCGACCATATCTTCGGCCGGTATTACATCAACGATTACGATCAGGCTGCATACATGGACCCGGAAAACCTCCTGACAACCCGAAATGGCCTCCCTAACCGGGTACAGTCCATCACGCTGGGAGATACGTATGTGATCAACCCAAAGACGGTCAGTTCGTTCCGCCTCAGCTACTCCCGTTCCGCCGTGCAGCGGCTCCCCCATCCCGACAATCCCACCATGGATGAACTGGGGTCCAAGATAACCGCCATGTTCCCCGACTATGTCGGCCAGGTGTCTGCCTCGGGTTATTTCTCGTTCCCGCTCGCGACGCTTCCCGGATACGTTTACACGAATGTCTATGGCGTCTCCGAGACCATCGAACTCGCACTGGCGAAACATCAGCTCTCCTTCGGCTTCACCTGGAATCAGACGCGGATGAACTCACTCGGCCCATTTCAGATGAACCCCCGCATGACTTTCACGGGGCAAATCGGCGGCAATGCGCTTGCGGATTTCATGACGGGAAACATGACCACGCTGCTGCAGGGCGGCGGGCAGATCGGCCGCGAGAAGCAGAACAGCCCGGCGCTGTATGTCCAGGACAACTGGAAAATGTCGCAGCGGTTAACGTTAAGCCTGGGATTGCGCTGGGATCCATGGCTTCCGCAGGTCAGCAAATACGAGTATGCAATGCGGTGGAGCCGCGCCGGGTTCGACGCAGTCGAAAGAAGCCAGGTTTTTGTGAATGCACCTCCGGGGGTGACCTTCCCGGGCGACCCGGACTTTGAGGGAAGAGTTACGGGGCTGAATCCAAAGTACAATCTCTTCGCACCGCGCATCGGATTGGCTTTTGACCCCCGGGGCCTGGGCAAGGAGACGATCCGGGCGGGTTACGGCATCTTCTACGGCGGCCAGAATTACCTCTGGCACACGATGCATGTACCGCTGAACCCACCGTGGGGATACACGATATCGCTCTCAGGGGTCAAGCTCTCGGATCCGTGGGCCACGTATCCGGGCGGCGACCCGTTTCCACCGCCGACGGAATTCCCTTCCGATTTCATTTTCCCGACCAGCGCCAAGTACGTATTTGAAGCGGATGAGGCGCGACCCACCTACATGCAGCAGTGGAACCTGTCCTTTGAGAAACAAATCGGAATCGACTGGCTGGTTGGCGCAACCTACATGGGAAACAAGACGACACACCAGTGGCTGAGCTATGCTCAGAACCCCGCCGTCTATTTCCCGGACGCCTCATGCACCCTGGGGGGTGTGACATACACCCCTTGCTCCAGCACCCGCTCCACCGACGCGCGCAGAATCCTGTCCCTTTCCGATCAGCCGAACGGGAAGTATATCGGGAATCTCTATATAACCGATGACGGCGCCAACGCAAGCTACAACGGTCTGAAGCTCTCCCTGAACCGGCGCTTCAGTCACAACTACTCGGCGCTCGCCAATTACACGTTGTCCCACTGCCTCAATCACGGCGAAGTTGGTCAGGATATCACCAGCATGTACCAGAATCCCTACAACCGCAATGCGGAATGGGGGAACTGCGACCTGGATCGGCGTCATATTTTCAACCTCTCCATGGTTGCGCAAACCCCGAAATTTGCTACCAAATGGCTTCAGGCGGTCGCGGGCAACTGGGGATTGTCGGGGATCTTCAATTACGTCAGCGGGAGCTCGTTGACGGTCATGACGGGCACCGACGCTTCCCTCACCGCAGTCGGGATGGATCGACCAAATGTGGCCGGCAATCCGAATCTGGATGACCCGACCATCAACCAGTGGTTTGACATTTACCAATTCGCGCGCAATGCTGCCGGAACCTACGGCAGTGCCGGACGAGGCATCGTGCGCGGCCCCTCGGCGTGGAATTTTGACGCGGCCCTGTGGCGCATCATTCCGTTGACGGAGGCCGTGAATTTCGATATTCGCTTTGAGGCGTTCAATGTATTTAACCACGCGCGCTTCGGCAATCCAAACACCACGTTCACATCGGGCAATTTCGGAAAGATCACTACTGCCGCAGACCCGCGTATTCTGCAGTTAGCTTTTAAAATTGCCTTCTAAGGGGGAAGGTCGCGGATAGGACAGAGCCAAATTCGGACGGACGGTTTCGGTGCCCACATTCGAAGGCTCGGGCGACTCCCGGCCCGAGCCCGCCTGGCGCAACAGTGGATTCCGGTCAAGTCCGATTCCTCCCACGGCGGGCCACCGGCTGTAACTGGCAGCCGATCCCTTAATTGTTGAGTTTCGCGGGATGTGGTGACGAATAAGGATGGAGCGCGGGCGTCCCGCCCGCATGCCCAAGGAAGGCAAAGCCGGGGTTTTTTTCGGGCGGCACGCCCGCGCTCCACCGCTGCTCGGATTCTGATTCGTTTCAATTCTTGCCGTTGTCTTTTGCGAAGCCTAATAGATGTCGAATCGCCTCCCGAAACAGGCGGAAAGTGTCGGGGGCCAACATAAAGTCAGGAGGCATCTGATAGGAAACGGCCGAAAGGAAATTTCCCAATGTCAGCCCGATCGTTTATGCGCAGGATTGCGCATTGGAGCGTACTCTTGCTGTCGTCTTTGTTGTTCTGTTCGGGGATGTACGGCAGGGCCATGGCACAACAGACCGGCATCAAGTTCAAGAAACCGGTATTTGGCGGCGCCTGCAAAGCCTGTCCTTGGGGCGCCATGGCAGAGATCGTGAAGTCGGCTATGCAGCCTTATGGCTACGATGTTCAGGTCTGCTATACCTGCTCGGGCGTGGATGCCCCCAGGATCGTCGCAGAAGCGAAAAAAGGGCCTGCTCCGAAGCCCGAATCACTGACGCCGCTTCCTCCTCCTGATGGTCCTGTCGATTTCGGCGCAACTGCTGCGCACTTCCTTTGGGAGGCGTATCAGGGTATCGGTAAATATGCACCTGACGGACCGATGAAGCACCTGCGCCTCCTGGCTAACATTCAGGATCCTCTGTATCTGGTAGTCGCGGTGAAGGCCGACTCCGGCATTGCCGATCTGCGCCAAATCAGGGAGAAAAAATTGCCCGTGCGTATCATGGGTAATCTCGAGGCTGCCTATTCGGATGCCGTACTTGCCTATTTCGGGATTACCGCAAAGGAACTCGAATCCTGGGGCGGCCGGATGGTGAGGTCCAACGCCGAAGGGCGCAGAAACTTTGATGTTGTCATCCACGAAGCAAGCAGGGGCAATCCTCCCGAATTCAGTCTTTTCAACGAAATCAGCGAGACTACGCGCCTCAACTACCTGGACTTGCCCGAAGATCTGCTCGTACAAATGGCCGGGGATTTCGAACTCGAGCGCCGAAGCCTGCCAATTGGCTTCCTGCGAGGGATCGACCGGACAATTCCGACGGTCGCCCGGTCCGGCACGGTCGTCTATGGTCGGGCGGACGTTCCCGATGAGTTTGCCTATGCCGTGGCGAAGGCGCTCGACGAACAGCAGGACCTGTTTGCGTGGAGCAACAACACGTTTTCGTATAACCGCTTCAGGGTCGGCAAGGCATTCGGTGTCCCGCTGCATCCCGGTGCCGCCCGCTATTATCGGGAGAAGGGCTACATAACCAAATAAGCGAGTCCAGTGGGTACTCGATATCGCTAGAGTTCTCGACGGAACCGCCACATCTGCAGCACAGGCCAAAGGGAATCGACCAGCGATCGTCAGCCCGTTCCGGTGCCGTGGAAATCGAGGCTAGATCAGTTCAGTCGTACCCGGGATTGCCACAGGGTCCGTCTGGTTGGGTCCGAACTCATACTTGGCCGGCGAAAGGTCGAGCTTCGACGAGTTCATCGCCCATTCCCAGGAAATGGCGCGGCCCGTGTAGGCGCTCATCCGGCCGATCACCGCACACAAGGTGCTTTCGGCGATCTGGCGGCCTTCATTGAGAACCTTCCCCTTCCGGATCGAGGCAATCAGGTCGACGTGCTCCTGAACGTAGGGTTTGCCTTCCTTGTCATTGTATTTCCAGGCTTTCTTCCCTTGGATCTCGCCGGAGCTCAACGCCACTCCCTTTGTGCCGACGATGCGTTCTTCGACGCGTTCCGCGCATCCCTTGGTCTGCCGGCACATGCTGGCCACACGGACTCCGTTGGGATATTCGAATTCGACGAAAAAGTGGTCGAAGATATTGCCGAATTCGGGGGCGATGCGGACCTGGCGTCCGCCCATGCCCATGATGTTTTTGGGCATGGCCCCGATCGCCCAGTTCACCACGTCGATGTTGTGCACGTGTTGTTCGACAATGTGGTCGCCGGAGAGCCAGGCGAAATAGAGCCAGTTGCGGCACTGCCACTCCATCTCGCTCATGCCTTCGGCGCGCCTCCTGACCCAGAGGTCGCCCTGGTTCCAGTAACACTGCGCGGAGACGATCTCTCCGATCTGCCCGTCATGGATGCGTTTCATGAGCTCGAGGTAGCGCTTCTGATGCCGTCGCTGCGTTCCCGCGACGACCGCCAGGCCCTTCTGCTTTGCCAGTTCGGAGGAGGCGATCACCGAGCGGACGCCCACGGGATCCACCGCGACAGGCTTCTCCATGAATATGTGTTTGCCGGCATCAACCGCCGCCTTCAGGTGAATTGGGCGGAAGCCGGGAGGGGCGGCGGTGACGATGAGATTGACGTCCGGGCAGGCGCATACCTGGAGGTAGTTGTCGAATCCGGTGAAACGGCGCTCGACCGGCACCTTGATCCGTTCCGGGAAAGCTTCACTGAGCTTCTTGAAGGAACCCTCGATCCGGTCGGGCACCAGGTCCCCCATCGCGACGATTTCCACTCCCGGGTCCGCGTTGAGACAATCCAGTGCCGCGCCGGTGCCGCGCCCTCCGCAGCCGATTACTCCCACTCTGATCATGTCCGATCCGGCAGCGAAGAGCCCGAGGTTTCCGGGCATGGCCGCTGCCAGCGAGGCCGCAGCTGCCGTCTTGACGAAGTCACGCCGGGTTACCGATGCATTATCCGGGTTATCCATGGTTTTTGCTCCTTTCCATCCGGTTAGAACTGGTCACAAGCGCGGTAGGCCTCGATGACCGCCCGCTCGCCGTCCTTGCCGGGTTTGCTTTGTCCGTGCTCCATGCACAGGACACCCTGATATCCTTTGCCGTGTATCCATTTAAAAACGTTCCGGTAGTTGATTTCGCCCGTGGTAGGCTCGTTCCGTCCCGGATTGTCGCCTATATGGAACGCTGCGATCTCATCCCAGGCGGCTTCGATATTGGGGATGAGGTTCCCCTCGGTGATCTGCTGGTGATACATGTCGTTGATGATCTTGCACGACGGGCTGTTTACGGCCTTGCAGATTGCATACGCCTGCGGAATCCTGGTCAGGAACAGTCCGGGGTGATTCTTGGGATTGAGCGGCTCGAGCACGATGACCAGTGCGGCAGGCTGGCAGATGTCGACGCAGGCTCGCAGATTCTCTATGACGTTGGCCGTCTGATAATCCCAGGCGAGACTCTCGTCGAGGCGTCCCGGCACCACCAGAGCCTGTTTGCAGCCTGTCCGCTTCATGGTCTCGACGCCGTCTTTCATCTTCTGGAGGAGCATCTCCCTCACGTCCTTGTCACGGGTCACGAAGCTCTTTTTGCCGAAGTCTGCGTAAAGGACGAATGGGCCGAGCGCCATGCCGCGCCTGGCCAGTTCCCGGGCGATCAGTTCCTGCTGTTCGACGGGCCGGTTCATGATCCCATTATCGAACATGGCCGTGAAACCCTGATCGTAAGCGAACTGGATCTGGGCCGCGGGGTCGCTGCCGGCATGGTTCCGGAACTGGGAAAGGCTCGGCGCGTACTTGAGTTTGAACCGTGCCGCTGTCGCTTCGCCGGTTGCGGCTGCCTGCTGCCCTCCAGAGGCTATCCCGGGGATTGCCAGCGCGGCAGCGGCAACACTGCTCAAGGAAATGAAATCTCTACGCTTCATGGTGTGCCTCCTCGTGGGCATGGAAGTGGCCGCTCACACTCACTGAACGGGCTGTTTGGACGCACTCAAAGACAGCCACGCGGCCACAGGAAAATGGTCGCTCGGATACTGCCCCTTTTCCGAACAGGTGACGATTTCCGCTTTATCCGCACTCACGGCGCCTCGGCCGAGAATCCAGTCGATGCGCGTGCCATTCTCCAGGGGTGTTTTGTATCCGTGGAATGTGTTGATTTTCTCGTTTTCGCGCTCGCGCGCCAGCAGCCACATGTCGGCAAATCCGCCTTCTTTCACCAGAATCTCGTAGGACCTGCTGGCCCCGGCGGCCGCGTTGAAGTCGCCGGTCATCACAAGTGGCAGATCCGTCTTGAGCCGGCCGGCGCGCTCGACGATCAGTGCGGCGCCCTTCTGGCGGGCCAATTCAACCGCATGGTCAAGATGGGTGTTCCAGAAATAGAATCCCCGGCCGGAACGCCGCTCGCGAAAACGCACCCAGGTGACCATGCGGCGATTGGCATTGCCCCAAGTCGAGGAGCCCACCACATCCGGGGTGTCTGACAGCCAGAAGTGGTCGTACTCCAACGGCTCGAAGCGATCGCGCCGGTAAAATACGGCCATGAATTCGCCCCGGCTGCCTCCGTCGCGCCCGAGCCCGATCCACTCGTACTCCGGCAGGTCGGCAGCCAGGTCTTTGAGCTGCTCGTAGAGCCCTTCCTGAGTGCCTATGAGGTCGGGAGCCACGCGACGGATGCAGTCTCGCATCACCGGGCGCCGCTCAGGCCATGAATTGGGGGGCTTGGGGCTCGCGTATCGAAGGTTGAATGTCATCACGCACAGCGAAACCGGTTCGGCGCCGGCCTGTTTTGCGACCCTGCCGACGGCTCCGATGCCGCCCAGCAGAAAAGCAAGACAGATCGTTGTTGCCGCAAGGATCTTCGCTGTATAGCTTGGCATAGTGGATTTACCTGTTCTTTGGTGATGCAGCCTCTTGTTTTGCCGCCCCTCCGGCGGTCAATTTGCCGGAGATTTTTATGTCCCAGCCCTATTTCGGAGGTCTGTTATGTCAACGGCCTAAAACGCGCGGGCTGAAGCCCGCGCTGACTACTGTTATTACTGGCGCGCTTGTGCGCGGCGGTTGATCCACAAGCCGCCGATGCCCAGGATAAGAAAGATCACTGCCTGCACTACCGTCCTGTACTGCACCGGCTGTGCGGTTAATCCCAGGAAAAGAAAGGCCACTCCCAGCAGGCCGATCAGACGGTAGGCCCAGTTCATGGCCCGCGCTGCGCGCCGACGCGTATCGGCGGTGTCCGTGCCGAACCGGCGGAAAAACAGGATCAGGCCCAGCGCCGCACATACATCGAGCACGGCGAACATCAGCCAGAAAACCGTGGTCCGGGCCCCAATTCCAGGGGTGCCCAGGGCCGGCTCGATCATGCGCGCATATAGGAAAGACCCGACATTCGATCCGAGCAGCGAACCGAACACGCCGTATAAAAAAGCATATCCCATGTAGACCGC
>JAFNAG010000373.1 GCA_017860135.1 Acidobacteriota bacterium
CTCCGTGATCGAACCCATATTGTTCATGTGGTGGTTGCGGCCGGTGAGCAATGCCATCCGCGTTGGCGCGCAGAGTGCTGTCGTGTGGAACTGGTTGTACCGCAGCCCCCCGCTGGCCAGACGGTCGACGGTCGGCATCTGGATCGGTCCGCCGAACGCGTTCGACATGCCGAATCCCATGTCGTCGATGAGCACGATCAGGACGTTCGGCGCGCCTGCGGGCGCCTTTACCTCGAAGCGAGGGGGCGGCGTGGCGTTCCGGGCGTCCAGTTCAGTCGAGTGCGGATAATCCGGCTCCGCCAGCGGCAGCACCGTGCGATCCGGACCCGCCTGTGCTGTGCGCTCCGGTTCAGTCGGCGCCTTGGTGCAGCCCGCCATGAATGCAATGATGGTCAGAACTGAGACCACTGCAATACGCTTGATCATTGTCCTACTCCTCAATGGATTTCTTCATCCCATTGATTGCTGACATTCGACCTTTACTGAACCTTGGTCCAGGTCGGGTCGGGATCAAAGACAGAGATTCCAGCAGCAATTTTTTCCGTATCCGCGCCCAGGTCTTTCTGAAAAACCACCCCGTCCTGGTTGACCATGAAAGTCATGATGCCGCTGTTCCCGTACTCCGCGGGAACCGCAATGAGCGCGAAGCCGCCGCGCATTTCCCCCCGTTCCATGTAGTCGCGCGCACCACCCCCGGCATTATCGCCCTGCGAGGTGAGGATACGAAAATAGTATCCGTAAAAAGGAACGGGCTTATCCCCGGCGTGATAGCCCAGAGCCGCCGCTTTGGCAAACAGGTCACCCAGCGGGCTCGGCTCCTCGGATGCCCCGACCTGCCAATAGAGTCCATCCTGCTTGCCGGGTGTGCTGGCGAACTTTTGCGCGTAGGCGCCTGCTGCCTTGCCGTCATGCGCCTTTTTCGCATATTCCTGCTGGGCTGCTGCATAGGTCCGGCAAGCCTCGATGGTGTTCAATTCGTTGCGGCCGATCCGGCGGAACAGAACTTCGTCCGCCCCGGCCTCCGTATCGAACCGCCATTTCGCGCCATCCTTGGTCACCGGAATCGGGAAAGGCCACTCTTCATTCCCGATCAGGAGGATGCGATTTCCATCTTCCTCCGAAAGCTGGGCGCGTTCGTCATAAGCGGCAACAAACGTCTGGACCGCATTCTGATCCATGACCGGATCGCCGGAGGACAGGATCTTCTCCCCCTCCGGACCGAAGATCGCCGACAGCTCGGCCTTGTTCCCCGCCCGCGCAGCATCCACTACCGCGACCACCGCATCCTCGGGCGTGGCAAACGTCTTCTGCCCCGTATTCTCGGGACTGCCGCCGCAAGCAATCATCGCAACCAACGACAATATTGCAAGGTATCTCATTGCTGGCGCTCCTTATTACTTTCTGGTTCTGCCGCTGCTTCTCGTGCTCGCCGACGCACTTGCGCTGCGCTGGCCGCGCTGGCTGGCCTGTCGCGTGGCGCCGCTATTCTGGTAACCGGAAAATGCGCTCGATTTTGTCCCCGAGCGCTCCGCAGCAGTGGACGCGTTCACGCTGGGCTGCCCGTATCCCCGGGTCGAAGCTCCGGCGGCGGCGCTTGTCGATGGCCGTGCGGCCTGGGACGCCGCGGGCTGTCCCGCCGGTCGCGAGGCGTTGGAAGCTGTCGTCGGGCGCGCGGTGTTGACATTCGCCGAACGGTTCACGTTGTTGACGTTCGCCGATCGGTCCACGTTGATGTTCACATTGTTATATTGGGGCGCGTACACATTTCTCGGAGCATAGACTCCGCCGCGCGGCACGGCGACCGGCCTTGTGTATGGATAACGTGCCCCGGGGGGGACATGCCAGCCGCCGCCGGCCACGACTACGGTATGCGAGTGCCAGGACATGCCCCAGGCCCCATAATAGTAGTGATTGTCGGCCATTGCGGCGCCCATGACGATTCCCAGACCGAAGCCGATCAGCGCGGCCGCGGCCGCATCGCTGCTGCTGCTGCTTTGTTGCGGTGGCGGCGGGGGCGCCTGTACGTATACGGTCTGCGTGTTGTACACCGGCACATAGATGACTTGGGGATTCGTCGGTTGAATGACGATGACCTGCTGGCCGTCCGTCTTCTCGGTTGTGACCGTCTGCTGCTCGGTGGTCTTCAGGTTGCCGGCTGCCTGTGCCTGGGCGCGGAGGCGCTGCACCGATTCGAGCACACTCTTCTGGTCACTGAGAAACGCCTTGCCGACTTCTTCGGTCCACTCCATATTCTTGCCCATCATGGCCAGAACATCCGGGAACACGGCCAGGGCCACGAAGCTCGCATCGAAACCCTGTTTGGTGGCCGCGTCCTGCAACTGGGAGCCTTTCAGATTCTTGTTCTGCTCCAGCCATTTGTTGACTTCGGTGACCTGCTGCGGGCTGGTCGCGCACGCCAGCACCTGCGCCAACAGCGCGTCGGGATAGAGCGCAATCGGCGCCAGCAGCTTGTCGAGACCCTGCTGCGCGGAACTGGGGGCCGGGGCCTGCTGCGCCGGCGCCGCTTGGCTGAGGGGCGCAAGCACCAGACAGACGGCCAATATTCCTGCAATAGTTCGGTTTGGGTGCATGAGTAATTCCTCCCTGATTCACTTGAGTTCCAGGTCCAGGATACTAAAAACGAAACGTCGCACCAAGAACGAATGCCTGCGTGACGACATCGTACTTGAACAACTGGTTGCCCTCTCCGGTCTTATAATCCTCGCTCAGGACGCGATAGCCGATCCCCAGCGTCGCGCGCTTGCCTACATCCAAGCCGACGACCGGGAAAAGATGCCAGGCGAAGTCCGACCCGGCGCCGAATCCGCCGATGTCCCCTTCCATTGTGAAATGCCATTTGCCGCCGAGACTCTGATGGACCTTCAACCCGACAATGGGATTGACCCATTGCTTCGTCTGATCGAAAGCGCCGAGAAGTACCGGCCCCTTAAAGTCGAGCTTGCCCTGCAGCACATTCCAGCGTGCCCCGAAGACAAAGTCAACATTCTTGTTCAGCTGGCGCAGTCCGATGAAAGTGTAAGCACCCTGGTTGAAGTCGACGTTTGCCGCCGGCGTGTCCACGGTGTCACCCAGGGCCATGTAGATCGCATCGACCCCGACCGCCCACCGGGACTTGCGCGCCTCGAAGTACCCCATGACGCCGAACTGGAGATTCGAGAAAATATCGCCCGGCCCGACATCCACCCCGACCTCGTGCCCCCTGACCGCAGTCGTGCCGTTCATCCAGGGGAGCATAAAGTAGGGTGCGAGCGTGAATTTCCATTCCTCGGGACCCTGGCCTGCTTGCCGGGACTGCGCAGAAGCGGGGGATGCGAGGGCCATCAGAAGCACGAAGGCGCCAAGAACTGCGCCCGGTATGAACCGGCATTTCCGGTATCGATTCAACAGTGTAGCCAATGCCTTCTCCTTACCTTTTTGAGCATCGCCGATGGCGTTCAAACTTTCTTGGCGAGGATGGTATCTTCCGGAACTGCTGGTGGGCCAGTCCCCACTGCGAGACGTAATTGCCGGACCAATTCCAGGTCCCGGGTATCGGAGATCCGGTAGAACCGGATCTCCGGTGCCGTGCTCGAGAGCTCTGCGGCGGAGAGAACACGATGGTAGATATCCGAACGGATGTGTTCACTCAGCGCGGCTTCGTCTTCCCAATGCTCGGAAAACAATATGGTGCAGCCCGAGCCGACCTCCGTGTAGATCTCGCAAGACATACAGCCCGGTTGGGCTGAAATATGCCCCTGGATTGATTGCAATATTTCCAGGACCTTGAGCCTCTGCTTCCGCAGAGGTGCAATTTTGAATGTTGAGATGATCACGAGGATCTTTATGTGCAAACTCCGTGCCAATCCCTTTGCCGGCAGCGGCAGAATTCCTAAGTCTTTCCTGGACAAGAGAAACAGGGAATCAACGAAGCTCAATCAGGGCGCCTGCAATTGTAAAAAAGGGACGGCTAAACGCCCTTTAGTCGAAATGTCGTCTCATTTGCGCGAAGGTTCGGCGCTGAGACTAACAGCGCTCTCGGCATTGTCTGGAGTGGTTTACGACTCAGAAGAGTTATCCTTCTTACGGCGGTTGGAGATACCCAGTTTCTCCATTCGGCTATAGAGTGTCGAGGGCTTGAGCCCGAGCAATGCTGCCGCGCCTTTCGGACCCTTGATTCGCCAACCGGTTTTTTCGAGGGTCTTCAGAATGTGCTCGCGTTCGGTGTCCGCAAGGCTTTGCGTGGGCGTGGCGTCTGTTGTGGCAGCAGGGTCCGGCACCGGCACGATCAGGGTATGACCGGTGGTGATGATGGCGCCGTGCTCGATAATGTTCCGCAGCTGGCGCACATTACCCGGCCAGGGATGACGCTGGAGCGCTTCCATGGTTTTGCGTGATACCTGAGTTATCTTCTTCCCCATTCGGGAGCAGAATTCATCGAGGAAGGTCCAGACCAATAACGGGATATCTTCGGGCCGCTCACGCAGAGCCGGCACCTGGATCGGAAAGACATTCAACCGGTAATAGAGGTCTTCCCGGAAGCGTCCTTTTCTCACGTCTTCGGCCAGGTCGCGATTGGTGGCCGCGATCACGCGGACATTTACCCGGATGGTTTTTGGACTCCCAAGCCGCTCGAACTCCCCTTCCTGTAGCACGTTCAGCAGCTTCGCCTGTGCTTCGAGCGGCAGCTCGCCGATCTCATCCAGGAAGATCGTGGAGCCGTCCGCGACTTCGAAGCGTCCGACCTGGCGCGTCAATGCCCCGGTATAGGCGCCTTTTTCGCGGCCGAAGAGTTCGCTTTCCACCAGTCCGGACGGCAGGGCCGCGCAGTTGACCTTGACCATCACGTGGTCCCTGCGGGGCCCGAGCTGGTGAATTTCCTGGGCAATGAGTTCCTTGCCGGTGCCGGTTTCACCGCAGATGAGCACAGTTCCTTGCCGGTGCCGGTTTCACCGCAGATGAGCACGGAGGAATCCGTCGGCGCAACCTGTTCCACCAGCCGCAGCACCTTCTTCATGGCCGAACTCTGCACGATGATCCGGCCGTGGTCCAAGGTCTGTCTGATCTCGGCCTTGAGGTAATCGCTTTCCGCCTGCAGCCGGTCCTTCAAGCGCTCGATTTCAGCATAAGACTGCCGCAGCTCCTCCTCAGCCCGCTTGCTCTCAGTGATGTCGCGGATGACTCCGATCAGGTGGACTGCCTTTCCGCAGTCGTCCCGGACGTCGATGCGGGACAGGTGATGCAGCCACCTCAGGCCAAGATCCGGATGCAGGTAGCGATACTCCTTCGAGATCCGGTCCGCGCCCTCATCTCTCAATTGGGAGCGCGCATTCAAGAGGTCCTG
The DNA here is from genome assembly GCA_017860135.1 of Acidobacteriota bacterium. Lineage (GTDB taxonomy): Bacteria > Acidobacteriota > UBA6911 > UBA6911 > UBA6911 > JAFNAG01. The sequence continues at coordinate 5,342 of JAFNAG010000373.1, forward strand.
GAGATCATCAGGATGTATGTGCTCCTCCCAGAATTCAATGGCCGGCGCACCGTGGTCAACTCCCGCAGGGACGCCAAAGAGGGTCCGGGCACGTTCGTCCAGGTAGGTAATGCCTTCGCCGAAGACGATTTCGAAAAAACCCAGACCGGCCAAATCGACTCCCGAGGCGAGGCGGGCCTCGCTCGCCCGCGATGCCTCTTCCATGCGCTTTCGGTCCGTAATGTCTACGGCGATCCCCATCAGACGCTCCGGCTCACCACTGGACGTGAAATAAGGCCGGCCGCGGGTATCGATCCACCGTATGCATCCGTCACCTCGCAGAATGCGATATTGGACGTTCACCAGGTCGCACTCATGTCTGGACCGTTCGATGGTTTGTCGAACGAGTTCCAGATCCTCGGGCAGGACAGAGGCTTCGAATCGTTCCAGGGTGATGACCTCGTCCGGGCCATACCCGAAGATCGCCCTGGTCCTGCCCGTTACCCAGAAAGCGCACGCGCTCCAGTCGAGAACCCAGAGTCCCGCCTCCGCGGAATCAGCGGCCAGGGCCAGGCGGGCCTCGCTATTGCGCAAGACCTCCTCCGAGCGTTTGCGGCCAAGCGCGTTGGCGAATGCCTTCGCAACCAGCTGAAGTCGATCAACCGTCTCCGCCAGCCACGCATGTTCCTCCAGCATGCTGTGGAAAGAAACAATCCCCAATGGCGGCCCTGTTCCCACCCAGAGCGGAAGGTTTGCCAAGCTCTTGATCCCATAGTATTCGATTGACTTCCGATCCTGGGCCGCCTCGGCGGGCAACTCCGCCGGGGAAGAAAGAGCAACGACTTTTCCTGCCAGCACCTGCTTCATGAGGAAGGGGAAATATTCCGAGGCGTTCATCAGGTCAGGCACCGGAGGACCTTCAAAGCGCCGATATAGATGAGTGATCGTCAAGAGACCCTGGTTTTCGGGCAGCCACTGCCAAAG
>JAFNAG010000374.1 GCA_017860135.1 Acidobacteriota bacterium
GTAACTACGAATTTGCATCCGTGACACCAGCCCAGCAGCGCTCTTTCGAGGAGCAGATGCAGGTACTCCTCGTTGTCGCTCGCCAGGATGGCCATGCCGCCGGAGGGGTGGGGCGGGTGAATGCGGGTTGTGGTCGTATACACGGCGGCCACCGATTCGGAGTACTCTTCGAGAAGCCTGAGGATCAGAGCAGTCTTGCCTCCCCCACCCACAAAGTTGACCAGCGCCGGTTGTAGAAATTCGAACTGCGAATGGAACAAGGCGGATTTCCTCTATGGATTCCTGTCGTTTGCGCGATTCTGCCGCAACGCCTCCGGTTCCGGGATGTTCCAGGTGCGCCGCACCAGGTATGGTGTTTTGTTCCGAGATTCATAATAGATCCGGATCATGATCTCGGCAACGAATCCCATCAGGATAAACTGGACGCCGAGGAGAAACAGAAAGACCGCGAGGAGCAGAAGCGGGTTTCGATGGGCCTTGATCCCATTGAAAAACTTGTCGAACAGAGTCCAGCCCGCGAAAAACACGCCCGCTGCGCACGCCAGCAACCCGGCCCCGCCGAAAAAGTACATCGGCTTGGTGGAGTAGCTGCTCAGCAGTTTCACCGTGATCAGGTCCAGCAGTACACGGTGGGTGCGGCCCAGTCCGTATTTGCTGGATCCGTGCCGGCGGGGATGGTGTTTCACGGCAATCTCGGTCACACGCGCCCCGGCCCAGGACGCATAAATCGGGATGAAACGGTGCATCTCGCCATAGAGTTGCATGTGCCGGAGCACCTCTGCGCGATATCCCTTCAGGGTGCAGCCGTAATCGTGGAGGCGGACCCCGCCGATCCACGAAATGAGCAGGTTAGCGGCTTTGGAAGGGAGGATGCGCGTGAGCCAGGCATCCTTCCGGTCGCGCCGCCAGCAGCTGACCACGTCGAAGCCCTGCCGCATCCCGGCAAGGACGGCCGGGATGTCTTCGGGGTCGTTTTGCAGGTCCGCGTCGAGGGTTACTACAAACTCGCCTGCCGCGATATCGAAGCCGGCGGACAGCGCGGCGGTCTGGCCGAAATTGCGGCGGAACTGCACAACCTTGATCCGGGGATCCGCGGCTGCCATTGACTCCAGGACTTCGGCGCTTCCGTCGGTGCTCCCGTCATCGATGAAAATTATCTCGTACTCTTCCCCCGACGCGCGCAGGACGCTCTGGAGAGAGGGAAGCAGAAGCTCCAGGTTCCCGCGCTCGTTGTAGACCGGTACAATCACGGAAAGCCGGCAGCTCATCTCAATTCGGTCTCCATGACGGCCATCTGCCGCATGTCGTCGCGGTTTCGGAAAAACATGTACAGCATGCCCCCGGGGACCGCGGACAGCAGGATCATGACCGAACCGATGATCCCCAGGGCGAATGCGCTTTCGCGGGTCACGCCGATGGCGGTAAACAGGCTTACGAAGGCATATTCGCGCAGCCCATAGCCGTTCAGGCTGATGGGGATCATCGAAATCAGGGTGATCACGGGAATGACCACCAGGAAATAGAGGAAGGCGACGTCCAGGTCGAGCGCTTTTGCCGTCACCCAGGAGACCGTAAGCACCAGAAACTGGTTGATCAGGGAAATGAGCAGGGCGTAGAGAAGGATCGCCGGATGCCTGCCCATGACCTGAAATGCGCTGGAGATGGCGTCCACCCTGCCTGCTGTCTTGGAGAGACGCACCCTGTGCAGGATCCTGGTCAGCAGCCGGTGCAGGCTCGGCATGAAGATCACAATGTTGACCGCGATGAATGCGGCGAAAGAAATCCATACGAGAAAGACGACCGGGATGCCGGCGACGTGAACGGGCATGACCAGGGTTGCGGTTCCCGCGATTATCATCATGGCCAGCATCCCGGCGTCGCGGTCCAGGAACGTCGCGGCGAAACTCTGCGCAAAGAGCCGGGACGGTTTGCCGGCGTAATAGATTTTGACCACGTCCCCGCCGACTGCTGTCGGGAAGGTCAGGTTGAAGAAGAGCCCGATACAGTAGATTTCAAAGAGGCGCCTGACCGAGAAGGTCGGCATCAGAGGGCGCATGAGCATGCGCCAGCGGAAAATGCAGATGAAATGAGCGACCCAGAGAAGCAGGAAGGCGGCCAGCAGCATCACCAGGCGGGCGCCGGCCATCGTGGCGCCGAGTTGCCGAAAATCCATTTTCCGGAACAACAGGTAAAACAACAGCAGCGTGACCGCCGCCTTGATCAGTGCACCCAGCCTGCCCTTCATCGAGTCTCCCGGGCGTCCCGACCGCCGCTTCCCGGATCCGGCCGGTTGGAAACAAGAAGCAGGTCTTCCGCCGACGGACCCTTCCGGTCCAGGATGGCCCGTATTTGCGTAGGCAGCTGCGGATGCCGGCTCAATACAACCAGGCTAAGGTTGCGGGGGCCTGTGAAATAACCGTAGTCGCGCTCTCCCATGATGCAGAACACCCTCGTCTCTCCCTCGAACTGGTGCGCCATTATATCCTCATTGGATGCGGAAAAAATCGGCCGTCGCAGATAAAAAAGCATGCTGGGGACGGCCAGGCGGTAATACCCGATCTCATCACCGGGTTTTGCGCGGGCCTCAATCTCCCTGCACAGATCTTTCACAGGCCGCAACTTCTCCACGGCCGGCAGGTAGACCGCTGCCGCCAGGAGGGAAACGAGCCACAATGTCGCCGTGATCGCGACCATGCTGCCCAACACCCTGCGCCGGGCCGCCAGCCGCAAGAGAACGGCAGCGGCGCACGCCAGGATGACGGCCGGGGCATAGTGTAGCACGGGAGGCCCGTCAGGGATGAAATCCGGAAGAATGAGCGGGGAGAGGGCGGACATAGCCAGGAACACAGCAGCGACCAACAGGCAGGCGACTGTCCAATAGCGTCGCAGGCTGCGGAGGTTATCGCGCGCGCGGACGAAAAGCCGGTCGGCGACTCCTGCCATCAGGACTGCCAGGAGCGGGTAGGCGGGCGCGATGTAATACTCCTGCTTGTTCCGGGAAATCGAAAAAAAGAGGAAGACTGTCGCGCACCAAAGAAGAGGAAAAATAAAGGGGAGCGCATGTTCCGTGCGGATCGATTTACGCTCGGACCAGAGACAGGCAAGCGCCGCGGCCGCCACCAGCGACCAGGGAAAAAAATCACCCAACAGGACGGGCGCATAATAAAAAAAGCCCCTGCTGGGCCCGATGTTCCATCCCCCCACATTCTGTGCGGTGAAACGTGCGATGTTGTCGCGCAGGAAAAAATCGGCGATATAGGTCCAGCCATGCCGCATGTAGATGACGACGTACCAGGGAGCGACAACGAGGGCCAGGATGAGGAGGCCGGTCAGGGGATGCGCCGTCCCGGGTTTGCAGCGTCGCATCCAGAGGCTCCAGGCCAGGAAGCACAGGCCGGGTATGACCCAGGCGACAGGGCCCTTGGTCAGGAACCCGAAACCTGCGAAGAGATATGCCAGCCACCAGTCGCGCCGCGATCCGTTCTTGAGGGCGCGCATGAGGAAATAGGCTGTGCCCGTGAGCCAGAACAGCAGAAGCGCATCGATCGGGAGCTTGCGCGCCAGCATGAATACTCGCGGCGTGGTCGCAACGATGGCGGCGGCGAGCAGGGCCGCCTGCGTCGAAAAGAACAACCTGGCCGCCGCGAAGACGAGCAGGATGGTCGCGGCCACGGCGATGGCTCCCGGGAGGCGGACGCCCAGTTCCCCTATGCCTGCCGCCCAGTAGCCGAGCAGGACCAGCCAATAGGTCAGCGGCGGCTTTTGCGTCCGGGGCTGGTAATTGAACATGGGGGAGACATAATCGCCGGTTTCGAGCATCTCCCGGGGAGTCTCCGCGTAATAGGTCTCGTTGGTGTCCCAGAGCGCCGAGCGGCCCAGATGGACGAAGTACGGGAATGCCAGCGCGGCAAGGAGGAGCAGCGGAATTCCCGGAGGCAGTTTCAAAGCTCGGTCCATTTCAGGCATCGGAGGCTAAAACAGCGATTTCTGGATCTCCTCGATCACTTCCTGAGTCGAACGAGTCCGGGGGCGGCCGGTGAGATCGATGTCTTTCTTTTCGAGGCGTTCGAGTATCTCCCCGGCGCGGCGCACGACTTCAGGCGGGAGGCCGGCCAGGCGTGCCACTTCCACGCCGTAACTTCTGTCGGCCGTGCCCGGCGCCACCTTGCGCAGAAACAGGATTTCCTTCCCGGCTTCCTTGATCGCCATGCAGTAGTTCTTCACCCCCGTGTGGACATTCGCCATGCGCGTGAGTTCGTGATAATGAGTGGCGAAGAGAGTCTTGGCGCGATGCTGCGAATTCTGGACCAGGTATTCGGCCACGGCCCATGCGATCGAGAGCCCGTCGAAGGTCGCCGTGCCGCGCCCCACCTCGTCCAGAAGAATCAAGCTTCGGTTTGTGGCGGTGTTGAGAATATTCGCGGTTTCGATCATCTCCACCATGAATGTGGAGCGGCCGCGCGCCAGGTTGTCCGACGCACCGACCCGCGTGTAAATCCGGTCGACAAGCCCGAGACGGGCAAGGCGGGCCGGGACGAAGGAACCGATCTGGGCGAGTATGACGATCAGCGCGGTCTGGCGCAGGTAGGTGGATTTGCCACCCATGTTCGGGCCGGTCAGGATCAGGAGCTGATCGGTTGCCGTGTTCATGTACAGGTCGTTGGGAATGAACGGCCTGCTCTGGTGCTCGACGATCGGGTGACGGCCCTGCTGGATGTAGATTTCGTCTCCGTCGATGAGTTCGGGCCTTGAGTATTCGTTCTTGAGCGCGACCTCCGCGAGGGAGAGATAGACATCCAACTCCGCCAGCAGGCGCGCGGTTGCCGAGATGCGCTCCGCGCGCGCCGCGAGAGAAGCCCGCACCTGCGAGAACAGGTCCTTCTCGAGCACGGCGATGCGCTC
>JAFNAG010000375.1 GCA_017860135.1 Acidobacteriota bacterium
AATGACCCATTGTTCGTACACTGAGTTCTGAGCCTGGAACGGGAACGGCGATCAAAGGGCGAACCAGGGGTACACCGCCACATGTTCTCTGAAGTAGGATTGGTCTCCTCCATAGATCAATGCGGCCGGCCGTTGGAGCTGCTTGCTGATCCGGCGCACGTAATGCAGGCCCTCGAAGAAATCACTCGCAAGCGTCTGGGCGGACTTGGCTTCCACGAGGATTTGATTTCGGCCTGCCTCGATCACGAAATCGACCTCGTGGCCACCGGAGTCTCGCCAGAAGTAGATTCCCGGACGTTCGCCACGGTTCGAAAAGTTCTTGTGGAGTTCGGAGATGACATAGCTCTCGAAAACCGCTCCGCGCGCGGCGTGGCTCTGGAGGTCCTCGGGAGTCTGAATGCGCAGCAGGAAACTTAGAAGTCCGGTATCCAGGAAATAGAGTTTCGGGCTCTTGATGAGCCGTTTCCCATAGTTTGCATGATAGGGCCGGAGGAGCAGGACCAGGAAGCTCGCTTCCAACACGGATATCCAGCGCTTTGCGGTCGTATGCGTGACCCCGCAATCTGCCGCAAGCCCTGAAAGGTTCAACAATTGGCCCGTTCGTCCGGCGCAGAGCCGAACGAAGCGCCCGAACGCCTCGAGATCTCCAATGTTGATGACACTCCGCACATCGCGTTCGAGGTAGGTCTGGTAATAGTTTGCCAGCCAATCCCGGGGCGGGAGACGTTTATCGTGGATGCGCGGGTAGAAACCGGTGAACAGTGTTTCCATGAGCCCCAGTCGAGGCGACTGGAGCGAACTGTAAAGATCCCGGCCCAGCTCTTCCAGCGCCGGCGCGGGACGGTTGCTCAACTCGGACAGCGAAAATGGAAGCAGGTGAAGCACGGCACAGCGGCCCGCGAGGGATTGGGAAACGCTTTGCAGCAATAGGAAGTTCTGGGATCCGGTGAGAATGAACTGCCCCGGCTTGCCCGCTTCGTCAACGATGGATTGGATATACGAGAAGAGCTCAGGCGCACGCTGGGCTTCATCCAGCACCACGGGCCCACGGAATTGGGCCAGGAATCCGCGCGGATCCTCCAGAGCGAAGGACCGCTGATCGGGAAGCTCGAGCGAGACGTAGTCATAGGCGCTGAATTCGGCACGCACCAGCGTCGTTTTCCCCGACTGGCGCGGCCCGGTCACGGTCACGACGGGATAGCTTCGGGCGGAATCGTGGAGCTTTGAGGTGATTGCGCGTCGAATCATTTCCACCTCAGTTTAAACAATTGAACATCGAATATTCAATTTACATATTCACCAGTTATTGTCAAGGCTGGAGTCAGTCCCGCTTCCAGTGCTTCAAGCCCCTGCAGTGCGGCGTCATCCACACGATCGCTCCCTCCAACCAGGATATCCGGCGCCTCTGGATCGGCACCGACGACGGGATGATCCACGTCACCTCCGACGGCAGCCTCACCAGGAAGGACGTAACCCCATCCGGAATCGGGCCCTGGGCCAAGGTGTCCTTGATCGACGCGGGGCGCTTCAGCCCGCTTGTCATCAGCGGCTGAGGTCCCATGCTCGGAGTATGGGATTATCGAGCCTGCGAGGCATGAACCCACATCCCCCTAATGGGCTTCTTGCCCCCAGAGGAGAATGCCTTCGCGCAGGGCGCGTTGGAGGAATGGGTCGCCTGCTTCGAGCCTCGATCCGACCTCTGCTTCAGTCAACGGGAATATATCAGTGGGATACGCGGGGGTGTACTTGAGGAGATCTGCGATCCGCTCGGGAACGGATTTCTCCGACTCCTTGAGTATGACAAGGAGATCCAGGTCGCTTCGAGTGCCGTAGTCCTCGCGAGCGAAGGAGCCGAACAGCAGGATTCGGAGCGCCTGCGGATGCTCCGTGCCGATGCGGCGCGCCGTTTCCCGCGCGAAGGATGATTTCGGGGTGAGAGGCGGATTTGGTAAATTAATGTCATGGCATCGATGCTTGAAAACGCGGTATCGCCGCTGCAGCTTGTGGAACAGCTCGCGCAGCGTTATGACGATGTGCCCGTGGAGGCGATCGTCAAGGAAGACCTGCTGCGGCGCGGAATGGCCTGGTCCCCGGAAGCCCTGGAAGTGGCCGCCAGGCATAAGCGCAGAGCCTACTTCATTTTCTCCTTCGACATGGTGCCGGTTTCCGCCATGGACCAGGACGAAAGCAGGAGGGCGCCCGAGGAAGTGCGGCTTTCCGGCGGGCTGTGGAGTTTCCGGCCGGTGATTGTATCCGTGCGTCTCAATCCCGCGTCACCCTACCGTGTGGAATCGAAAGACGGCGTGCTGGTTCTCGCACTCGACGGCCACCCGGTTTCGAATGTCGAACTGCAGAATTCGCCAGCATACTACGACCGGACGCTTGCCAGCGGCAAGCCGATCCCCGACATTGCGCCCACGATCGAATGGGGCTATCTGCTCTACCTGACCGTTTTCCGGCTCTGCCAGTATTTCGGGGCCAAGGAAGAGTGCCAGTTCTGCGATATCAACGAAAATTACCGCCAGCAGAAGGCGGCCGGCAGACCGTATACGTCAGTCAAATCTGTGGCAGAGATCCTGGAGGCGCTCGAGATCATCGACGCCGCCGACAGCGACAGCAAGGCATACACAGTTACGGGCGGAAGCATCACATCGACGCTGGAAGGGAAGTCGGAAGTGGACTTCTACCGGCAGTATCCCGAAGCCATCGAGAAACGGTTCCCGCGACGCTGGATCAGCAAGGTTGTGGTGCAGGCGCTGGCAAGAGATGAAGTGCAAAAGCTGCGGGATGCCGGAGTGCAGATCTATCACCCCAACTTCGAAGTCTGGGACCGGAGACTTTTTGAAAGCCTGTGCGCCGGCAAGGCAAGATTCATTGGCAGGGAGGAGTGGATCCGGCGCATACTGGATGCCGCGACCGTATTCGCGCCCGAGCATGTCATCCCGAATTTTGTGGCCGGCGTCGAGATGGCAACACCGGCAGGATTCGCCTCCGTGGACGAGGCGATCGCTTCGACGCGGGAAGGTCTCGATTTTTTCATGAGTCACGGGATCTCGCCGAGGTTCACGACATGGTGTCCCGAACCGCTCAGCGCGCTCGGAAAAGAACAGCCGGGCGCCCCGCTGGAATATCATGTCCGGCTCCTCCGTGAATACCGCGACACGCATGCGAAGTACAGGCTCCCGGTGCCGCCGGGGTACGGTGAGCCGGGACTTGGGAAGGCGGTCTTCTCTGTCTCTTCCTTCATGGATGTTTTGCCGTCATCGCAATCCTGAGTGCCATGCCCGAGTTGCCAGAAGTGGAAACCATCGCGCGCAAGCTCCGGAACACGGTCGTGGGCAAACGTGTCTCTGCCGTTTTCCTGTCGGGCAAGTCACTGCGCGCGCCTGTCCCCGGCCACTTCGCCTCTGCGCTCACGGACCGGACTATCCGGCGTGTCCATCGCATGGGAAAATACCTGATCCTCGAAATGGAGCCGAAGGCATTCTGGCTGATTCATCTCGGAATGTCGGGGAGGCTTTTCTATTTTTCGCAGCCTGCAACAAAACCCGAGCACACTCACGCCGTCATTCAGTTCGAGGGTGGCGGAGAACTGCAGTATCGCGATCCACGACGCTTCGGCCTTCTGGACATTCAGGAGGCATCCACGCTGTTCGCGCTGAACCAGGTGCAGCGCCTGGGAAAAGACCCGCTGGGCACGGGATTCGACGCCGGCTGGCTCTGGCCCGAGCTGCTGCATACGCGGCGGGATCTGAAAGCATTCCTTCTGGATCAGAGCAGGGTCGCGGGGGTCGGGAACATATACGCGTGCGAATCTCTCTTTCGTGCCCGCCTGCACCCCGCGAGACGCTGCAACACAGTCTCCCGGAAGGAAGCTGTCGCCCTGGCTCGAGCCGTGCGTCACGTCCTGCGTCATGCAGTTGCCCACCGCGGCACGACTTTTTCGGATTTCACGGATTCGGACGGGGAACCGGGAGAACACCAGGATTTTCTGCACGTTTTTCAAAGAGAGGGCGAAAAATGCCACCGGTGCCGCGCAAGAATTCAAAGGCTGCGGCAGGGAAACCGGAGTACGTACTTTTGCCCGCGATGCCAGAACAGGGCGCCGGGGCGCATGAAAAAGAAAGGTTGATCTCGTGACAGCAGACTATAGGAAGTGTTCCCATTGTAAAGGCACCGGAATCTGCCATGTCTGCAAAGGTACGGGCAGGCTGGCGTTGCAGAAGGGGAAGCACTGCACCTCCTGCTTCCCGCACGGAAGCGGCAAATGCCAGAATTGCCGGGGCCTCGGCGGCTTCGACCGGGCAGGGCATCCGGCTGCTTCCCCAGATGCACCGCCTCCTCCAGCTGAAGACTAACTGGGATTTTGGATTGTCGGGTTCTAAACGGAACGACGGCTGGCGGAAATCCAGCGTCTCAAATCCATACACAGCGTCATAAGTCCCGACAGGTTTTCGGGGCGAATTGATGTTAGGAAGAACAAAAGCGAACCACAGAGAGCACAGCGCAGCCGATGGCCGCACCCAGGCAAAGCGACGACCCCTGGAAACGGCACAATCGGTATCGGAATTGCTATCGCTATCAGCATCGATTTCGGCATCATCGCGCTGCCGGCATCCATACTAAGGTGTCCGATCATACATGATTTTCGATAGCGATTGCGACTGCGATTGCGATCCCGATGCCGATACCGACCCCGCTACTCCATGGTGCTGAAAAATCCTTTCCTTTTTGGCAAGGATTTTCCGGTTAGTAGTACAGAGACCACTGGGACTTCCCCGGCCTGCCCGGCGGCGCCTTCGGCCGCCGCTCCCGGACGTGAATCGCGCAACGCGAAGCGTTGGCCCCGGGCATGAATCGCGGCATTCCCCCTCCGTGATCTCCGTGGTCTCT
>JAFNAG010000020.1 GCA_017860135.1 Acidobacteriota bacterium
TGCGCACTGAGCTGTCCGGAGAGGCTTGCTTCCCGCAGCCGGATGATGGCTTCGCGCGTCAGCGCCAGGGCGCGCTCCGGATTCTTCGCGCGGTGCTCGTAGTGAATGGCGAGCTGCTCATAGGCTGCCATCGGAAGCGGCGCGCATTGCAGAATCTCCTCCCAGAGCGTATTGGCTCTTGCAAAATCGCCGCTGCGCCGTGCCAGCAGCGCCAATTCGCGCCGGGCAACGCGGCCGGCTTCCTGCGGCAGGCCGAAATCCAGGGCTCTCTGATATCCGTCGGCCGCCAGCACCTCTTCGCCCCTCCGCTGCAGCATGCGCGAGATGCCGTAGATCTCACCTGCCTCGGCGCCGCAGCTTTCCGGGTATTCGAGCATCCGGGTGATGTGCACGGCCAAGGTGGCCAGTCCGAGCAGATCCATGCGGTTGTGATGGAAGACTTCGACGATCGGCATTTCCGGGCCGCCGCGCAAGAAATGGAAGTACCGCTCCGGGATTGTGTGCGAAGCGATGTCCGGCCCGCGATCGAATGCGAGGACATGCTTCTCGAGCTCCGAAAGCGCCACGGACTGCAGGCGGAATCTCCACAACTGGCGGGAGGGGTGGTACAGGTCCAGGTGAACTTCGGGATTTTTGACAGCAGCGGTGCGAGTCATCCGGAACCGGGTTTCGAGCAGAGGCCAGTCAAAGCTCTTTCCGTTGAAGGTGACCAGAACCGGGCGTTCGGCAAGCCGCTGCGCGAGCGCGGTGAGCAGCGATGCCTCCTCGCCGTGATCCCGCATGAAGAGCTGCTCCAACACGAAGTTGCCGCCGTCCCACCATGCCAACCCTACCAGGAAGGCATAGGTGCCTGTGCCTCCCGCCAGGCCTGTGGTTTCGGTATCCAGGAAGATCCATCGGCGGCTGTCGCTTACGACGTCGGCGGCATGAGGGGCGAGCAGGCTGCGGGCGCGAGGCCCGAGTTCGCAAGCCCCGGGATTCTCAAAGCGGGAGAGGACCCCCAGATGGCAGCCGCGGGACGTGGAACGCAGTTCCGCTCCCGGCAGAGCCGCGAAGCCCGCGTTTCTATCCCCATGGCCGGAACCTTGCGGCGATTTCTCATCCCCGGGCTTCCGGGGCTTCAGTGCCGCGATGCGGGACATTCTGTCGAAGGGTGTGGCAGTCATACGCAAAGGCGATCCAGGATTGCCAGCGCGGCTTCCTTTGCTTTCGTCCCGGTCTCCCCCGCCGGGCCGACACAGGAAGGACAACCGTTTTCGCAGGCGCAGCCCGCGATCAGTTCGCGGGTCCTGCGCACAAGCTCCTCGTGGATATGATACAACGGTTCGCTGAGTCCGATGCCGCCCGGGTAATTGTCATAGAGATAAAGGGTAGGCCGGAAGAACTCGACCGGAGCATCATGTCCGCCGGGCAGGGAATGCCTGCTGCGATCCGCCTCGCCGCCTTCGAGCGGAGCTCCTTCTCCGATCGTGGAGCCCAGATCTCTCTGGTCGCACATCAGCAGAAGGCAGGCGACCGACTCGAGCGCGTGCAGGAGGCCGAACATGCCGTCCTGCTTCTCGGAGGTCGAATACGGCAGCGATGCCAGCAGCTCCCGGCTGAGAGAGATCCAACAGGCGGTTGTGTGCATTTCGTTTTCCGGCAGTTCCAGCTTGCCGGCGCCGACGTTCTCGAGGGTGTAGAACTTGATTTTCTTGAATCCCACGACCTGGGAACGGACCTGCACGTCCCCATGCATGCGTACGGCAGGCCCGGCCACGGGCGACTCCTCCGCCGCTTCCAGAGGCCGGATCTGCGTATAGCGGATCGCGTCGGTATAGTAGTCCACGTCCACCTGCCGGACGTAGGCCTTGCGCTGGTCGAACTCCAGCCGCTCGACGTGGTATTGCTGCCCGGCATGCAGGTAGATCGCCTTGGGGTGGACCGTCGTCAGGGCGCTGGTGAAGTCGACCTCTCCGATCACCTCGGGTGCGTCGGTCTCGTCAATGATGACGAAGTTATCCGAGCTGACGGATCTCAGGCTGACGGTATCGGCGGGATACGCCTCCTGGGTCCAGTGCCAGTATTCTCCGCTGCGGTGCAGATACCCGGCTTCGGCCAGCCGCCCGCACAGTTCGGCGAGATCGACGGCGCCGAACCTCTCGTCCTTCCCGATCGGAAGCTCGAAGGCGGCGCATTTGAGGTGGTTGACGAGGATTTCCAGGTTATCCGGCTGGATGTAGGCGTGTTCCGGCGAGCTGCCGAAAAAATAGTCGGGATGCTTCACGATGAACTGGTCGAGCGGCCGGGAGGATGCGACCAGAACCGCGCAGGACGCACCGCTGCGCCGGCCGGCGCGTCCCGCACGCTGCCAGGTGGACGCGATCGTGCCCGGGTATCCAGCCAGGATTGCAACGTCGAGCGAACCGACATCGATGCCGAGTTCCAGCGCGTTGGTCGCCACCACCCCGCGGATTTGCCCGCTGCGCAAGCCGCGTTCGATCTCGCGCCGTTCCAGCGGAAGATAGCCGCCGCGGTACCCGTGGATGATCTCCGGCTGGCCGGGGGGTTGCGGGTTGGCCTGCTTCAGATACGTCAGGAGGACTTCCGTGTGCAGGCGGCTGTTGGCGAAGACGATGGTCTGCAGGCCGCGCTTCAGGAACTCCTGAGCCAGGCGATAGCTCTCGTTGATAAAGCTGCGCCGGATGCCAAGGAACCGGTTGACTACCGGCGGATTGTAAAAAACCAGGTGCTTTTGCGCCGACGGGGCGCCGTTGGCATCGATCACTTCGACGTCTTCCTCGATCAGCCGGCTCGCCAACTCACCGGGATTCGCAATGGTGGCCGAACAACAAATGAACTGAGGCTCCTGCCCGTAGAAGCGCGCGATGCGGCGCAGCCTCCGGAGGACATTGGCCAGGTGGCTGCCGAACACTCCGCGGTATGTGTGCAACTCGTCGATCACCACATAGCGGAGGTTCTCAAACAGCCGCGTCCAGCGCGTGTGATGCGGCAAGATCCCCGCGTGCAGCATGTCGGGATTGGTGATCACGACGTGTCCCTTCTGGCGGATGGCGCGCCGTGCGTCGCTCGGAGTGTCGCCGTCGTACGTGAAAACACCCCAGGCGTCCCCCGTCCTGCGGCCCAGGTCCTGCAGCTCTTCCAGTTGGTCCTGGGAGAGCGCCTTGGTGGGAAACAGGTACAGAGCCCGGGTGTCCGGATTCTCGAGCACTGCGTTCAGGACGGGCAGGTTGTAACACAGCGTCTTCCCGGAAGCTGTCGGTGTCACAATCACCACGTTCCCACCCTTGCGGATTCGCCCGGCAGCTTCCGCCTGGTGGGAGTATAGCTGCACCACACCCTTTGCCCGGTAGGCCTCCACCAGCGCCGGCCGCGCCCACTCCGGCATCGGAGCCCATTGCGCTTCGCGCGCGGGAATCTGATGGACCGCGGTTATCACCTCGCTGGAACGGTCCCGCGCCGTGAGTTCAGCGATCAGGTCCGGGACTGCGACAAGCGCCGTGTTCTTGCCCCGAGAAGTATGAATATCCATGATCTTCACCTTTATTTCACCACGCTATACTAGCAGAGGAAGCCAGCGAAATACCACGAAATAGATGCCCCGCGGGCCCCGTCCCCCGGCAAGACTTACTGGCCGGGGGCCCGGTATCTCGCGGAGCTCGGGGGCGCAAATACAGGCAGCTGGAGGGAATGGCGTTTCCGATGCAAGGTCGCGCCGCGGGCGCGGGATGATCGAGGGCGTGCATTCGTGATTGGGGGTACAATGCTCTCGCGGTAGATGCGATCAAGGAAAATCATGAACCCACCGGGAGTTTGAGGTATCTTTTATGATTAGATCAGGACAATCGTTCCTCTGGGAGAAAGGGAAATACGATGAAAAAGCAAACGCTATTCATGAGCCTTCTGGGTGTCGTTCTCGCGGCTTTCATTGGTGCATTTCCTGCCATGGCGGCAGGGGACAAACTCCTGGTTCAGGCGGTGGACGGCGCTCAGCCTGACGGAATTCGCTACCGGACAAAATTCGACTTCATCAATCTGAGTCCCTTTCCGGAGTCCAAGATCACCAGAGTTTCGGTGAACTTCTTCCTGGGTAACGGCACACCCTGGACGGTTGCGACGAACCGGGGGACTTTCAGTTCCGTGACCTTGAACCTTGGTTATTCCCAGACATTGCGCATCGAGACCCTGGGACAGGGCAGCCTGGTGCAGGGGTATGTCATCGTCAGGAATCTCGAAACTACCACCAGCTATTATGCCGATGACTTCGAAGTGGGAATCACCGCCTATTACGAAGTCTCGCTCGGGAGTGATGTTCTGGATACCGTGAGCATTCCCATATCAGAGCCGACACTCGCCTTCGTTTTTCCGGTCGAGATTGATCCGTCGAAGGGAACAAACACGGGTTTCGGGATCGTCAATCTCACCGATGCTGCCAACAACGTGACTCTTTATCTGAGCGAGGCAGTTGAGCCATCCTCGAACAATGCGATAGACCGGGGGTCGGCGATAGTTGCCCTGGACGCCTCCACAAACAAGAAGCGGGTGGGCTTCATGGGTGGTTTCTTCCCGAACCTGACCAGCTTCAAAGGCATGGTATACGGGACGTCCCAGGGGCCGGTTGCGGTGCTTGCGCTGCTGCAGTCGCAGGCGAAGATCGGCGTGCAGTTCTCAACTCTAACGGCAACCCGATTGGATGCGATGCGGCGCAACAACCTGCTGTTTCTCCTGCAGGGGTACTCTCTGGACGCCGACCTCCCTGTGGCAGACTACTTCCGCGATGAAAGCAACACGGATGCCTACTATGAAACTCCGTGGGACCTGCTCTTTGAGACTGTAGGCGATGTTTCCGCAGGGCAGAGGCGCCTGACTCCGCAGCAGGGAGCTGCGTTCAGCCCGATCGGTGTGATCAGCAATTCGGATGATTTCGACAACATTACCATCGAAGCTCTTCGCGCGCGGACGTACAATTTCAACAGCATCGACCTGAGCAACGGGTCGGCCAACCTGAATGGTGGATTTGCGTTTGCCATCCGGACCGCGCTCGGACAGTACGCGAAGGTTCGCATCCGCACTGTCATCGCTTATGATTCGGATCCGAGGAAAGACATCGCCATCGAGGTGTACGTCTACAAGTGAGAATGCCTGCCGGCCGGACTGAAGGGAGCGGAGGTGTCCCGGCCAGTGCCGCATGATACGTGCCGCGATCAGCGCCGGACAGCCTGGTGTCGCTTTCCGTGCCGGGCCCGAACCGGCCCGCGACTGTCCCGGTGTGCATGAAACCTTGCGGCATCGAGCCGGACGCCTGCGCTCGATGCCGGCCGGGACAGGGCATCGATCGGTGGTTCACAAAACCCGCGCAATTGTGTATCATGCCGGCGTTCCTCCCAACCCCGGAACGGTCGCCTGGGCCGGTTGACTGCATGCAATGGGATGAAAGCGCGATCCATCAAACGCAGCCACAAATCGTGCGGATTTCACGGTCACATCCATCTTTGAGATCTGTGGCTGCATTGTATTAGCAAGGCAGGGATTATGCCTGATTCGTCGAGCAATCTGCTCGCGGCCATCGATGTCGGCGCCAGTTCCATCCGCATGGACATAGCCGAAGTCTCACCGCAGGCGGAGCTGCATCTCCTGGATTCCCTCAAGAAGGCCGTTCAACTCGGCAAGGACACGTTCACGGAAGGCTACATCAGCGAGGAGTCGATCCGTGCTACCTGCGAGGCGCTGCGCGACTTTAAGCGGATCATGGATACCTACGGCGTGGTCCGGTATCGGGCCGTGGCTACGAGCGCGGTCCGCGAGGCCTCCAACAGCGACACGATCCTCGACCGGATTCTGCTCACCTCGGGGCTGGATGTTGAGGTCATCGACGGCTCGGAGGAAAACCGTCTCACCTACTCGGCCGTCCTGGAGACGCTGCGCGGCGGGCCCGACTTGAGCCAGGGGCAGACGCTTCTCGTGGAAGCAGGAGGCGGGAGCGCGGATGTGACCATGCTGAGCAACGGCGAACTCCAGCAGTCCGGCACCTTCCCGCTGGGTTCGATCCGGCTGCGCGCCGGGATGGGGGCCGCCGCATCCCATGCCCAGGAAATACGCTTGCTGAAGGCCCAGATTGCGAACATCGTGACCACTATCAGGAGGACGCTCTCCATCCAGAACGCGGTGCACTATGTCGCCTTCGGCGGCGATGTCCGGCTCGCGGCGCGCATCGCCGCCGGATGCAATCAGGAGCAGAAGGTTTTCGTGCTGGCGCGGGAGAAGTTCGTCGAATTTGCGGAGTCCCTTGCCAAGTTCTCCGTGGACAAACTGGTCCGGCAGTATTCACTTTCCTACCTCGACGCCGAAACCCTGGTCCCCGCGCTGCTGACCTACGAGGCGCTGCTGGCGCAAACTCAGGCTTCCAGCGTGATTGTCAGCAGCGCTTCCATCCGGCTCGGGGTACTGCTCGACCTCATGCCCGCCACCGAGAAGGACCGCATGACCAGTCTGAGCCACCAGGTTCTCTCGGCGGCGCGCAGTCTCGGCAAGAAATACCAGTACGATGAAGGGCACGCGGAGAGGGTCCGGGAGGTGGCGGAGCTTTTGTTCGACACTCTGAAGGGGGAGGCAGGCATCCAGGACGCTCAACTGCTGTATCTGCAGGTCGCGGCGATCCTGCACGATATCGGCCTCTTCATAAGTTCCCGGAGCCACCACAAGCACTCGCACTACCTGATCACCCAGTCGGACCTCTTCGGCCTGCGCCGCCGCGAGCTGGAGCTCATCGGCAACATCGCCCGGTATCACCGGAGGGCCCTGCCCCAGCAGAGCCACGCGCCCTTCGTCGCCCTCGACCGCGACGAACGCATGATGGTTTCCAAGCTGGCGGCCATTCTCAGGGTCGCCAACGCGCTGGACAAGGAGCACCGGTGGAAGCTGACGGATTTGAAGGTCGTTGTGGAAGCGAACCAGGTCGTGCTGGTAGCGAAGAACATGTCGGACCTCACCATGGAGCGACTGGCTCTGGCGAGCCGCAGCGATTTCTTCGCCCAGGTATTCGGCAAGAAGATCGTCTTGCGGGAAGGTCCGGCGGGGGCATGAAGCGCTCAGATGCGCCACGGTATTTCAACCGTGAGTTGAGCTGGCTGGAGTTCAACCGCCGCGTGCTCGAGGAGGCCGAGGACCGCACCAATCCGCTCCTCGAGCGGCTGTTTTTCTACTGCATCTACCATTCCAACCTTGACGAGTTTTTCATGGTCCGCGTCGCATCGCTGCATCAACTCCTGGAGGAGGAAGCCCTGAAGCCGGACGGGGCGGGGCTCACCCCTCTCCAGCAACTGGAGGCGGTGCGTGCGAGAGTGCGGGACCAGAAGGCGGTCTGCTTCCAGCTGTATGAAGGGGAGCTGCTTCCCGCCCTGGAACGCGAGCACATCCGGATCCTCGGTTGCGGCGGACTGAAGCCGGCCCAGCAGAAGCACCTCGACTGGTACTTTGAGAACGAGGTGTATCCCGTACTGACTCCGGTCAGCATCGACGAGACCCGCCCTTTCCCTCACATCTCCGGCCTGGCAGTGTATCAGGCAGTTCTGCTGCGCTCCGCCGGCAGTCCGGATTCCGGCGACCGGCTTGCGATCGTGCAGGTGCCGGGACGCATGCCGGGACTGACGAGCCTCCCCGACCGCGGAGACATGCAGTTTTGCTGGCTGAGCGACGTGATCCGCGAAAGGCTCCCATTGCTATTCCTCGGATATCGGATTTTGGCAGCCGGCGGTTTTCGCCTGATCCGTGATGCGCAGATGGAGTTCGACGACGAAGGCGGGGAGGACTTCATGCGCATGCTGGAAAGCGGGCTGCGCAGGCGCCGGACCGGGCGCACTATCCTGCTGGAGTACGAAGAGGGGATGAGCACCGAGCTGCTCGGCCGGCTGCAGCGGGGCCTGGGAGTCGAGGATCCTGCGCTCCTGCCCGTGCGCGGTCCGCTGGATCCCCGGCCCCTGATGATTTTGGCCGACATGCCGGGCCAGGACGCACTGCACTACCGGCCGCAGCCGCCGCTTCAGCCGGCAGTGTTTGCGGAAGAGCGCGGGGTTTTCGATATCCTTCGCGACGGCGATGTGTTGCTCCACCATCCCTACGATTCTTTCGGCCCGATTCTCGAATTCCTGCAGGCCGCAGCCGAAGACCCTGACGTGCTTGCAATCAAGCAGATCCTGTACCGGACCAGCGGCACGGATTCCCCGCTCGTCAACAGCCTGCGCCGGGCGGCCGAGAAGGGCAAGCAGGTGACCGTGCTGATCGAGCTCACGGCGCGGTTTGACGAAGAGCGGAACATCAGCTGGGCGCGCGATCTCGAAGAGGCCGGCGCACATGTCCTGTACGGGGTTTCGGGCTTGAAAACTCACGCCAAGGCGACCTTGGTGGTCCGCCGCGAGCCGGAGGGTGTGCGCCGGTATCTCCATCTCGGAACCGGCAATTACAATGAGAAGACCGCCCGCCTCTACACCGACTTCGGTCTCCTCACGGCCGCCGACGAACTCGGCCGCGACGCCTCCGGTTTTTTCAACACCGTCACCGGTTACTCCGAGCCTCCCATGTTCAACCGGCTCGTTATGGCGCCCCTCGGCCTCAGAGACGCGATCCTGGCACTGATCCGGCGGGAAGCCGACCGCGCGGCCGCCGGCCAGAGCGCGTGGATCATGGCGAAGATGAATTCCCTGGTTGACAAGCGGATCATAGACGGACTATACGCGGCAAGCAGCGCCGGAGTCTCCATCCGGCTGAACGTACGGGGCATCTGCTGCCTTCGGCCGGGAGTTGCCGGACTGAGCGAGAACATCCGCGTCGTCTCGATCGTGGACCGCTACCTCGAGCACAGCCGCGCTTTCGTGTTCCACAACGGCGGGGATACGGAAGTGTTCCTTTCGAGTGCGGATTGGATGCCGCGAAACCTGGATCGCCGGGTGGAGTTGATGTTCCCGGTGACTCAGGAGGGTCCGCGGCAGCGGTTGATTGAAGCGCTGCAGGTCCAGTTCGAAGACAATCAAAAAGCGCGTGAACTGCTTCCGGACGGCACCTACCGGCGCGTTGCTGCGGATGGAACCGAGCCGGTCCGCGCGCAGGAGCGGCTCTACAAGCTGCTCCTTGCGGAGCACGACCGTATGCGATCGATCCCGCCTGTCCGCTTCGTTCCCTTGAAACGCAAAGACTGAGCTTGCTCACACAACAGTCTTCCGGTCCAGGTAAATGGCCAGGAACCTCTGCAGGCTCCCGCGCGCCGCGAGCGACCGCTCGCGCCAGAGGCGGTAGCGCTCACGCCAGTTGCCTGCCGCGAGAGCCCTGGCGGAACGCCGCAGGAGGCCCGTAGCGGGATCATAAGAAACGGGTGCCAGGAAGTCATCCGCGGCTTCATCGCTCACGGCCCGCACACAGCGGACCGACAGACCCGCCTCCGCAGCACTGCGCGCGACCGCGGCCGTCTCCATGTCGACCAGGGATGCCTGATACTTCTCGAACAGGATGCGCTTCAGATGAGGTGTGCCAATAAGGCAGGGGGAAGTGAGCGCGACGCCACGGCGAGCGGGCAACCCGACCATATTGGCCAGGGCGAGCATTTCTTCAGCGCCGTCCAGGATCCAGCTGCCGCTCCATGCCAGGCCTTCAAGCTGCGTCTCCGGGGAATCCATCGACAGCAGATCCGCTCTGTCTGGAATCACCAGATCGCCCTGCTTCAGCACCGGGTCCAGCGCGCCCCCGTACCCGACAAGCAGGATCTCCGTCACGCGCATGGCGTCGAGCACGCGTTCGAGGGCCTTCGCGGCCCGGACCGGCCCGACTCCAAGTTTCAGCAGGTGAAGGGTAGCTCCGGCGCGCCTTCCCGTCCAGAGCGCAACGCCGCCGCAGCGCAGTCTTTTTCTGTCGCTGCACTGGTTCAGAGCTGTTGCCAGTTCCTCAGAGAGCGCCGATGCAATCAGAAGCATGAGAGAAAGCATAGGACCCACCCTGCCACGTGTAAACCGGGAAATGAAAAGAGACCCGAATGCCGCTCATTTGGTCTCTCTCGCGAAACTCCCCAAATCCCGTAGGGGCGACCGGCAGGTCGCCCGCGGATTGACAGGCCAAATATCAAACACAGGTCCAATTCATGGGGAATCCATCGCTTTTATCGGGCGACCAAACGATGTTGCAGATCGACGCGGAAGTGATTCCTGATGCCGCACGGGAACTCGAATTCACGCCTGCGTCCGGGGGGTTGGCGATTGAACCCCAGGCGGTCATTCGGTATATTCAAAAGGAGCAGAGAAGACTTTGATTCTGCGTGCTTTAACACAAAGCAACGGTTCCCGGCCCGGCGATTGCCCGTCCGCCGGAAGCGAGAGGTTGTGGGCCAGGTCAATATGCTGGTTGCCATCCTGTGCGCCGTCATGATGTTCCCGCCGTGGAGCGGGCAAGCCCAAAGCGTCGACACGGCTACGGAACTCTATCAGCACGGCAGATTTCAAGAGGCAGCCGCCATCCTGGCGGAGTTGAGCCGGAAACAGCCGATAGAAGCCGGCCTCCGGGTGGCGCTGGGGAAGACATATTGGAAGCTGCGCCGCTGGAATGATGCCGTCGAGGAGTTCGAGAAGGCCGTTGCGATCGAACCCGGCAACGGAGCCTTCCACCTCTGGCTGGGGCGCGCTTACGGGCGCAAAGCCGAAAACGCCTGGGCTCTCAGCGCGTTTGGGCTTGCCAGGAAGGCACGACAGGAGTTCGAGAAGGCCGTGGAATGCTCACCGGACGATCTGGATGCCCGGTTCGACCTTATGGACTTCTATTCCCAGGCTCCAGGGATCGTCGGCGGAGGGAAGGACAAGGCGGAACACCAGGCCATTGAGATCGCGCGGATCTCACCGCGCCTGGGTTACACCGCTCGCGCCGAGCTCCATGCCGCTGAAAAGCAATGGCAACAGGCGCGTGACGAACTGATCCGGGCGACGCAGAAGTTTCCCGACGATTCCCGTGCCCGCGCGGACCTGGCCGGATTCCTGCTGGGGCGCCGTGAATACGATGCCGCGGAGACGAACGCTAAGAAGGCGCTGGCACTGAATCCGTCGAGCGGGCGGGCCCGTCTGCTGCTGGCAGCATCCCGAATCGCGTTACGCCGCGACCTGCCGGATGCGCTCAAATCGCTTCAGGACCTCGCCGCAGGGCCGTTAGGCGATGGCGATCCATCCTTCGAAGATGTGTATTACAGGCTCGGCCAGGCTTACCTGGCTCTCGACCGGAAACCCGAGGCGCGGCAGGCGCTTGAGACTTCGCTCCGTTTCGATCCCGGACATTCGGGAGCAAGGGAAACCCTGGCACAGTTGAAACGTTAGAATTAAGACTGCATGGGGCACCGGAATCCGGAGATGACAGATCCGCGACTGAGGAGGAGCGGGTGCCCGTGGACAATGGTGCGCGACCGCCTGCTGCTTTACCGTCGCGGCTCCGAAGACGGCGGTTGGCTTGCGCCGGGGAATGGCTTCGCGGACGGAGCTTGGGAAAAGACCGCAAACCATTCCCATGAAGCTGCTGCCTTCATGCGGCAGGGTTTTCACTTTTCACTGCCGGCGTCAGCCTGGTGCCCCTGCCGGCCGGCCAAGCAGCAACGCTGAATCCGATGGAGGTGCTGGACAATGAACAAGAATCAAGCGGTCATCGTAATGTTCCTCGCTCTGTGTACGCCGTCAGCGGCGTGGCAGGAACCCGGGACGCGGTCCGGCGCAGGCAGGATTATCACGCTGCAGGAGGCGGTGCGACTGGTCCTTGCCCGCTCTGCGGAGCTGAGCCTGGCCGAGGCCGAATCCGCAAAGGCGGGACAAGCTCTGCGGGAGATCCGGTCGCTCAACCGGGTCCAGGTTGTTGCTGGCACAGGCCTTGCGTACAACAACGGCTTTCCGCTGAGCATTGAGGGTGCGGCTCCATCCATCATCCATCTTGGCTTGAGCCAACCGATTCTCAGCAGCAAGAACCGGAACCTCATACGGGAAGCGGAAGAGGGAAATCGCGCGAGCCTGGCCGGCATAGATGCGGCACGCAACGGGCTGGCAGCCAGGACAGCCCTGCTGTATAGCGAATTGCACCGGGCACGCAGGGCGCTTCCCCTGCTGGAGGAGCAACGGGAATCCACCGCCAACAGCCAGAAAGTCGCCGAGGCGCTGCTGCAGGCCGGCAAAATCCGTCCGCTCGACCTCTCCCTGGCCCGTGTCGCAACTGCGCACGTCGAGCAGGCGATCCTGGCGGTGCGCGAGCGCGCGCGACTGGCCGAGGCGAGCCTGCACGAGCTCACCGGGATTCCGGAGAGCGAGACGTTGCTGACTGAACCGCCACGAGTCCGCATCGAGATGCGGGCTCTTTCCCTTGAGGCCCTGTATCGGGACGCCCTGGAAACGCTCCCCGAAATCCGGGAGGCCGAAGCGGCGCTGCGATCCCGCGAATTCCATGTGCAGGCAGAAAAAGCCGAGCGCTACCCCCAGGTCAACATCGTCAGTCAGTATGCCCTTTTCAGCCATGCGAACAACTACGAGGAATACTTCAACCGATTCACGAGGAACAACTACCTCCTGGGGCTTTCCATCCAGGTGCCGCTGTTCGATGGATTGCGGAGCGGGGCGCGAGTGGCGCAGAGCCGCAGTGAGGCGGACGCGGCCCGTATGCGGCTCGAGCGTCTGAAGTCCGACCTGAAAATGAACCTGGAGCGCGGCATGAGCGACCTGCGTGTCGCGGGCGGTGCCCTGGAGCTGGCGCGCATCGAAGTGGCTGCTGTGGAGGAGGAACTGGATGTCGGCGAGACACTGGCGGAGGCGGGCCGCATCGAGCCGAGGGAGCTTGCAGGCGTTAGAACGCGACTTCTGGGAAAGCGCCTCGCGGCGGGCGAAGCCGAACTGGTGCAGTTCGAACGGCAGGTGGAGCTCCTTCGGACAATCGGCACAGCCGCCTCGACCCTGCAATAGCCCAATCCCCGCTTTACCGGGTTGTCCCGCCTGCGGAAAGACGGGACCGCGATGACCTCGAAACGTTTTCTTCGAGGATTTTCAAGGTTGTGACAGTTGTGTCGCCTGTTTTTGGGGCACGATCGATTCTTCCCGTACCCTGGGGCTGCTAAATCCGGAGATACCGCATCGACAGCGCTCTCAGGGCGATGGAGGTTTTTTCCGCCCGCGACAGGCGGATTCGTGCGCGGAAGACTTCGAAACGGCGGTGCACGATCTTCTCAAGCAACTTCTCGTAGATTCGGATCAGCGCCCAGAGGGCCGGCCGGCTGTTGTCGTCGACGAGGGGGATCAGGCTGCGTCCCTGCGCATAAAAGCGCCGGGCGCGGTCGACTTCAAAGAGCATCAGCTTTCTGAATCTCTCATCCATCACGCCGCGCCGCAAGTCTTCCGCGCCGTATTGGAACTTCTCCAGATCCTCGGCCGGAAGGTAAATTCTGCCCATCCCGGCGTCCTCCTTGAGGTCGCGCAGGATGTTGGTAAGCTGGAACGCGATGCCACAGTGTTCGGCGTGCTCCCTGGCGGATTCTTCGGAGTAGCCGAAAATCTGCAGGCAGACAAGACCAACGGCGGAGGCCACGCGAAAACAGTACCGGTAGAGGTCTTCGAAAGTCTCATAACCATGGGTGGACAGGTCCATTTCCACGCCGTCGAGAATCCAGTGAAAATATTCCGCGGGGATGGCAAACCTGTGCACCGAATCGTGAAAGGCGGGGAAGATCGGATCCTCGCCGCAGTCGCCTGCCAGGGCTGCGGTCATCCGGGAGCGCAGGATTTCCAGGGATCTGCGCTTGCTGTCGCAGGTTTCCGGGCCGTCGCTGATGTCGTCGCAGACACGCATGAATGCATAGACGGCGCAGAGTGCACGGCGTTTTTCGATTGGAAGCACGATGAAGGAGTAGTAAAAGTTCCGGGCGCGGGCGCGCGCCACCTCTTCGGCGCAGTGATAGGAAGCGGCGAGATCCTGCTTCATGCTGTCTCCGGCGCAGCGCCGGGCCGGCGGAAGCCGGAAGGCGCCTGCAGGGCACTTTCCCGGGACATCCTCCCCCGGGGATCAGGGGATGATGGCTATCTTGAGGTCGCCGTTCCTGTTGATCAGCCGCTCCAACACGTTGCTCAGCGAGGCAAGGCTCTCCTCGCCCGTGATCAGGGTTCGTGGCCGGACGTGGCCCAGCCGGATTGCCTCGAGGGCCTCCCGGATGTGGCGCGGCGTGTGGTGGAACGTCGCCTTGATCGTGATTTCCGAGTAGTGGATCAGGGTGCTGTCGAGCGGGATCTGTGTGCCGGACGGGCAGCCGCCGAACAGATTGATGGTTCCGCCGCGGCGCACCATTCCCATGGCTTGCTGCCAGGTCTCTTTGGAGCCGACGGCCTCGATGACCACATCCGCTCCGCGCCTGGCATCGGTGAAGTTTCGCACCCGTTCCACGACGTTCGTGTGCGTGGAATCGACGACATGATCCGCGCCCAGCTTCGCGGAGAGCGCCAGCTGATTGGGGCGGTTCCCGGCGGCGATGACCGTGGCGCCGATGCTCTTGAGCTGCTGGACGAACATCAGGCCGATCGGGCCCATGCCGATGACCACCACCGTGTCCCCCTCGGAGATCCCGATTTCTTCTATGCCGCGCAGGACGCAGGCAAGCGGCTCCACGGCTGCGGCTTCGGTGAAGCTTACGTTTTCAGGCAGTATGAGCAGGTTCTGCCGCACTACTCTTTCCGGGATCTTGATGAACTCGGCGTAGGCTCCATTGATGAATTGGAGGTCCTGACAGAGATTGGCCAGCTGCCGCTGACAGAAGAAGCAGTTGTTGCAGGGAGCGGAATTGGCCGCCACGACCCGCATTCCGGGGGTGAAGCTATCCACGTTCGGCCCGACCTCTTCGATGACACCGGCCAGTTCGTGGCCGAAGACGGAGGGGGGGACGATCATGCGCGCATGGAATCCCTGGCGGTAGACTTTCAGATCCGTGCCGCAGGTCAGGGCGGCTTTGATGCGGACCAGGACCTCGCCGTTCTCGGGTCGGGGAATCGGGATCTGTTCGATCCGGACGTCCCGCTTTCCGTACAGTACCGCCGCGGTCATTTTATCCCGGGTGATGTTGATGAGCTCTCTCATGGCTGTACAATAATCTTCAGTGAATCCCCGGAGGGATGAGACGCAATGTGGACCGCCTCCCCGAACCTCTCCAGCGGAAAACGGTCGGTGACGAGCCGCGCGACGTCGATCTTCCGGTTGAAAATCAGGTCGACGGCCTTGCCGTGCAGGTCGACAGAGGAGCTGTAGCTGCCGAGCAGCTGCTTTTCCTCAACGCAAATGCGCGATGCATCGACGGGAATGACCTCCCCGGGGACGGTGTTGGCGAATAGCAGGACCCGCCCGCCCCTTCGCACCAGGCATTGCGCGGCTCCGACGGCGCGGGAGTCCGCGGTGGCGACGATTGCGAGATCGGCGCCCCGGCCTTCCGTGAGTCCTGCGACGGCGCGCCCGAGGCTGTCATCCCGGGGACTCAGTGCAAGCTCCGCCCCCAGTTGCCGTGCAATCCCGAGTCGACGCGGGATGAGATCGAGGCCGACCACCCGGGCTCCCCCGTGTAGCGCCGCCTGCAGCAGGAGAAGCCCGACCGGGCCCTGCCCGAAAATGACGACAACTTCTCCCGGCTGCAGTGCTGCGGTTTCCAACGCCTTCAGGCAGGTGTTCAAGGGCTCGAGGAACGTTGCTTCCTCGAAAGTGACGCCTGCCGGGATGGCGGTCGTGCCCTCCTCTACGATCCAGTCCATGACCCGCACATAGGCCGCAAAGCCTCCGCCGGCAGGTTCGAAACCGGCGGTCGTGCCCGTGCGCCGGTACTGCGCGCACTGTGAGTACAGGTTCTTCGAGCAAAAAAAACAGTTGCGGCAGGGGACATGGTGGTACATCGCCACCCGGTCCCCGGGCACGAACTTCTGTACCAGCCTTCCCGAACGGACCACCGTGCCCGCCATCTCATGGCCGAAGATCCTGGGCGGCGCGGCCAATCCGAGATCGATCTTCTTAAGGTCCGTGCCGCAGACTCCGCAGGAATGGATGCGAACGAGCAACTCACGCTCGGAGATCTCAGGCACCGGGACCGTCTCCAGCTCCACACGATGGGCGCCGCGAAAAACGGCAGCCTGCATTTCGCGCGGAACTTCCCGCCCGGAGGGATCCGCCACCCGGACTGCGGTGCTTCCTTCTTTCATTCCCTATCCGCTCCTTGCGCCGGCTGCCTGTCAAGCCGCCCCGGCGCGCACCTTCGAGATCCCCTCTGACGCGATGGCGGCCTTCCGGCCGCGACGGAAGTATTCCACGGCCGCACGCAGCGCTTCCTCGGCGGGCCGGGGCGAGTAACCCAGTTTGCGCCTGGCTTTGTCGCTGCTGACGTACATCTTGTGACGCGCCATCATGACCCCTTCGAGCGGGATGGATGGCTCGCGGCGAAGAATCGTCCCCATGAAGAACTGGTTTATGTAAGCAACCCCCAGGGCCGCGATCCACGGCATCGGGAAACTGGGCAGCCGGCTGCCGCAAATACGTGCCAGGATCTCCAGGATCTCCTGAAGGCTCAGATTCTCCCCGCCCAGGATATAGCGCTCCCCGACCTCCCCATGCATTTCCGCCAGGATATGTCCCTCCGCCACATCCTCAACGGCCACGATGTTCAATCCCGTGTCCACATAGGCCGGCAGACGCCCGCGAAGAAAATCCAATATGATCTTTCCCGTCGGCGTGGGTTTTATGTCGCCGGCGCCGACCGGCGTAGTCGGATTGACGATCACGACAGGAAGGCCCGAATGCGCGAATTCCATTGCGACCTGTTCGGCCATGAACTTCGATCGCTTGTAGTGGCCGATCATGTCGTCGAGGGATACCGGGGTGTCTTCGTCGGTGGGAACTCCGTCCGGACTCATGCCGATCGTTCCGACCGTGCTCGTGTAAATCACCTTGCCGACTCCCGCTTCACAACACGCGGAGAGGAGGTTGCGGGTGCCGGCGACGTTGCTTTCATAGATCTCCTGCGGATTCCGGGCCCAGAGCCGGTAATCGGCAGCGACATGATAGACGCACCGGCAACCCTGGACGCAGCGGAGGAGGGAGGCGGCATCCCGGAGGTCTCCCGTCACGGTCTCGCAATCGAGGCCTTCGATGTTGGCGGACCCGCTCGAGAAGCGCACGAGCACGCGCACGCGGTCTCCGCGGGCGCGAAGCAGACGGACCACGTGACTGCCTACGAAACCGGTGGCTCCAGTCACGAACGTGAAATCGTCAGTCATGCCCTCTCCCGCGAATTCGTCCCTGCCGGCCGCAACTCCGGCGGCAACGCGAATTCCACGTCTTCCCTGATGCTTCCGAGCGATTCTACCTCAGGATATCCGAGCCCGCCCAGATAATGCAGTACACTCTCTACCAGACTCTCCGGCGCCGATGCGCCCGCCGTCAGACCGATCAGGCGGATGCCGGACAGCCACCCCGGCTGGATGCTGTCGATCTCGTCGATCAGATGTGCCGGCACCCCCTGCGTCATGGCTACTTCCACCAGGCGCCGTGAATTGGAACTGTTTGCCGAACCGACGACCAGGATCAGTTCCGCCCGTCTTGCCAGCTCCAGAACGGCAGCCTGCCGGTTCTGCGTGGCATAGCAGATATCCGCGGATGCAGGCGAGCGGATTTCCGGGTATTTCTGCCGCAACCGTTCGACAATCTGCCTCGTGTCATCCAGGCTCAGTGTCGTCTGCGTGAGATACGCCACTCTCTGCGGATCGGGGACCTGCAGGCCGTCGATCTCCTCCGCGGAAATCAGCACCCGGATGGCGTGCGGGGCTTCCCCGAGCGTGCCGATAACTTCATCGTGGTCCCTGTGCCCGATCAGCAGGATTGTGTAGCCATCCCGGGCATATTTGATGGCTTCCATGTGTACCTTGGTGACCAGCGGGCATGTTGCGTCGATCACCTGCAGGTTCCGTCGAAGAGCTTCAGTTCTGATCTCGGGGGAAACTCCGTGCGCACTGAAAATAACACGGTTCCCCGGCGGGACTTCATCGAGATCCTCGATGAAAATCGTGCCCTTCTTGCGCAGCTCATTCACCACGTATTTGTTGTGAACGATTTCGCGTCTCACGTAGAGGGGCAGGCCGAACCGCTCGAGCGCGAGATTCACGATGTCGATCGCTCGAACCACTCCCGCGCAAAAGCCCCGCGGCGATGCCAGCAGGACCTTTCCCTTCTCATTATTATGCCCGTGCATTCAGCCCTAAATCATAGACTTCCAAGACGCCCAAAACAAGGCCTGATTCCGCTGGGGTCCGGTCCGGCGTCTTGGGAATCGCCTCGGCAATCTCTAGG
Source organism: Acidobacteriota bacterium (assembly GCA_017860135.1). GTDB lineage: Bacteria > Acidobacteriota > UBA6911 > UBA6911 > UBA6911 > JAFNAG01. The sequence goes on from JAFNAG010000020.1 coordinate 18,355, forward strand.
AGCAAATGAGTTTAGCACCGGGATCCATTCATCAGGCAACAAGTTTTTCAGAACGCGGAAGTACTCTTGCACGGAAATCCGGCGTCGTCCGGGAATTGTGTCTGGCCGCATCCTGGAAAACGAGTGTTTCTTCGAACGGAGTCGCCTCCTCAGGGGCTGCTCTGGCGGGCGGATCCGCCTTGTTCGCGGGCGTTTCGGAACGCCATTGCTGTCATTGAGAGTACGAGTACTGCTGAGCCGAAGAGCTGCAGCGCCGACAGGCGGATGTCCAGCAGAAGCCAGTTCACGGCAACCGCCGTGACCGGGAATGACAGTTCGCAAATGGATGCCAGCGAGGCGGGAGTGGACTGCAGTCCCTTGTAATAAAGGAGAAGCGCCGCGAGGCCCGGGACCATTGCCATTGCCGCGATGCTTGCGACCGGCGGGAGGCCCGAAGGAAGCTCGCGCTGCACTGCCGGTTGCAGCCGGTACAGAATCGCAAGGGCGGGAAGAGCCAATAGAAACCGGAGTGAAGTGAGGAAGCGGACTGGTACTCGAGTGACGATGTAGCGGCCGCATACTGTCGCACCTCCCCAGAGTGCCGCAGCCGCAACCGCGCCAAACACCGCAGCTGCCGGCGTGGAAACCGCCGCACGATCGGGCTGCCGGTCTGGCGTCGACATCAGCACGGCGCCGGCTACTGCCACCGCCGCCCAGGGCCAGAACCACCCCCGCGGTCTTTCGCTTAATGCCAGCCGCGCCAACAGAATGGTGAACAACGGCTGGGTTTTCTGCAGCAGAATTACCACGCTCGGATTGCCGTGCTTGACGGAGTAAGTAAAGAGAACCGTGGCCAGCACCGACCCGCCGAGAGCAATCACCGCCAGGGCCAGGTAGTCCCCCCGGCGAAGAATCAGGAACTGGCGGCGGAATATTATCACCAGCGGGAGCACCGCTATTGACAGAATGCAGTGCTCCAGGAGAACGATCGTCACGGGCGACAGGACGGCAGTCAATGGCCACCGGAACAAGGCATCCGTGCCCCAGAGCGCGGCGCCCAGAATTACGAAGAGAGGCCCATTTGTTTTCAATCCGTCACCCCGACGGGAAGGGTGATGCTACCACGGGCATGTCCGCCAAAACAAAGATGACTCGTCAGGCCAATTGCATTTCCCGAATTGGAAAAGCGTACAACCACCGCTCGGTTGGCAATCGGTACCGGGATCGTAATCGCAATCGGGATCGCAGTCGAATGCGCCATTGCGCTCCTTACAGGTCTCGGCGGTCGTTCCAGAACATGAGCCGATTGCGACTGCGATAGCGATTCCGATTCCCATTCCGAACATGCAGCGTGCGGCGGATATCGGCAGGCCTTGTTGTCGGGCGCCCCGGGTTGACGAGCAACGGTTGGGTTTGGTAGTATGCCTCCCACCTGAGGCGGCGCTATCGTCTAGGGGACTAGGACGGGTGGTTCTCAGCCATCAAACCAGGGTTCGAATCCCTGTAGCGCTACCAGATGCGAGTCTGTTCCTCCCGCTCCTTGACAGGCCCATTTCCGTTCCGGGCCGATTCTGCGGTTTACGGGGGGGATGTGAGAGAATGCGCCCCAATCGCCTTGCCGAGCCCGGTGACGATCCGTCCGATGGGAGTAGTGTTTTCCGTTGCTTGCCTCCGTGGGGTGAAATAGAATAACTCGCTTTGGCGGAGTCGCCCTACGGGCTCCCATGAGTGCACTTCTTAATTACCGAACTACATATCCCTGGGACGCGTAGGGAGGCTCAGGGAAGGGGAAGTCACGTGAAGATACACGAGTATCAAGCAAAGAAGATTCTGGCTCAGTTCGGCGTCCCGATTCCCCGTGGCGAGGTGGCTTCGAATCCTCACGAGGTGTACGACATTGCCGGCCGGCTCGGCGGGACCGTCGTCGTGAAGGCGCAGATCCACGCCGGAGGCCGCGGTAAAGGCGGCGGCGTCAAGCTTGCCAAGGATCCGTCGGAGGCCGAGGCGATCGCGCAGCAGATGTTCGGCATGAAACTGGTGACGCACCAGACCGGCCCCGAAGGGCGGACGGTGCGGCGGGTACTGATCGAAGAGGGCCTGAGGATCAAGAAGGAGTATTACGTAGGAATCGTCATCGACCGTGCCAGCCAGCGCCCGGTGTTCATGACCTCGACCGAAGGCGGCATGGACATCGAAAAGGTGGCGGCGGAAACGCCTCACCTGATCCACAAGGAATACATCGATCCGACCGCGGGGTTCCAGGCGTTCAACGCGCGCCGTCTGGCATTCGGTCTCGGCCTCACGGGCGATCTGCTGGGGCCTGCGGCCAAGGTCATGTCCGCGCTCTACCGCGCCTTCGAGTCGACCGATGCATCCCTGTTGGAGATCAATCCTTTCCTGCTCACCGAAGACGGCAAGCTCATCGCCCTGGATGCCAAGATCAACCTGGACGACAACGCGCTCTATCGCCACAAGGAGTATGCGGAGCTCCGCGATTACAATGAGGAGGATCCGCTCGAGATCCGGGCGTCGCGGTATGGGATCAATTACATACGCCTCGACGGGAACATCGGCTGCATGGTCAACGGCGCGGGCCTTGCCATGGCTACCATGGACATCATCAAGATTGCCGGCGGCACCCCCGCGAATTTCCTCGATGTTGGAGGGGGCGCCACCGCGGAGCAGGTCCGAAACGCTTTCCAGATTCTGCTTGGCGACAAAAACGTCAAAGCGGTCCTCATTAACATCTTCGGCGGAATCATGCGCTGCGACATAGTCGCCAGCGGTGTCGTGGAGGCGGCCCGATCGATGGGCGTCACCGTTCCCATGGTGGTGCGGTTGGAAGGGACCAACGTCGAGCGCGGCCAGGAGATCCTGAAGACCTCCGGGCTGAAGTTCACCGTTGCCGACGGCATGAAAGACGCCGCGGAAAAAGTTGTTGCACTGGCCAAGTAAGGAGAACTGCCTTGTCTATACTCGTTGATAAAAACACCCGTCTCGCAGTGCAGGGGATCACCGGACGTGAGGGAACGTTTCACACCAGGCAATGCATGGAATACGGCACCAAAGTCGTCGCCGGCGTCACTCCCGGAAAGGGAGGCACAGTCCACGAAGGGGTCCCTGTTTTCAATACGGTCGCGGAGGCCATGGAAAAGGAGGGCGCCAATGCGACGGTCATCTTCGTACCCCCGCAGTTTACCGCCGATGCCATCATGGAAGCGATTACGGCGGGGATGCCGCTCATTGTCTGCATCACCGAGGGCGTGCCCACCCTGGACATGGTCCGGGTGTCCGCCGTGCTGGCCCGCTCCAAGAGCCGGCTGATCGGGCCGAACTGCCCGGGGATCATCTCCCCGGGAAAGTGCAAGATCGGCATCATGCCCGGCCGCATTTTCAAGGAAGGGAATGTCGGTGTCATCTCCCGCAGCGGTACCTTGACCTACGAAGGGGTCGGCCAGTTGACCAACAGGGGGCTCGGGCAATCCACCTGCATCGGGATCGGAGGAGACCCCATCATTGGCACGAACTTCATCGATGCCCTCCAGATGTATAATGCCGATCCGGACACCCACGCCGTGGTCATGATCGGAGAGATCGGAGGCACCGCCGAAGAGGAAGCCTCGCTCTATATCGAGGAAAATATGAAGAAACCGGTGATCGGTTTCGTTGCTGGCCAGACAGCGCCGCCGGGACGCAGGATGGGACATGCTGGCGCCATCATCTCCGGGGGCAAGGGCACGGCGGCGGAAAAGATGGCGGCCATGCGCAGCGCCGGGCTGCACGTGGTGACCAGCCCCGCGGACATCGGCGACGCCGTGGTTCACGCGCTGAAAGGTGGAAGATGATCGAGCAGACACTTGCCATCATCAAGCCCGATGGTGTTGCCCGCAATCTGATCGGGGAGATCATCCGCCGCATCGAGTCCGGGGGACTCACCGTCAAAGCCCTGAAAATGGCTCATCTCTCCAAGAAGGAGGTGCAGGGCTTCTACGCTGTGCACCGGGAACGGCCTTTCTTCGACAGCCTTACCACATTCATGTCGGAGGGGCCCGTCGTCCTGATGATACTGTCCGGAGAAGGCGCCATCTCGTTGTGGCGTGACCTGATGGGAGTCACCGATCCGGCCAAGGCCGCCCCGGGATCGATTCGCAGGGAATTCGGCATCTCCATCGAACGTAACACAACTCACGGGTCCGACGCACCCGAAACGGCTGCCTTCGAGACCGCCTATTTCTTCAACAGGCTCGAAGCCTGCAACTGAGGCAGGGGTGTCAAGTCAGGAGTCCCCGGGGGTGCAATCGGAAGTGAGACTCAACAAAAAAAATCTGTCAATTATCCATTGTCAATTGTCATTTGGGGGCTCGTCAGGTTGGCTCTGCGCTCGGGTACTTCACCCGCTCCGAACGCAATCAGGACCGCACGGGCCGAAGGTTTGCAGCGGCCAGATGACAAATGACCATTGGCCATTGATACATTCTTTTGTCGTTGATCGTTGCGCGACCTGAATTCTGCGAGGATTGAGTCTCACTTCCGATTGCACCCGTCTCCGGGCCTTCGGAATTCTTCACCTCCGGAGGCCTTGGGCTTGCGAGCGCTTTTGAGCATGATCCCACTGGGCCGTTTCCTGATCATCCTGGGAATCATCTGCCTTATTCTGGGATTGCTGCTCAGCTACACGAACATCTTCTCCTATCTCAAACTTGGACGCCTTCCCGGAGATATCTGGATCAAGCGCGAGAACTTCCAGTTTTATTTTCCCATCACCACATCCATCCTCCTGAGCCTCGTGATCACCTTGATTGTCTACCTGATCAGAAAATAAGGGGCGTGATAATCAATTGCCGTAAAACGGACGGGCTGAAGCCCGTCCTCACTGTTTTGGCTCCGTGAGCGCGGCCTTCAGCCCACGCCCTGTAAGCGTGGGAATCCACTGCCAAATCCCGGACATCCGGTGGTCGGATTCCGATTCCACCAGAGCGAGCAGCTGCTTCGGTTATTGGCCGCTCTGCGCGACGTCGTTTTGGCTCGGGCCCGGTTGACAGGACTGTTTGTGCGGCCTATATTTACGGGGAATATGGAAAAGAATATCGAAAAGGGCCAAACAGATCCTCTGGAACAGAAAGTCCTCGACGCGCTGCGCAGCGTTAAAGATCCTGACCTGCACAAGGACATTGTCTCCCTGAATTTCATCAAGGACCTCAAAGTGGAGCCGAACCGGGCCTCGTTCACCATCGAACTGACGACTCCAGCATGTCCGGTCAAGAAGCAGATGGAGGATCAGGCAAGGGAAGCTGTGTTGAGGGTGAAAGGGATTCGAGAGGTCGACATCCGCATGTCCGCCAGCGTGACAGCCGGGAGGCGAGGTGCAGCCAGGCAGGAGATTGCCGGGGTCAGAAACATCATAGCCGTCGGCAGCGGGAAAGGCGGAGTGGGGAAGAGCACCGTTACAGTGAATCTGGCGGTAGCGCTCGCCCGAGCAGGCGCGAAGGTGGGGCTGATGGATGCGGATATCTACGGGCCGAACATCCCGCTGATGATCGGCATCACGGGGCAGCCCCACGCGGTCAACGAACGGATCCAGCCGCTTGCGAATTTCGGTGTGAAGGTGATGTCTATGGGATTTCTGACGGGCCAGGACACCCCGGTGATCTGGCGGGGTCCCATGCTGCACAATGTGATCCAGCAGTTCGTGCGCCAGGTGGACTGGGGCGAGCTCGACTATCTCCTGGTGGACCTGCCGCCGGGAACCGGGGACGTGCAGCTTTCGCTGACCCAGACAGTGCCGCTGATGGGTGCCGTGGTGGTGACTACCCCCCAGGACGTAGCTCTGCAGGACGCGCGCAAGGCCATCATGATGTTCCGGCAGGTACATGTGGAGATCCTGGGGATCGTCGAAAACATGTCGTACTTCGAGTGCCCCAAGTGCGGCACCCACACGAATATTTTCAATCACGGCGGCGGTGCGGCCACTGCCCGCAAGTATGACGTCCCGTTTCTGGGTGAAGTGCCGATTTCTGTCGGCATCCGGGAAGGGGGGGACGATGGAAGGCCGATCGTGCTGTCCGATTCCGAATCGCAGTCCGGGAGGGCGTTCGCACAAATTGCTTCCAATGTGGCCGCTCAGGTCAGCATCGCTAACGTGAAAAACGTGGATGCCCTGGTCATCGAATAGTGGAGATTCTTGTTCTCCATCCCGGGGCCCTTGGCGACATCATCCTGTCGCTCCCGGCGCTCCGGGTACTGCACGATCACTTCAGCGATGCGCGCATCACGCTGGCGGCGAACGCCGATTACGCCGCTGCCGCAGCCTCCGGCTACGCCGATCGGATCCTGTCGCTGGACGCGCTTCCCCTCCATCATCTCTATACTTCAATGCCGCTGCCTCCGGCAGAGCTGCAATTCTGGCGTTCCTACGATCGTGTTGTTTCCTGGACGGGATCGGGATCGAGCACATTTTCCGAGAATCTCAGTCGGGTCCATTCCTCCGTTCTTGTAGGGAACTGGAAGCCGGGAAACCAGGAAACACGACATGTGGTTCGCCTCTTCATCGATTCGCTCCAGTCATGGCTGCCAGTGCCGCCCGAGCCTCCCGAGATCGAAATCAGAGTCGATCCAAGCGTCTGCACGAAAGCCGAAGAATGGCTTCAGGGACAAGGCTGGAACGGAATAGATCCCATCTTGGCGATGCATCCCGGAGCCGGGAGCGTTGCGAAGAGATGGCCGGTGGAAGGCTTCCGGCAACTGGGCCGGACTCTTTCTCACGCGGGAAGCATTTTGGTGATCGAAGGTCCTGCGGAGTTCGGGTTGGGGAGTGATCTGGCTTCTTTGCTCGGGCCCGGGACTTGGCTTGCGTCCCATCTTCCTCTGCCACTGCTGACCGCGGTTCTTTCACACTGCCGCCTGTACATAGGCAACGATTCCGGCATTTCCCATCTGGCCGCAGGTCTGAAAGTGCCCGGCGTGATCCTGTTTGGCCCAACCGCTCCGGATCTCTGGGCGCCCCTGGGTCCCAACGTATCGATATTGAGGAGTGGGCCCGGATGCGATGCCTGCAGGCGACTCGAGGGATCTGAGTTTTTTTGCCTGCACGCTCTCCCCTATGAAAGGGTACGAAACGGGATCCGATCGATTCTATCTTCCTCATAGCTTCCCGACGCGCTTCACGAATTCCCTCATACTGTCGCCGGCATTTGCAATTCGCTGTCAAGATGAGGGGACCGGGGAACTTGCTTCAGGCAGGGAAAGACGGATCAGGCGCGCGCCTTTTTTGCGAAAGCCTATGAGGCGGCACCGGATTACGGCGCGGTGCTGCAAAACCTTGCGGTTTTCCATGTGGGATTGCAGGAGTATGACAAAGCACTCACATTTTTTGAAGCTGCCATCAAGGCGAATCCTCGCGATGTATTGTCTTACAGCAATGCGGCCGGGATCAGCGTGATGTTCGGGCGGCTGGATCAGGCCATTGCATATGCCATGAAAGCACTTGCGGTGGACCCTAATTATGGGGATGCATATTTGAATCTGGCGCACGCTCTGACTGCAAAAGGGAGAAAGGAAGAGGCGCGGCGTGCCTACATGACCCTGAAACAAATCGATCCTTCCAGGGCCAGCCTCGCGGATTCTGAGTTGAAAATTCTCTCGGAATCCCGCTAGCCAAAATTGGGGGGCAGTGGCTTGAGAGGCCGTCCAACGGTTGATCCGACTGCCGGCCGAGGTTGGCTTGCGGCCGACTGGGAGCGCGGGCGTCTCGCCCGCCAGATT
>JAFNAG010000376.1 GCA_017860135.1 Acidobacteriota bacterium
CTTACCCAGTTCAATGAAGTGTTCCGCGCTTTGGCCTTCCACAAATCGCGCGCCGTAGCCTGTGTTGATGTGCTTGGCAGGGAGCTTAATATGAAGGAAGGCGAGCAGCTGTCGCTCATCGCTTTCCCCGACCGGAAAAACAACATCCCAGATCAGCAACCGCCCTCCCGGCTTTAGTACACGATGGATCTCCTGCAGGACGTTTTCGTGGTCGGCCGGCTTGATGTACATGAAAGTGAAGAAAACGGTCGTCGTGGCGAACGTCTTGTCGAGAAACTTAAGGTCACGGGCGTCCATGACAATTTTGATCAGCGGTTCGCCCGGGGCGTCTTCGAGTTCACGCTTGATCAAGTCAATGGCGACGACCTGCTTTCCCTTAATCTGGCCGATGACGCCTTCTCCACCACCGCCGATATCCAGAATCAATCCCTCGGCGGGAAAGTCGGGAACGGCAACTTGAAGTATCGCAAGGTGCGGGCCGGCCCAATACGCGACTGCGCCAAAACCGGTGATGAGTGCGGCCGTAAGAATCAATGCCTTTTTCATGTTTGCGCCCACCTTTTGCGAACTAAGAGAGGCTGATCCTGAGAGCCCGGTTCCCGCGACTGAATCACATGACACCATAAATCGTGACCTGTTTGGAAACCACGAAAAGCGCGAAGAACGCAAAACCACGTGCTAAAACCTCTTCACCATAAGATGGCAATCGTCGTGCCCGAATGCTCAGGTTCTGGATTATAATGTTCCCAACATCGGGTGTGGAACCAAACTCGGAATGAAATTTGCACCGTTCTGAGGCGAAGGAGTGTCTATGTCGTCAGATGGCGAAATCCCAAGAAAAGAATTTCTTCGTGTCGCCGCGGGCTTGATCGGAGCCGCTTTAGCCCAGCCCAGTTGGGCTTCGGACAGCCCATCCGGACAGCCGGCAGCACAGGGCGCAGCGGACAAATTCGCCGAGCGCATTCTATCCGATACGGCGACCGCCATGCTCAGCTTCGGAGTCTACATCGGCGACCGGCTCGGAATCTACCACGCGATGGCCGAGGCCGGCCCGGCAACCGTGTCCGAACTCGCAGCCAGAATCCACCTCAACGAACGCTACCTGCGGGAATGGCTCGCCCTCATGGCGACGGCCGGGTATGTGCGCTTTGAGGCGGCAACATCGCGGTACCGTTTGCCGCGCGAGCATGCCACGGTTCTGTGCGACGAAAACTCGCCCCTGTTCATGGGCGGATTCATCGAACTGATGGCCTGCATCTTCCCAACAAACAAGGTGATCGAAGGGTTCCGCGGTGGCAAAGGCCCGGTTCCGGAAGATTATCCGCCCGAGCATTGGGAAGGGATCGAAAGGTCCACGGCGCCAAGCTACCGCAATTTTCTGACGCAGGTGTATATTCCGGCAATGCCCGACATTGCGGTACGTCTCCGTGCCGGCGGGGCGGCGCTCGATGTCGGGTGCGGCGGCGGCATTGCATCTATGGCGATCGCCAAAGCTTATCCGAAAACTGAAGTGTTCGGCCTGGACGTTTTTGCACCCTCGATCGAAAGGGCGAGGAAAAGCGCTGTATCGGCGGGCCTGGGCGACCGCCTGCGCTTCGACACCTACGACGGCGTTACACTGCCGGCGGAACGCTTCGACCTGGTCACGCTCGGCTACACGGTTCATCACCTGGCTGATCCGGTCAAGGTCCTGGTTTCAATCGGCAAAGCGCTCAAAAAGGGCGGTTCGCTCCTGATTATTGAAGCCAATGTGCCGGAAACGATCGAAGCGAGCATCGGCCACACGTATGCGAACTGGAACTACGGCGTGTCTCTGTTTTACTGCATGAGCGAGGTGCTGACCGAAGGCGGTCCGGCATACGGCGCCGCGATCAAAGGATCGGAAATCAAGATGCTCGGCGAAAAAGCCGGGTTCAAAAAGATCCGCCGGCTGCCGGTCGAAAATCCATTCGATGCCCTTTATGAGTTCAAGACGGGCTGATCTGGATAGCGCATATGCTGAATTCAAAAACCCGCACTGTGATACACGTTCCGACAAGACGCCGAGACCTAGCGATTGGCAATATTCGCCGGAATGGCAGCAAGAGGAAAACATCCGCCGCGCTTCATTTATGGCCGAGTTCGCGAGACGCACGCTTGGCTTTTGATTCATCGGTCCAGAGCCTGACCAGTGGCCCATTTGGATGTATTACGCGCTTACCGTTGAAGTGAAATCACCGACACTCGCACGAAGTCGCGTGTTCGAGTCAGTAATCCCGAACAAGTTGTCCAGCCCGAGCAGGCCCGTTTGTCCCGTGACGGAGTTCGGATGCCTTACTGACGCGAATGCCATTTTCTCGCCAGCGTACCGGTTTGCGTGTGCCTGTTACAGCAGCAAGTGCTGTGAATTCAGCTAGCCAGGGCTGCGCCAGCCAACTATAATTGCGACAAACTCGGATGTTTTCTGTTGCACCGCGCGAATCTTCAGTGGAGGGATTCCCCATCATCGGCCAGACCATTTCGCATTATCAGATCACTGAGAAGCTCGGCGAAGGTGGTATGGGTGTGGTTTACCGTGCTGAGGACACCCGACTGAAGAGAAAGGTCGCGTTAAAGGTGATCAGGGAAGGGATGCTGGCGGATTCGGCGGCGCGTGCCCGGCTGTTGCGAGAGGCTCAGATGGCGTCGGCTCTAAACCATCCGAATGTCTGCACGGTTTACGAGGTGGGCGAGAGCGAAGGACAAGCCTACATTTCGATGGAACTTGTCGAGGGACAGCCGCTGAGAAGCGTGATCCCGGCCGGAGGCCTGCCCAGAGATCGGGTGATAAGCTACGGGCTGCAAATCGCCGAGGCTCTGGCACATTCACACGACCGTGGGATCGTGCACCGGGACCTGAAGAGCTCCAACGTGATGGTGACGCCGGAGGGACGGGTCAAAGTACTGGATTTCGGGTTGGCGAAACGGCCAGTGGATGCACCCGCCGGCGAAGAAGCCGAACGAACGGCGACTGACACGCTGACGCGAGCAGGGGTGATCGTGGGGACTCTGTCCTATGTTTCGCCGGAGGCGCTGAGGGGGGAGCCAGCTGTCGCGTCCACGGACATCTGGTCGTTCGGCGTGCTGTTGTACGAGCTGGCGACCGGCCGGCTGCCGTTCCAGGGCGAGAGCCTTTTTGATTTGACGGCGGCCGTCCTCAGGGAACCGGCTCCGGAACTGCCTGAGGAAATTGGGGCCGGGTTGACAGCCGTCATCCATCGATGCCTGGCCAAGCATGCAGCGCAACGCTACCAGCGCGGGGGAGAGGTGAGGGCCGCGATCGAGATAATCGGGCGCCCTCCGGTGGTAGCCGAGACCGAGCCATCTCGGCCGGTTAGCCGGCGCCGCTGGATGTGGGCGGCCTGTGGTGCGTTGATCTTCGCCGCGGCGACAATCGTAGGAATTCTGAAGTGGCAGGGGCCGCACCGCTATGCCCCGCCGTCGTCGAAGGTTCCGGAAGCCAACGAATATTTCCAGCGGGCGATGCTGTTTCTGAGTACGCAGCAGGACCTACCCCGGGCGCGGCAAATGCTGGAGAAGGCGCTCGACCTGGATCCACGGTTCGCAAACGCCCGGGCCTACTACGGATTCACCCACGCCCTATTGATCGACTCCGGTCAAACCAATGATACTTCCTGGCTGTACAAGGCCGAGGAAGAGTTGCGGCGAGCCTTGCAGGATGATCCGAAATCGGCCCGGGCGCATGCTTCGCTGGCGCTGGTTTACTTCTACCAGGGACGAAAGGAGCTCACAGCGCTCGAGGCCAGGAAAGCTATCGAACTCGATCCGAACGAGAAGGACGGCCCCAATTTTCTCGCGCTCTATTACACGTGGAACGGCGAGTACGAGGAATCCCAGGCCTTGCTCAAGCCGCTCCTCGATTCCAACCCTATGTTCTTCCCCGCGAGAGTCAACTTTGGCGACAACCTGCGGCAAACGGGAGACCCGGCGGGCTCGATCCGAGAGCAGCAGAAGGTCCTGGAACAAGATCCGAAGAACATGTTGGCGATGGTGTCGTTGGCGATGGCGTACCAGACTAAAGGCGATACGGCTGGGGCGCGTGAGGCGCTGGCCAGGGCGCGAGTCCTGGAGCCGCAGAATTACCAGGCGCGCCTGCTGTGGGCACTTCAACTGGCGGTGGAAGGAAGGCCTGCGGACGCGGTGCGGGAAATGGATTCGGAGGTGCTCAAATTCGGGGAGCTGACCACGGTCGTATCAAACGTCGCCGAGTTCTATGCCGTCCTGGGGGACGAGACCAGATCTCTGGATTGGCTGGACCGCGCTGTGCGGGCCGGCGATGAGAGGGCAGATTGGTTCCAGCGGGATCCGCTCCTGGCAAACGTTCAGAAGGAGCCGCGCTTCAGGCAAATCATTGATGGCATTCGCTACCGCCGGGAACAGCAGGCCAAGTCGAAGCGCTGAACATGATTTAGCGCAATCCAACCTCCGGCCTGATGATGGACTGCAGTCAAGAACATGCGCTCGCGCAGCTGTTGCACAGCGAATAGGAACGAGTTCAGCAGTGCATATTGAGCCGTGTTGCCCTGCTCAGCGAGTGCTTCTGCCGTCCCTTCCGCTACATTGTGGCCTCCTTTATTGTTTGTGTCAGGCTCGAATTATCGAAGGCGTTGACCCAATGACACTGACTGCGCGCAGCCCGACAGGCTCGCACGAGATCCTCGCCACGCCTGGCGCCGGCGGGATGGGTGAGGTGTATCATGCCGGGGTCATCCGTAAAATCCTTGGCTGCCTCGGTCTCCCTTCTAGCGCCTCGCCGATTGCCCGAGCAATATTGGGCTGCGAGTAGACAAGCCTGACGTTTCGTAAGCAGGAATGGCTGACTCGCTGGCTCTGGGAGGGGCCGGCTCGTTCCCACCGGGAAGAAGTAGCCGCGACTCAATGCGATTTCGGATGCGCGCCGGATGACGCCAGCCCAGCAGACTTACTGGCAAATTGTGAGTGATTGTCCCACGTTTTGGGAAACCTTCCGTTTGCGGCAGATCTCCCGTATCGCCGTACATGGACAACTGCGCACGCGAAGCCGACGGGGCAGCCTGTCACTTCCTCGATCGCCTGTCGTATCGCAGGAACCAGTCGTAAATCTCCCG
>JAFNAG010000120.1 GCA_017860135.1 Acidobacteriota bacterium
ATTTCAAATTTGAAATTCGAAGGGGCCCATAGCTCAGTTGGTTAGAGCAGCTGACTCATAATCAGCGGGTCGCAGGTTCGAGTCCTGCTGGGCCCACCAATGTTTTCAATAACTTGCAGCCCAACTGACCCACCCCGTGTGGTCAAGAAACTCAGCCAACCCATAGGTGGCTGCAGCAACTGGCCTTTCCCCTCTCGACAACATCCCTCCTTCCGACGCTTGACAGCCGAGCTCCCATCCCCGATGCTGACCCTCTCAATACCGGACCGGGAAGCTCATGTTTTTGACCACAGGGGATTACAGTTTCCGGCCTGACGATCATCAAAGCTGATCGCCACCAATCAGACCAAAACTGAGAGAGCCATTCCCAAAGGATGCGGCCTGACGTGCGCCGGCTTCTCCGCTCATTGGAGGAGTTCTGAAGAATGCTGACCTGTTATTTGTTCAGCAGCTTCTCGATTCTTGCCTCGTCTCCCCATACGGATTTCGTGTGCTCCCGGACCTCGCGGGGGTAGAACCAGAACCGCTTGAGCCTGTGCTCGCTGTGCATTCGCGCCTGATCGCTGTAATGGGGCGATCGGGGATCCTGAGACTGCCCGTAGGGAAGAAGGCTCCAGATCTCCTTCTCGGGACCTTCGACCACGACCAGCACGTGTCCCCAGCCATCGTCACAGTGGATTTCCCCACTTTCCGTCTCCGGACCGTAGTCGGGATGAAGGTTCTCGAACATCCAGCTTCCTTCCAGGGGGAAGCGGCCCCCGCGCAGCACCACGTTGATTTCGCCCCAAGGCACCTGGATCTTGCCGAATTTTTCGTCCAGTGTGGCAATCGCATCGTTCAAGGCGAGCAAAGCCTGTTCCTGCTCCTCTTTCGAGTTCAGATCAATCTTGTGGCGAGTTCGAGAGGAAAACCGGGAGAACTTCTGAGCGTCGCGGTTCCGATATGCCTTTCCCCAGAAATGCAGGTAAGTGTAGGCCACCGAATCAGTGGCTGACCGGTAGTCCCATTTCTTCAGCTGCTCGATCACCTCGGCAACTCGGGTATCAGTAATCCGCTGGCGATTCTTCTCATAGGCCTTGGAGAGCAGAGGCACGATCACTTCCGCGGGGAGAATGTAAGTGTCCCACGCCAGATCTTTCATCTGATCGACCGACAACTTCTTGTTGGCCTCCATCACCTTGAAAATTCGTTCCGCCCGCAGGTTGAGGTCGTCCTCACCGGCGTCCGGGGCAGGCTTGGAGCGCAGATAGTAGGGCGCCGGTGCAAGAGGATCGAGACCGGAATTCCTGGTGCTCACCCACGGTGCGGTGTTGCAGTTCTGGAGGAAGCCCGCCGGCGGATTGAGCAGCCGGGGATGCGACTCCATCGGCAGATAGGAATTCCACTCCGTGTCTTTTTTCCAGCCGGGAACCGGCTTGCGCCAGTCATAGCCTTCCGGTCGCACGGGGACGACTCCATTGTGAATCCAGAATAGATTGTCGGGATCAGTGTAGAGCAGGTTCCACCTCGGCATCAGAAGATCGGCCAGAACCGCCTTGAACTCCTCGAGGTTCTGGGACTTCATGATCCGATACAAGTTGGCAGAGTACTGGACGCCTTCGAAGTTGGGCAGCTTGATCGAAAACGCGCGATGGCTTCTCCGGTCGACCTTCACGATCGGACCGTGGTGAGTGTAATAGAGGGGCAGGGTGACCGAGGTCATCCCGTCTTTTGAAGCGAACCTGAAAACCTCGTGCTCGAGCCGGATGTTCCGCCACTCGTCTTCGTAGCGATACTGCAGGGGGTTCTCAGGATTGAGCATCTCCTCATAGACATCCGCTATGTTTGGTGCATTGTATGTTGCCGACCAGGTGATCTTGTCGTTGAAGCCATCCAGAAAGAACGGACTGCCGAACCAGCTTATTCCGGCGGCATTCAATCGACCGGGAACGACCAGATGGGCTTCGTAATTCTGAAAGCGGTTGTTCCAGGGCATATGGGTGTGTTCCACATGGATGACCCGCCCTTCGGCCGACTTGTCCTTTGAGATGGCGAAGTGGTTCGAGCCAAGCCGGGGGAAAACATAGGGTTGGTCACTCAGCTTCGAAAGAGCGTCGTGCACACTGTAGAAGCGGAAATACTGACAGCGTTCCAGGGCCTCGACATCCTCTGCCGTTATGGTCTCGATCCAGGTGGGGATTTCCTTGCGGTGCTCGGAGATGTACTGGTTGACGCCCCTGGCAAACCCGTCCAATACCGCGTAGACCTCGGGCCGGATCTCGTCTCTTTTCTCCACCACCGTCTTCTTTGTCTTCAACAGCCGCTGCAGGTAGTCTCCGTCCCAGCGGTAATCATAGGGGACGAAGCGCAGGTAGCCTTCTCCGAGCGCCTCGATTCCAAGGACCTCCGCCCGCCGCCCCTGAGCATCCATATACTGGAGCATCATCTCCTTCAGGTGGTCCTGAGCCTGAGCATATCCGTACCCGAAGAACGCGGCCGGTTCCGTTTCCCCGAGGATATGGGGCACGCCGTACTCGTCTCGGTAGATCGAAACCTGCTCAGCCAGCGCATCCGGTTTAGGGATGCGGCTGCAGCCGGCCAGGCCCACGGCAACAAAGATAGCGCAATACAGAACCCAGCTGATGTGCCACCTGCTCTGCTTCATCAATGGCCTCCTTCCTCTCCCCTCTCCATGCGACACGCGAAGTCGGATCCGGATCAACTCGGGATCGGGAACACCGATCCGGGCTCGGACCGCCCCTGGCTCGAGACTCGAGGGCATAGAATACGTCAAAGGCAGAGATTTCGGCTGCGGATTCTCAACAGGAAGATGGTTGTCTCAGGAGATCGGCTGGCATACCATCTGGGCCGAAGTGCCCGCTCAAGTGCGAGGTGATATACGGGCCGGAACGACGCGGGTTTGGTTCCTTTCGGGAGATCAAACCATGCGGGCCGGAGCAATCCATTACAGGCCGTCGGCTTGGCCGGCGCCGATTTCTTCGACACGGGAAGGTGGACATCATGGAACAGGTAATGAACCGTCGTCAGTTCCTTCAGAACAGTTCGGTGGCAGCTGCAGTCACGGCGTCCCTGACCGCGTCGAGCCAGGGGTCTGCACAGGAGGGCAGTGCGGCACCGGTGAGGATCGGAGTCGTGGGTCTGGGGCCGCGAGGTCGCTGGCACATCCGAAACCTCCTCGAGTACCAGAAGGGGGTCACCGTTCCCGCCGTGTGCGATTACCAGACAGATCGGGCGGCTTTGACCGTCGATCTGGTCAAGAAGCTGAAGGGCTATGCCCCCGAAACCTACACCCGGGGTGACAAAGACTATCTTCGAATGCTGGAGAGGAATGATCTGGATGGGATCATCGTCGCCACCGACGTCTATACGCTGGGGAAGATCTCAATAGCCTGCCTGAAAGCCGGCAAGCATGTCGGGATCGAGATTGCAGGCTGCCACACCATCGAGGAGTGCCATGGCCTGGTCGAGGAGTACGAGCGCAGCCGGCGTCAATGCATGCTGCTGGAAAACTGCTGCTACGGCGACGATAACATGACGGTTGTGAACATGTTGAAGCAGGGGCTGTTTGGAGAGCCCTACTTCTCCGTCGGCAGCTACGTGCACGACTGCCGGGACCTCTTCTTTGACGCCCAGGGCAAGATCACATGGCGAGGTGAGTTGTGGCGGGACGCCTACGGCAGCTCCTATCCTCAGCACGGCCTTGGTTCTGCGTGCAAGTGGCTCGCAATCAACGATGGCGACCGGATGGAGTATTGCCAGGCTATGATGACGACTCCTCTCGAGGCTCATGCCTGGGCCGTCAAGCGCTTTGGCCCCGACAGTGCGGCGGCCAGGGTCAATTTCAAGACTGGTGATTTCGTAACGACGCTGATTTCAACCGCCAAAGGCAGAAATATCCGGATCGACTACAGCCTGTCCAACACGCGCCCGTACTCGCGCTACTACCTCCTCCAGGGGATGAACGGATGCTGGGATTCCCTCACCGGGATCCATCTGCGGGGCAACGAACCTAGCCAGGGTGAAGCCTGGGCGCCGCTGGCGCAGTATAAGCCGAAGTATCAACACCGATACTGGCGGAAGGATGGTGAGTTGGCCCGTCAATCGGGAGGGCATGAGGGAATCGACTTCTTCTGCATTTATGATTTCGTGCAGATGGTGCGCAGCGGCAAGACTCCCTGGATCGATGCCTACGACGCTGCAAGCTGGAGTTCTCTGATTCACTGCACTCGCTTGTCGCTGGACCGGGCTGGAGCGCGAGTGGAGATGCCCGATTTCACAGGCGGCCGGTGGAAAGATCCCGAGTGGCGCAAGGCCCAGCAAGTCTGAGCTGGCGCCTGGGTGTCAGAGCTGGAACAACCGAGTATGCTCCTGGCGGTGGAGGCATCACGCCGAGCGGCCTGGCCGGGATTATTCATGCATGAGTGAGATGGAAACGTTCTTGGACGCGGGAGAACGCTGGCGGAGCTCTTGCAGCACCAACGGTACCAGCGCTGCAGCTCCGCACACGGAATGAATGATCTTCTCCGGTCAGCGTTAATCCGCGTCCCCGGCCTGATACCAGTGGGCCACGCTTGACATAGTGAGATCGACCGCCTTCTCACAGCGGAACTCCCTCTTCGAACGTTGCGAGCCCCACAGTTCCCCCGGCACTGCAGATCTGAAGACTGAAGGTCGGGCTGATTCAGGCATCCATCTCTTTACTTCTCAGGCTCTACTATCGATAGAACCCGGTCTGCCTGGATGTTCTCGAGGGTCTGGCGTATCCCGCTCGGCCAGCGAATCTCCAGCGATTTGAGCGAAGCCTCCTGCCCCAGCCCGAAATGCACTCTCTTGTCGCTGGCAGAATAGATGCCGTTTGCCGTAGTTACGTGCTGGTACTGCTTCGAGCCCGAGGGCAGAGTCAGTTCGATCCTGGCGCCGATTGCGTCGCGATTGCTCCGCGTGCCCCTGAGTTGCAGGATCAGCCAGTGGTGCGCACGGCCCCCCTTTTTCCTGAAAAGGAGCGCGCTGTCGTTAAGCCGCACCACCGCCGCCTCCAGGGATCCGTCATTATCGAGATCTGCGACCGCCAGGCCTCGAAACGCCCCCGAGGTTTTGAAGTCCGCCCCCAGAGATGCGCTGATGTCTTCGTATTTCCCGTTCCCAAGGTTGCGATAAAGAAAACACTGCTCCTTGTAACGCGCGCTGGCATTGAACAACTCGATGTTGTCCACCACATGGGAGCCAGTCACGAAAATGTCCTTCCAGCAGTCGTTATCGAGATCGAAGAACTTGTTGCTCCAGCCGCTGTGGGCGGCCGAGTGGCTGCCCAGCCCTGACGGAAAGGTGACGTCGAAGAAGGTTCCTTTGCCTTCGTTCACAAAGAGTGTGAAAAGTTCGCCGCTCAGGTCGGCATAGAAAATGTCGGGCAGACCATCGTTGTTGAAATCGTTGAAGTCGCAGCCCATGCCTGAGACCATCGTCGCACTCTCGTTGGCGTATACCCCGCTCGAGAGGGCCAACTCCTTGAACACGCATCCGCCTTCGTTGCGGTAGAGAAAGTTGGGCATCTTGTCGTTGGTCACAAAGACGTCCATCCGGCCGTCACTGTCGTAGTCGGCGATGGCGACTCCCATCCCTTTGCCCAGAGATATGTTCAACCCAGCCTTTTCCGAGACGTCGGTGAAGGTGCCGTCGCCGTTGTTTCTGAGCAGGACGTTGGGGAGCGGCTTGAAAACGTCGGGCGTGCAATAGGTCCTGCGCCCCGGTTTGCGTTCGCCGCAGTAGTCGTCGCTGTTGTTCTGGAAGGTCCATTGAAAATAGTGTGTGACAAAAAGGTCGAGAAAGCCGTCGTTGTCCGCATCCAGCCAGGCGGCGCTGGCTTTGAATGGATGGCGGCTCATGCCGACGCCGGCCCTGGCAGTCGCATCGGTGAAGGTGCCGTCGCCGTTGTTGTGGTAGAGGACGTTGTCCCCATAATTCGTGACGAAGATGTCCACGAAGCCGTCGTTGTCGTAATCGCCGGTGGCAATCCCCTGGGGGTAGCCTTTGATGCCGCGTCCGGTGAGCCCTGCAGGCTCGGTCACGTCCGAGAAGGTGCCGTTGCCGTTGTTCTTGTAGAGGCGGTTGAAGCAAGCTGGATCTGTTCGCAGGTGCTCCGGGGAAGGGGAGCCATTCAGGAAGAAGAGATCGACGAATCCGTTATTGTCATAGTCCAGAGCGGCTACGGCCCCTCCCATCGTCTCAAAGGGATACTTCATCTCGGTGGCGAAGTTGATCTGCCGGAAATCCAGCTTCGCCGCCGCGGCGACGTTCTCGAGTGTGAAAGAAGCGGCCGCACCTTGTGCCGCGGTGCCTGGGACGCGGATGGAAAGGAAGAAGACAAGCATTGCGATCGCGATCATGATCGCAACGCATGAAGCCGGATTATGACGCACGAATACCCTCTCGGCGCTTCATAATATGGGCGCTTCGGACTCAAGTCAACGCAACCCGGACGCTGACCTCATCCCTTTGTTTGCAGCTGGCCGAAATGCGTTGTCTCTTCGACCACGGTATGGCTCCGCCCCGCCGGCGCGGACATTGCGCGCTTCGGCGAAGCGCACCCACTCCTTCCCGCCAAGCTCCCACCAATGACTGAGGTAATACATCTCGGGACACGAATCTGTTCCCTGTTTCATCCGCTTGTTGCTAGAATCGACGGCCGGGCGTTCCTTCTGCCGCGAGTAGATCCATGAGTCTGCGGGACCACTTGAGGAGAGCCAGAGCCAGTCAAAAGGGGCCTCCCCAGAGACTCAGATGGGCTGCCCTGTTCCTTAACCTTGCAGTATTCCCGGCGTTTCCCTGCCCGGACCTGATTGCTTCAAGCCAGGCGGGGAGTCACCGCGAGATTCGTGCTGTCCGCCTCACCGCCGGGGAGAAGCCCAGGATCGATGGATTACTTGACGATGCCGTCTGGGCAAACGCGTCCGTCACCGGTGATTTTGTGCAACGGGATCCCGAGGAAGGCGCCCCGGCGACGGAAAGCACAGAAGTCCGTGTCCTTTACGATCAAGACTCGCTCTACTTCGGAGTCCGCTGTTACGATTCCCGTCCCAGCCTGATCCGGGCCACCGAGCTGCGCAGAGACGATGCTCTCGATAACGACGACAGCTTCAGCCTCCTCCTGGACACCTTTCTCGACCGCCGCAATGCGAAGTTGTTCCGCACGAATCCCCTGGGGACCCAGTATGACGCCCTGATCACGGAGGAGGGCAACGACCTGAACAAGGAGTGGGACGATATCTGGTCCTCGGAGGCCCGGATCGACGATAAGGGCTGGACCGTCGAAATCAGGATCCCCTTCAAGAGCCTGCGTGGCCCTGCGAGCCCGGTCCAGACCTGGGGTCTGAACTTCGAACGGATTATCCGGAGGAAGAATGAACTGACTTACTGGTCCGGGTACAGCCGCAGTTATAAATTCTGGAACGTATCGCAGGCCGGGACAGTCTCGGGTTTGGAGGGTGTGCGGACCGGTCTGGGTCTTCGTATCACGCCCTACGTATTGGGTGGATTCAGTGCCGTTCCGGGGGATAGAGGAAACGACTATTCAAACGAGTCCACGGCCGGCCTGGACGACCTCAAGATTTCCCTGAGTTCCTCGATCACCGCGGATTTAGCGGTCAACCCGGACTTTGCGCAGACCGACGTTGATGCGGCACAGATCAACCTGACCCGCTTCACTCTCTTCTATCCGGAGAAGCGGCAGTTCTTCCTGGAAGGCGCCGATATCTTTCGCTTCGGGACTCCCCCGACCCGCTTCGCGGACATCATCCCGGAGTTGTTGGTGTTTCACAGCCGCCGGGTCGGACTTAGCCCCGACGGGGAACCGATCCCCATTCTCGCGGGAGGCAAAGTGACAGGCAAGTACCGGGGCCTGCAATTTGCCGGTCTCAATGCTCAGACCATGACCGACGATCCCTATCCGGGGGCGAATTTTGCCGTCGTGCGGGCCAAGCAGAGCATTTTTTCACGCTCTTACGTGGGTGGTATCATCACGAACAAGTACGTCCCTGAAGATGGTTACTACAACCGCGTTGTGGGATTGGATACGAATTTCGTCCTTTTCGATAAGCTGACCATCAGCGCTCTGGCCTCAAAGTCGTTCACCAGAGGAACCAATGGCAGGGACTCCGCCTGGATGGCGATCGCTCGATGGACCGACTCAAATTTCGACGTCGACCTGGAGCACGCAAGCTTCGACGAGAACTACAATCCGGAAATGGGCTATCTCAGTCGGGCAGGAGTCGTCCGGGATCGAGTGATGCTGGGTTGGAAGGCCAGGCCTGCCGTTTCGTGGATCCGCCAGCTGTATCTGGCCTCGGGACATCAGTGGTATGAGAGCTACAAAGGTTTTCTCGAAAGCCGGGACAACGACACGCTCGTGATCCTTGACTTTCAGTCTGGCGACTCGGTTGGAGTCGAGGTTTTGCACGACTATGAGAATCTCGACGAACCGTTCCAGATTCACCCGGATGTGGCCGTTCCTGCCGGATCTTATACGTTCACCGGGGCAGATATGTTTGCGACTGCCTATGCGGGACGCCGGGTGAGCGGCAGAGTCCATTGTCGCACGGGCGGTTTCTACGACGGATCCATCGTCAACGCCGGGATATCTCCCCTGGTCAAGCTCACTCAGAACGTCTCTTTTGAACTTGCGTACGACTACAATGACGTGAGACTGTCCACCGGCCACTTCACTGCCCAGGTCGTGAACTCCCGGGTAAATGTGAACTTCACGAACAAATGGCTCACCAGCGCGACGGTGCGATACGACAACGTGAGCAGCGGTTTCCTGTTCAATTTTCGTTTGAACTACATCTATCGGCCCGGCGATGATTTCTTCATCGTTTACAACGAGCAGCGCAACTTTGAGAACGGTAATGCGCTGGTTGAGCGCCAGCTGCTGCTCAAACTGACTCACTCCTTCGATTTTTAGCCGGGTTGTCGCCGGCCGCGGCGCACCGAAAAGCGCTTCGCTGCGGCCGCCAGTGGGCCGGCCGACTCGCGCCACGTCAGAAATCGCGAAGACCTGAGCGCACCGTCTGCAAACCTGATTTGGTCCGCTTTCCTTTCCCGTTCGCTCCAATTTTGGCTCAGGGATGATCCGTGCGGAATTCAGCGCCCCGCCAGGGAATCCCGCAGGCAAGGTGAAGGGAGGCTTCCGCGTCCCAGGGAACCATAGCATGCGGTCGGTCACTGTGAACGGCCATGAGTTGGCCGACTTTGATCCCGCCGGCGAATGGGGTACATTCCCCGGTTCTCTGAGGGAAGCCGTAAGCGCGGTGCAGTACTAGCCCCTACCTTTTCGCCGGCCCCTCCTGGCTCTCCCGGACTGCTATCTACTGGGCGAAGTTGACTGTGGTTTCCATACTCGATCCCGCGCCAGTGTTTCCCGCGGTCGCCACACGCTATCGGCCTTCCGGTTGGGACCCCACAGACCGCTCCAGCCATGTGGGCACGATCTTCGACGCGCGGCATCCGGTGATGGAGTCCATGCCCTCAGACGGCTGGTGTGATCTTCAGTTCCACGATTTGATCGAGGGAGGGAAGATGATCCGAATGGACGAGACTCCCGTCACCGGCGAACCCGTGGTCCGCGCAATCGATATACCGCAACGTTTTGCACGAAACGCCTATTTGTTTGAAGCTTGAGCTGTGAACGACCGCCTGCTCGCAAGTGGATTCAACTTCGCCAAGGCGGTGCCGGCAGGCGATCCGGCGGCTGCATACTTTCTCGATGCCCTGATTTCCTGCGTTCTGGGAGGAAAATCCCAGCCGTCGGGGACGGTCCCTTTGGAGTATCTCCGCAGCCGTCCTGCCGCCGGCCGGTGAATTGAGCCTTGACCGCGGCTGTGCTTGACAAGAATCGTGGTGTCCCGGTTGCGCGAGACGCACCGATAACAGGTCGGCGCCACAAGATTGTCGTCTTTGCGCCGCCTGGCGCATCGGCGGCCTCCATACAGCCTCATGCCATGACACGCCTACTGCACGACCATCCTTCGCAACTGCTCTCTGGTGATCTCCACACCGGGATTGAAGTCGGGGCCGACGGCATACCTGAGCAGACGATCGAAGAGGAAAATCGCTTCCGGATAGGCCTCGTCGAAATTCTCACGAATCCGCAACGTGCTCATCAGCAACTTCCCTCGGCCGGCCTTTGTCTCAATGACATAGCCGACTTTCGAAAGATTCTTGGTTTTGCTCAGGAACCCTGTCGTAGTCTGAATTCCGCCGACCAGGGGGACCATTTCTTTCGGGTAATCATCAAGGGAGTACGAAGAAGCGCCTTCCTGCAGGTTGTGGAACTGCAGGTCGCAGAACCCCTCATGAGGGAATCCACGGAGAGCGGCGTGATCCGGGATCAGTGTGCCCACAGCTCCCCCAGAGGCCGGGAAAAAGGTCGCGTCAGCCCGGCGTTCGAACAGCTGCTTTTCTGCCAGGAGGAGGACTCTTCCTCCGGATTCGAGAAACTGCAGCGCTTGACGAGTGAGCGCCGAAGTGATCAGCAAACCGTTTGGGGACGGGTCGCCTTCCTGCCGAATGAACGGGTAGAGCCTCGACAGCCCCGCCCACTTTATGGTCGACACGACATCGATGTCGGAAGACCTCAGCAAAGCCCGTCGTGAGAAACTCCAGAAGTTCCAGCGATTCGTATAGCTAGCCTCCCCATGACTCAATTGAAGCAGCAATTCCAATTTCTGCGCTTCATCGTTCCCGGGCCCTTTCAGCTGAATCGTGGCGACTTGCGTCACCTTGCCCAGCGGAGCGCCGATTCCGGCAACGGTCGACTCCGATAGCGCTCGGCCTCCGGAGAGGAGCTTCCACCGCAGGCTGCCATTCTTGATCTCACTGCCGCCGTAATTTGAAACCAGCACATTGATGCTCTTCGAGGCATCACTCCACAAGGTACGGTCGTTTACCCCGGCGCTGATCATCAGGAGCACCGGACTGTTGATTTCCTGCCCTTCAGCAGGTGTGATTCCCTTAGGCTGCCAGAAGTAGTCAAACCAACCCTCCTCCCAGGAATCGCCCTCTCCGGTGCCGCCCGGGAAATCAACGATTAACCAGTAGTGATAGCCGGTCACATCGGGGTTCAGCCGTGCCCGCTCGATCTGGTACTTGCGTCCCAGTTGCTGCAATCGCTGCGAGTTTTTGAGGTAAATGTTATACCGGTCTGCGAGTCCGCTGGCATCAACCCACTGTTTCTTGGCCTCCAGCCAAGTCGGAATGAGCACACCTGTGAATTTCTCCAATAGGGACACATCGGGCAGCGAGCAGTAGTAGGAGCCAAACTCGTGCCGCACCGTGGGGACATCCTGTGGGAAGTCGCGATACATACTTGCCATGTCGGTCGGTCGCATAAGGTAGCCGTCGTTCGACAGAATGAGCCGCGCGGGATCGAGTTTCTTCGCAAGACTGTGAAATTCAGCCACCGTTTCAACAAACTCCTTCCTCTCCGCATCGCTCCTGAGCCAGGTCAGATTGAACTCGTTGCCCAGTGCCAGCGAAAGGAACGAGGGATGATTCCGATGCGCCAGCAGTATTTCCTTCAGCTCGTTTCGAAGAAAATCCTTGTGCGGCAGGAAGTGCTGCGTATAGGCCACGGGCAGTTCGGCCATGATGAGGAGACCCACCTCGTCTGCAGCCTCGAAAAACTCCCGCAACGGCGTCATTGAATGATAACGGACGGCGTTGAACCCGAAGCTCTTGGCCAGCTGCAGACGCTTCCGATATATCTCCCTGGATGCAGGCGGGACGCCGGTGAGAACCTCGATGTTGTCGTCGCCGTAGCCCCGCAAATAAAGCGGCTTTCCGTTCAAGAGCAACACATTGCCGCGCGTCGTGACCTCACGCATGCCGAATCGCTGTTCGATGCGGTCACATTCGCGGGCGCCGCACTTGAGCGTGATCGTTGCGGTGTACAGGAACGGAGTTTCCGGCGACCAGAGACGAGCGTCAGGCATGGCCACTTCGAGGTCGACGGTGCTCGCCTGGCCAGGTTGAATTCGGAGATCAAGGGCCGCTTGATGAGCTTGTCCCTGCGGGCCCGGTGTGACAGCGACGCCAAGTTGCGCCGGGAAGGAATCCCCCGCCTCCTGGCTGTTGATTTCGACCCTGAACTTGACCAGTTTCCGCTCCACGTCGGAGGTGACATAGGTCTGCTCTATCCACGTCCGGTCTTTAGCCTCCAGCTCGACTCCGCCGTAGATTCCGCCCCAGTTGGCGGTGTA
>JAFNAG010000121.1 GCA_017860135.1 Acidobacteriota bacterium
TGTGGCCGTTCGCCCTCTCAGGCCGGCTACTGATCGTCGCCTTGGTGGGCCGTTACCTCACCAACTAGCTAATCAGGCGCGAACCTCTCCTCAAGCGACCGAAGCCTTTGATCCCCCGGCCATGCGGCCAAGGGATGTTATGCGGTATTAGCACCGCTTTCGCGGTGTTATTCCCCACTCGAGGGTAAGTTGTTCACGTGTTACTCACCCGTCTGCCACTGTACTCGCAGGGTTGCCCCCACTTTCTCGTTCGACTTGCATGTGTTAGGCACGCCGCCAGCGTTGATAGCCAGGATCAAACTCTCCAATTAAACTCGAAGAGTCTTGAATCTCGCGATTCAAAATCTCACTGGTATTTTGTTTTTACTGGAAATTCTTTCAAGGAATGAATTTCGGCACGCACTATCTAGTTTTCAAAGATCCAGGCAATCCCTAATTTTACGAGCTTGCCACCCTTTTGTCAAGCCCGTTATTGACTCAGGCTCCTCTTCAAATGGGGAAGCATTATAAACACAACGTGTCCGCGATGTGAAGGGGAAAATGCTGTGAGTCGGAAAATATTTTGGATTCCGGGCCGCGGAACTTTCCGGTATCCGTGAGCGATGGGGCTGCAGCACAAGTCTCGTAAGGTGCTGTGAAATCTCGCCTTGCACCTCGCCGCCCTCGAGTCGGCAGCCGCGCCTACGTGACCACCCGGCGGAATCCAAGCCTGCCGCACCGGAGCACGAATTCCCGCCGGCCGGCCGGCAACGGATCGTTCACATCCGAGACCTTCACTCCATCCATGGATACGGCGCCTGCCTTGATGAGCCTGCGGGCCTCGCTCTTCGACGAAGCCAGGCCTGACGCCACCAGCACGTCGACGAGTCTGCCCGGTCGGCCGGCCCCTGAACTCCCCGCGCTATACTGAAATACCTCTATCGTTTCCGGCAGCTGGCCGCGCTGGTGGACCCGCTCGAAATGCTCCCGTGCCTGTCCCGCCGCCTCCTCTCCATGGAAGTCCCTGACGAGCAGAACCCCCAGCTCCAGTTTCAGCTTCATGGGATGCAGGGCGCCGGACCCGACCTCCGCTTTCCAGCGTGCGATTTCCGTCCCCGACACGTCGGTAAGCAGTTCGAAATAGCGGAACATCAGCGGATCGGATATCGACATCACCTTGCCGAAGATCTCCTGGGGCGGATCCGTGAACGCAATGTAATTGCCGAGTGATTTGCTCATCTTTTCAACCCCGTCCGTGCCTTCGAGCAGAGGTGTTGTCAAAACGACCTGAGGCTCCTGGCCGAACTCGCGCATGATGTCGCGCCCGACGAGCAGATTGAATTTCTGATCCGTGCCGCCAAATTCGAAGTCCGCCGCCAGAGCGACGGAGTCGTATGCCTGCGCCAGCGGATAGAGCAGTTCGTGTAGGGAAATCGGGACGTTGTTTTTCAGCCTTTTGCTGAAATCGTCGCGCTCCAGCATGCGCGCAACCGTGTAGCGCGAACAGAGCCGGATCCAGTCGGATGACGCGAGCGTCCCGAGCCAGCGGCTGTTGAAATCGACCACCGTGCGACGCTGGTCGAGAATCCTGAATACCTGGCTCTTGAAGGTCTCGGCGTTCGCGCGGATCTCCTCGGTGGTCAGCGGCGGCCGCGTCCGCGACCTGCCCGTGGGATCGCCGATCGACGCGGTGAAGTCCCCGATCAGGAATATGACCGTGTGGCCGAGATCCTGAAAATGTTTCATTTTCCGCAGCAACACCGCATGCCCCAGGTGCAGGTCGGGAGCCGTGGGATCAAATCCAACCTTGACCTTCAGCGGCACGCCGCTGCGAATCGACTTTGCGAATTTCTGTACCGCTTCTTCCTCGCTGATAATCTCGACCGCGCCTTTGGCCAAATATTCCAGCTGTTCTCGAGCATTTCGCATGATCAGACCTCAGACTTCAGACCTCAGACTTCAGACGCCCGGTGCGAGATGTTCGATGCCAGGCCTCAGATCTTGAAATGCGGGACTTCCGTGGTGGAAGCCGCGTCCTCCGGAAAGCTCCCATGCCCTAATTCTGAGGTCCGGGGCTTGAAGTCTGAAGACCGGTGTTCCCTCGCCGCTCCAGCATGATGGCGATCGCCCGCCAGTATATGTCGTGCTCCTGCTTCAGGATTCTGGCGGAAAGCGTCTCCTCGGAATCTCCCTCCTGGACTTCCACGGCGCGCTGCAGGAGGATCGGCCCGGTATCGACGCCCTCGTCCACCAGATGAACCGTGCAACCGGTGATCCGGACACCATACTCGAGCGCCTGCCGCTGGGCGTGAAGGCCGGGGAACGACGGCAGGAGGGCGGGATGGATGTTCAGGATGCGCCCGCGGTACGCAGCGACAAACTCCGGCGAGAGCACGCGCATGAATCCTGCCAGACAGATCAGCGCCGGATCCATCGGGCGCAACGCCGCAAGCATGCGGCGGTCAAATTCCGCTCTCTCGACTCCCTTGGAGGGCAGAAAGAGACCCGGGTACCCGAACTCCCGCGCGCGTGCCAGCCCGGCAGCCTCCGCAACATTGCTGAGGACGCAGCAGATTTCCGCACGCAGATCTCCGCGTCGGATGGCCTCGTGAATGGCGAGGAAGTTCGAACCGCGTCCAGAAAGCAGAACTGCGAGTTTCCGATTTTCCATGTTGCTCCCTCACCTCCCGGAGCGGCGCGGTTCAGCCGCCATTCGCATAATGGACTGCCCCGTCGCCACGCGTTACCGATCCGATTTCAAAGACGGGTTCGCGCCGGGATTGGAAGTGCTGCATCACGCGGGCCGAATCCTCCGGAGCGACGACCAGGATCATGCCGATCCCCATGTTGAAGGTGCGGAACATCTCCGCCTCTTCGATGTCCCCCATTCTGCGCAGATACTCGAAAACGGGCAGCACCGGCCACGATCCTTTGCGCACTTCCGCGGCGGTGCCCCGCGGGAGTATTCTCGGCAGGTTGTCGGTGATGCCGCCCCCGGTGATATGGGCCATTCCTTTCAACACGCCCGCATCCAGCAGGGGCTCCAGGAGCCGGAAGTAGCTCCGGTGCGGCGCCAGCAGGATTTCGCCGACCGTGGCGCCGAGCTCCGGCACGGGTTCGCCGGCGCCCAGGCTGAGCCGGTCAAAAAAGAGGCGGCGCGCCAGTGAATAGCCGTTTGTGTGCAGGCCGGCGGAGGCGAGCCCCAGCAGTTGATCGCCCGGTAGGATGCGGGTCCCGTCCACGAGCCGGCAGCGTTCTACCACACCCACGATGAAACCCGCCAGGTCGTACTCTCCGGGAGCATAAAAATCGGGCATTTCCGCGGTCTCGCCGCCTATCAACGCACAGCCCGCTTCCCTGCAGCCCAGCGAGAGGCCGGAGACGACCTGTTCCACGACATCGGCCTCGAGCCTTCCGCATGCGATATAGTCGAGGAAGAAGAGCGGCCGGGCGCCCTGGACCAGAATATCGGACACGCAGTGCGAAACCAGATCGTATCCCACTGTGTTGTGGACGCCGGTCAGGAATGCGATCTTGAGTTTGGTGCCCACGCCATCGCAACTCGCTACCAGCAGCGGCTCCCGGTAGCGCTCCGTCCCGAACCGGAACAGCGCCCCGAAGCTGCCGATGTCGGTCAGCACACCGGGGGTGAAGGTGGCGCGGGCCAGGCTCCGGATGCGCCTCTTGGCCTCGGTCGCGGCATCGATATCCACGCCGGCTCCGGCATATGTCATTCTATCGGAATTCGGTCTGTCCATGCATGCGCTCGAGAGATCATGAGGTGGAACGGGGGTCCTCGACAAGTGGCTTTCCAAATAACTCCTTCTGGCGATCCTGCTGGACAACGTCAGTCGGATAGCGGTTGGTGAAGCAGGCGCTGCAGTAGCGGTCCCCTTCCCCCACGGACCGGAGCAGCGATTCCAGGCTGAGGTAACGCAGGGAATCCGCACCGATGAATTTCTCGATCTCCGCGACGGATTTGAAGGATGCGATCAGCTCGCCCTTGGTCGGCGTGTCGATGCCGTAATAGCAGGGACCCACGATCGGCGGGGAAGTGATGCGCACATGAATCTCTTTCGCTCCGGCGGCGCGGATGATGTGCACGATCTTCTTGCTGGTGGTGCCGCGCACGATCGAGTCATCCACCAGGATGACGCGTTTGTCGCGGAGAATCTCACGCACGGGATTCAACTTGACCTTGACCCCGAAATTCCGGATCGATTGCCGCGGCTCGATGAAGGTCCGGCCGACGTAATGATTCCGGATCAGGCCGAATTCCAGGGGGATACCACTCTGCTGCGCATATCCGAGTGCGGCGGAAACGCCGGAGTCGGGCACAGGCACCACCACGTCTGCCTCGACGGGACTTTCCATGGCCAGGTACGTTCCCAGCAGGCGCCGGCTCGCAATGACGTTCCGGCCGAAAACGATGCTGTCGGGCCGGCTGAAATAGATGTGTTCGAAAATGCAGTGCGCCGGTTTCTCCCTCGGCAGGAGAAAGTGGGACTCGAGGCTGTCCCCTTCGACCACCAGGATTTCACCCGGCTCGACGTCCCGGATGTAGGCGGCATCGATGAGATCGAAGGCACAGGTCTCGGAAGCGAACACATGACGGCCGTCGACGCGCCCCAGGCAGAGCGGCCGGAAGCCGCGCGGGTCGCGCGCCACGAGCAGGGATTCCGGCGTCAGCACCACCAGCGAATACGCCCCCTGGAGCAGGCGAAGCGCCTCGGCGAAGGCTTCGAGAATGGTCCGCCGCTTGGAGCGGCAGAGCAGGTGGAGGATGACTTCGCTGTCGCTGCTCGAATTGAAGATCGCGCCGTCCCGCTCCAGTTCGCGGCGCAGGGCGCCGGCATTCACCAGGTTGCCGTTGTGAGCCAGAGCGATCGGCCCGCGCCAGCAATCGACAAGGATCGGTTGCGCGTTGGCAACGGAGCTCTCCCCTGCCGTGGAATAGCGCACGTGCCCGATCGCCGAGTCGCCTTTCAAGTTCTCCAGGCGTGATTCGTCGAAGACCTCCGCGACATGCCCCATCCCCTTCTGCTGCAACAGATTCTTGCCGTCGGAACTTACGATTCCGGCAGCCTCCTGGCCGCGGTGCTGCAGCGCATACAGGCCGAGATATGCCAGGCGTGACGCTTCGGGATGAGAGACAATGGCGAAAACGCCGCATTCTTCGTGAAAATCGATTTCCGGCATCCTGCCTCCGATCCGAGCCTGATCACGGAAGCGACAGAATGAAGGCCCCATCCTTCCTGCTCAGGCACTTCGCGTCTCGCCAAGGATCCCGGCCGGGCTCTCGGGAAAGACAAGCGACGTTTCATTATACACAACCCGCCCGCCACAAAGAATCTGCCAGAATACATTGGGTGCAATCGGAATTGAGGCTCAATCCTCGCAAAATTCAGGTCGCGCAACGATCCACGAGAAAAGATGTATCAATGGCCAATGGTCGTTTGTCATCCGGCCGCTGCAAACCTTCAGCCGGTGCGGTCCTGATCGCGTTCGGGGCGGGTGAAGTACCCGAGCGCAGAGCCAACCTGCCGAGCCCCCAAATGACAATTGACAAATAATAATTGACAGATTCTCTTTTGTTGCGTCTCACTTCCGATTGCACCCGAACACATTCATCGGATACGGATGTGGGGATTGGACAGGATTGCAGCGCTTGCAGGGCCGCACGGAGCCGCGAACGCAGGGGAGCGGGTACCATGCAATTCCTGGGGATCACCTGCTTGCTGACGCGCGCGGCTCGGAATGCCCGGCCGGGGAAAGCGAGGCTGCGACTTTGCCGGCGCCGTGCTGGTTCCCCCAACGTTCGTGACTGTCCGCGCTTAGTTGTGCTATGTTTACGTGCGTTTGAGCAAGCGCGGCGATCATCACATGATAGGGCAACTCAAAGGAAAACTGTTGCAGAAGAAACCCAACCTGGCGCTGGTGGATGTTCAGGGAGTGGGTTACGAATTGTGCATCCCTCTGACGAGCTTCTATGAACTCCCGGAAGAGGGCCACGAGGTGATGCTGAAGGTGCACACGCACGTCCGCGAGGACGCTCTGGCTCTGTTCGGATTCTGCACCCAGCGGGAAAAAGACCTGTTTCTCAAGCTGATCTCGATCAGCGGCATCGGTCCCAAACTGGCTGTATCCATCCTGTCCGGAGCCAGGGTGGAAGAGCTCGCGCAGGCGATTGCTGAGGGAAACCTGTTGCGGCTCACAGCGATCCCCGGAGTCGGGCGCAAGACGGCGGAACGGCTGATCCTCGAACTGAAGGGCCAGGTCACGCCGTTCCTGTTGCCGGAACAGGTGCGGGCCGCAGGGACTCCCGCCGGGCGGGACGGGATGCAGGAGGACATTTTGTCGGCGCTGGTGAACCTCGGATACCCCAGAGCCGGCGCGGAAAAAGCGCTTTCGACCGTGCTGCGCTCAGGGAGTGCCGAGCGTTCCTTCGAGGGTTTGCTCCGACAGACGCTGCAGATGCTGGCCGGATAGCGGCAGGTTGAAGATTGTCCATGATGGAAAAAAAACACGCTTCGGATCACACCCTGCTGAGCCCGGTTGCACGCAGCGAAGAAAAGTCCTTCGAGCTCAGTCTGCGTCCCAGGCATCTCCACGAGTACATCGGGCAGGACAAGGTCAAGGAAAACATCGAGATCAGCATTCAGGCTGCCAGCAGGCGCCAGGAGGCCTTGGACCATGTCCTCCTGTACGGCCCCCCCGGGCTGGGAAAAACAACATTGGCCACCGTGATCGCCAATGAAATGAACGTGAACATCCGGACGACCAGCGGTCCGGTCATCGAGAAACGCGGGGACCTGGCGGCGCTGCTGACCAACCTCAAGAAAAGCGACATCCTGTTCATCGACGAGATCCACCGCCTGCATCCGGCGATTGAGGAGATCCTCTATCCGGCGATGGAGGACTTCTACATCGACATCATGATCGGTGAGGGCCCGGGGGCGCGCTCCATCAAAATGCCTCTGCAGCGCTTCACGCTGATCGGCGCGACGACGCGCGCCGGGCTCATCACCGCGCCGCTGCGGGCGCGCTTCGGCATCATCCACCGGCTCGAGTTTTACAGCCACACAGAGCTGAGCGTCATCGTCCGGCAGTCGGCGGCCCTGCTCGGGGTGGAGATCGACGACGGCGGCGCCGACGAAATCGCCGCCCGCTGCCGCGGCACGCCGCGCATCGCCAACCGGCTTCTCAGGCGCGTCCGCGACTATGCGGAGGTCAAGGCCGACGGCCGCGTCTCCCGCCCGGTCGCGATGGCTGCCCTGCAGATGATGGACGTCGACACTTACGGATTCGACGAAATCGACCGGAAATTGATGCTCACCATACTGGAGAAGTACAACGGCGGGCCGGTCGGCATCGGAGCGCTCTCGGCTGCGATCAGCGAGGACGAAGACACGATCGAGGACATCTACGAGCCCTATCTCATCCAGGTCGGCTTCCTGGACCGCACGCCCCGCGGACGCACGGCGACGCGCAGGGCTTTCGAGCATTTCAGGATCGAGCCCCGCGCACCACAGAAGAATCTGTTCTGAAAGGCGATTCATGCCCGGCGCCGTTGATCTCAGCCTCAGGATTAAAAATCTGCAGGTAGCCATTGAGACCGTGGTGCGGGGTAAGCCCGAAGCGGTCAGGCTGGCCATCATCTCCCTGCTGGCCGGCGGCCACCTGCTGATCGAGGATGTGCCTGGAGTCGGAAAAACCACGCTTGCCCGCTCGCTGGCGCGGGCATTTGACTGCACCTTCCGGCGCATCCAGTTCACCAGCGATCTGCTCCCGTCGGATATTCTCGGAATTTCCGTGTTCAGCCAGGCCGGGCAGTGTTTCGAGTTCCGGCGCGGCCCGATCTTCGCCAATGTTGTGCTGGCCGATGAGATCAACCGCACGACCCCCAAGACGCAAAGCGCGCTTCTGGAGGCTATGAGCGAGGGCCGGATCAGCGTGGACAACCAGACATACTGCCTGCCGCAGCCATTCATGGTCGTGGCCACCCAGAATCCCATCGAACATCACGGCACCTACCCGCTTCCGGAGTCCCAACTCGACCGCTTCATGCTCCGCATTCGCATGGGCTATCCCGAGGCGGGAGCGGAAAAGGAGATCCTGCGGCTGCAGAACCTCCGTCCGATGGTCGATCAGATTCATCCGGTATTGCAGGCGGCAGACATTATCGAAGCACAACGGGCCGTCGCCTCTGTTGCCGTGGAGGATTCGCTGCTGGACTACATCCTCACAATCGTGGAAGCCACGAGGCAGAGCGAGTTCCTCCTCGCAGGGGTCAGCCCGCGCGGTTCGCTGGCCCTGCAGCGTGCGGCGCAGGCGGCCGCCTGTTACGAAGGGCGGGACTATTGCATTCCCGACGATATCAAGAGCATGGCGCTGCCCGTTCTGTCCCACCGCGTGATCGTCAGCGCGAAATACTCCACACCCAACAAAAGCAGTGGAGAGGCCGAGGAAATCCTTGCTGAGATTCTCCAGAGCATCGAAATCCCGCTGTAATGCCCCCATGGCTCCGGCGCACCTGGCCGCGCTGCTCCTGCCGCTTGCCACTCCCGACGCCTGGCAGGGAGCCGGCACGGCGATGGGAATCCTGTCCGTGGCGGCCGGGCTTGCCGCGGTGTGCGCGGCAGCGCTCGCGATGCCTCCCGATGCGGCAAAAAAAGCGGATCTGAGCCGCTGGCGCCCCACGTTTTCCTTCGGCATCACGCCTGCGGGCGGCATGATGATCCTGGCCACATTCCTGATCGCTGCCGCCGCCGTCACCACGGGTAACAATCTCCTCTACCTGATCCTCGCTCTGCTCCTCTCTGCCGCACTGATCTCGGGCATCGCCGCCCGCCAGTCGCTGCGAGCGATCTTCGTCTCCGTGCGCGTGCCCCAGAATGTCTTCGAAGGCGAGAAAGTGTCGCTGAAAATCTCTCTCACCAACCAGAAGCGCTGGATCACCTCGTTCTCGACCCTGGTCGAGGATGTGGCGCTGCTCCGCGTCAGACGGCGTTCCGCGTGGTATGCCGGGGTGCTTGCGCGACCATCCGGCGCACCGCCGGAAACCCGGTACAAGGCGCCCGTGCTGCAGCATGCCGCGTATTTCCCTGCCGTGCCGCCCGGCGAGACACGCTCGATGCTGATCACGCAGTCCTTTGCACGGCGAGGCGAATATCGTCTCGAAGGTATCCGCCTTTCGACGCGGTTTCCCTTCGGCTGGTTCCGGCGCGGAGAGCGCATCCGGGTCACCGGCGAAGTCCTGGTATACCCTTCGATCCGGGAGGTCTCTTCCGAACTCCACCTGCTCCCTTTCCGGCCCGGAAAACTCGAGGGAAGGCGCCTGGGTCAAGGCGAGAGCCTGCACTCGATCCGCGCCTACCGGGAGGGGGAAAGCGCGCGGCTCATCCACTGGAAAGCGACTGCCAAAACCGGCAAACTGATGACCCGGGAGTTCACTCGAGAAGAGGAGAGCGAGTTCTGCCTGATCCTCGACACGGTAAATCATGACCCCGGGCCCGGCGCGCCCGGCAAATTCGAAAAGGCGGTTTC
The DNA here is from genome assembly GCA_017860135.1 of Acidobacteriota bacterium. Taxonomy (GTDB): domain Bacteria; phylum Acidobacteriota; class UBA6911; order UBA6911; family UBA6911; genus JAFNAG01. The sequence goes on from JAFNAG010000121.1 coordinate 9,526, forward strand.
CCTCGCCGCCAGCCTGGCCGCCCATTTCGCCCGCGAGGGCGCGGATTTTGAATACCTCACGCCCCGCGAATATGTGCCGCGCGGATCCGGGGCCGACCATCTCTACCGCATCCTCCGCCTGCTGGCAGTGGTGGAAATCGAGCCTCACGGGCCCGAAAAGTCGCCGGACCCGGTAGAGGCATTCTCAGGGAGCATCCAGAAGGAAGATCTGAGCCGGATCTTTACGGAGAAGGTCTTCAAGATCATCATTACATCCCGTCCGAGAGGGACGCTGCCGGCTCCGGTGTGGCGTGCCTCGCGTGTTTTTTATTACGACGAGCTATGAGCTTTGCAACATTCTACAGGCTATCCTCGAGCGGCCTGATCGCGGCCGCGTTCCTGGCAGTCGCGATCGCGGGGGTGCTCAGCCCGGTCCTGATTCTCCTCCCGGGCTGTCTCATCATTGCCAGCTGGTTCCTGGACACGGCCCGGGTGCGACAGTTGCTCCCGGAGTGGGCCTGGAGGAGTATCATCCTGTCATACCTGCCCATTTACTTCCTGGACTACCGCTACCTTTCGAAGTCCCTGCTGTTGAGCACGTTGCACCTGCTGATATTCCTGCTCGTGTTGAGGCTTATCACGCACGACGAAGACCGGGCCTTTCTCCATGAACTGCTCGCATGTTGCGGTTCCCTGCTCATCGCCGCCGCCCTGACGACGGAACTGATTTTCGTCATCTGCCTGATGCTTTTTGTAACGTTCGCAGCCGGCTCGCTCCTGCTCTTCGATATGAAGCGATGTGGCGCAGACGCTCTCAAAAGCGGCGCCATCCAACCGGTCGTGGTATCAGAAAGGCTGAAGGGGACGGGCTATGAACTCTACACCGGATTCCCATCCGGCACGGCAGTCGCCCTCACGCTTGTGCTGGCCGCCGCAGTCATCCTCCTGGCGGTTCCCTTTTTCTTCCTCTTCCCGCGGGCTTTCCCGGGAGTCTCGTTCCCGCCGTCCGGACATCCCGTGGCATTGAGCGGATTCTCTGAAACGGTCGCGCTCGGAGCCATCGGCAGGATCAAGGAGTCCGGAGAGCCTGTCATGAAGGTCAGGGTGGACAGCGCACCCGCCCGGCTGCCACCGGACTTGAAATGGCGCGGTATTGCGCTGGATCGCTTTGACGGCAGATCCTGGAGCCGAAGCAGCAAGGAGAGGTTCCGCATCCCGACCCAGGCCGGGTTTTTCAAGCTGCAGGAATATACGCAGGGGCCGGAACTGCTCGTGCAGACTTTCCTCCTGGAGCCGATCGTCACGGACGTAGTGTTCGGAAGCCACCGGATGCTGGCAGTTTCGGGAGATCTCGGCTGGCTCGAACGCGACGCGTCTGAGAACGTTTTTTCGCGAACGCCTCGGGATGCCCAGGTCCGCTATTCGGTGGTTTCGGATATCACCCGTCTGGACCCGTTGCACATCGCGGGCAGTCACGGCCCGCCTCCCGATGACATCCGGGCGTGCTGTCTCCAGCTGCCCGCCATCGATCCGCGCATCGGCGTCCTGGCAAACCGGGTGACCGAATCCGCCGACACTCCCTACGAAAAGGCTCTCCTCCTCGAAGCTCATTTGCGCTCCGCGTACGGGTACAGTCTCGACCTGAAGGGCACGCCCGACCATCCGGATCCGGTCGCGATGTTTCTGTTCGATATCCGCCGCGGCCACTGCGAGTATTTCGCCTCGGCAATGGCCGTCATGCTCCGGCGGCTCGGCATCCCCTCGCGCCTGATCAACGGGTTCCGTTCAGGCGAATACAACAGGCTCTCCGGCCACTGGACCGTGCGGCAATACAACGCACACAGCTGGGTGGAGGCGTGGTTTGCCGGGGTCGGCTGGGTGGCGTTTGATCCGACTCCGGGAGAGCCCGAAGGACGAAGATCCTTTTTCCTGCAGGCGGCGGCCGGGGTATTCGACGCTCTCGACCTCTGGTGGACGGACGACGTTGTGAATTATGATCTCCGGAAGCAGTCCTCTCTGCTGCGCACCGGATTTACGACTTTACGGGACTACGGGAATGCGGCCCGCGCGGCGACGGTGCAGGCCGGAGGCAGCATCCGGAACGGGCTCGCCCGCCCGCACTCCGGATCCCGGGCTATTTGTGGAATCACCCTCGCGTGCCTGCTGGTGCTTGCATTCGTGTTCAAAGGCGGCCTCAGGCGCGGCTTGTCCCGTGTACGCCGGGCCCTCCCGATTTCCGGAGGCGGTCGGTCCGAGGCCAGGCGTCGTTCAGCCATCGCCGGCATTTACGAGGAGGCCCTGATCCTGCTCCGGCGGCGCGGCTTGGAACGCGGCGGGAGCCAGACGCCGCGGGAATTCGCCCGGCAGCAGGCAGGGGCGCCGTTCGGCGGCGACCTGCTTTCCCTCACGGATATATATAACCGTGTCCGCTTTGGATCCCGCACGGAAGAGGAGGATCTTGCGCGGGCCCGGTCCCTGCTCCGCGCAATCCGGTACCATCCCTGATCGGCCCGTGCAACTTCCTTTCGGGAAGCAGGCCGCGACCGAATCCGGAATGCACCACCTTTCACCTTGAACTGCAAATGTCCTATAAGGCGGCAAACCGGACAATCCCCCGTCCAGATACATCCGAGTTTTCAGATGCGGCCTGTCTATTCCGAGACCTTGGTAAAGGAGCACAACGCACCAGGAGACGCCACCTCAGCTCCTATTACCTTAAAAAACTCGTCACGGGCGTGATGTTCCAGCCAGGGGCGGTGACCGCATTTTTTGAGGAGAACGAACCGGAATTCCATGAACACGCCGGCGAGGGGCCCGATGGAGGCGGACGGATGGGGATCGTAGTCGCCATGGACTGCGACAACGGGGCACTTCACGTGTCTGGCCATCCGGTGATTCCGCCGCCGCTA
>JAFNAG010000377.1 GCA_017860135.1 Acidobacteriota bacterium
CCTATACTCTACTCCCGCCGAAGCGGTCCGCGCAGGCCAGGGCCAAGGCCCATGCCTGGCCTCCCGCAGCAAAGACGAGTCGGCATTGCGGATCTGCGGTAGAATCGGGACTCTGGCTGTACCGGAGGATTTGAAGGACTTCCCGGAAACATGTATAATCGCTGCTGCTCGCGACTGCCAGGAGGAACCCCGAGTGTCGTGAGCGGCCAAGACAGGAGACTTAGCACAATGCCGCAGCGTTCTTATTCGAGCCGTCGGGAATTCATGTTGGCTGCCTCTAGCGTCGCCAGTGCGATGGGGGCGTTTCCCGCCCTCGCGGGCGCCGCGGGTGCTGCCATTGAGCCGATGAAGGTCGGCGTCTTCGGACTCGACTACACATTCTGGGGCATTTGGGCAGATCTGCTGAGTCCCAAAGGGAAACAACTGGGCACGAGCGTGCTCCGCATGAGGCCCACGCATGTGTGGGACAAAAATGTCAAGAAAGCTCAGGATTTCGCCACTCAGTGGGGCTGCGAAGTTGTTGACCGCTATGACGGCATGGTCGGCAAGGTGGACGCGGTCCTGAACGGCGACCTCAACAACGTCCCTTGGCAGCATCTGATGCTGCGTCCCTACCTGGAGGCCGGAATCCCCTGCTTCCTTCAACGCCACTGGGCCGACACGTTGACGCACCTCGACCAAATGCTCGAGCTCGCCGCCAAGCACAGTACGCCGATCATGGCCACCGTGCCGTTTGAACACTACCGCGAGGCGGACGCGCTGGCGTCCAGGCTCAGGAACATCGGCGAGATTCAGGGTGTCTTCGGAACCGCGCAGGTAACCGACGAGCCGCATTTCCACCTTCCGTACATGGCGCTGAAGGTTCTCGGTTACGACGTGGACTCGGTCAGCATGATTGCCGACGACGTCCGCAAGGTAGGGTTTCTGGATATCAACTACGTTTATCCAAGGACCGAGAAGCGGCGGCCATTTGTTGCGTCCATGCACGCAGGGAGACCGGATGCCTTCAGTCTTACCATCGTCGGCAGTCAGGGAACCATTTCAGCCAGCATGCCGGACGCAGCCAACAATTACACCCGCTTCTTCGGCCAACTGTTGGACATCCAGCGAATGTTCGAGAGTCGGGCTCAGTATCAGCCGCTGGACGCCATACGGGCAAAATTCCAGTGCCTGCTGGCCGCCTACTACTCCAAACTCGAACGGAACAGTTCTCCCGTGAAGGTGGGTTCCGTCCCGGCGGACTGGCCCCTGCCCGCATGGCGGCCGGGCTGGTACGATGGTTCGGAATTCCGGGCTACATAAGATTCCGTACGGCTAGACCCGCAAGTTAGCCGTTCGGTCAGAAAGAAGGTTAGCAATGAATAGTCGATGGCTTGTTTTGCTGACAGCGGTCTCTCTGGCGTTCGCTGCCTGTTCCAGAAAGAGCGGCGAACCGTGGCGTGAAACCAACTCCCGGCTGGAGAAGGAAAACAATATCAAGATGCGCAGCCGGTCTGTCCCGGAGACGGACGTACCGTTGAAGGTGGAAGAGGGCAAGGCCCAGCCGTTGAGCGCGTACCCGAAGGTCACGCTTGCCCCGGGGGTGACGGCGACGCTTGCCTGGAGCAAGGGCGCGTTGCTCGAGGCGCTGGAGATGGAAAAGGACGCCACGTACCCTTCTCAGCAACTCAACGAGGAGGTCATCACCGTGGTTCAGGAGGGGTCAGGGACCTGTGACGTCGGCGGCAAAACACTGCAACTAGCCGCGGACTCCGTCCTGTACCTCACCCCGGGGACGACCAGGACCCTCAAGGCAGGGCCTGGCGGCCTGAAGGCGATGGAAGTCTTCTCGCCGGTGCGCGTTGACCTGTTGAAGTTGGCCGGAGTCGCCCTGCCTGACGGCGCGAAGGTCGGCTTCCCGGACCAGGGCGTGAAGCCATCCTTGGCTGCAGGCCAGGTCTATCGCCTGAGTGAGATCCAACTCACGCCGGTGACCGATCCGGACAAATCTCTCAGCTACCAGCGCAGCGCGGCGAATTCCCGCCTGATCTGGGGCCAAAACGCCATGCTGAGTGTCATCCGCATGGACCCGAATTCCTACTTCCCCATACACAATCATCCCGAGCACCAGCTCTCGACGGTGCTGCGCGGGTCGCTGACCGAGGGAGTGCTGGATGGGTCCGCCTTGATGACAGAGAAGGAGCGCACCACGCTGCTGTTGCCGGGCGGGATGGTGCATTCGGCCAGGAATGGCGAGTTTGGGTGTGATGAGCTCGACGTTTTCTGGCCTGTGCGGCCCGACTACGTCGAGCGGGCGGATAAGCAGAGCGTGCTCTACGGGCAGGTGGTTGCGCCGGACGCCAAACCCGTCAAGCTGGCGGACGGCTTCACGTTCACCGAGGGCCCGACCTGGCTCAAGGGCAAGCTCTACTTCTCGGACATGTACTTCAAAGATCCTTCCAAGGGCGACTGGACCGGCAGCCCGGCGCGCAGCCGGCTGATCGTCATGGAGCCCGACGGCAAGTGGAAGGTGCTCTCCAAGGGCATGCAGACCAACGGGACGATTGCGTCCAAGGACGGGAACCTCCTGGTTTGCGACATGTTCGGCCACCGCGTGATCGAAGTCGACCCGGCCAGCGGCAAGCTGATCCGAACCGTGCTCAGCAAGGTCGGCGACACGGCGATTGACGGCCCCAACGACACGGTGATGGACTCCAAGGGCGGACTCTACGTCACCGACCCGCAATTCACGCCTGAATCCAAGAAGAGCCAGCCGGGCAAGCAGGTTTACTACATCGCGCCGGACGGCACAACCAAGGTGGTTGTTCCGGCGGGCGAGTACTCCATGCCGAACGGGGTGGAGATCTCACCGGATGGCAAGACCTTCTACGTGAACAATACCTGGCTCCAGCCGGGCGAAAACTTCCTCTATGCTTACGATGTCCAGAGCGACGGCTCACTGACGGGCAAGCGCAAGTTCGCCATGTTCAATTTGACTGGCGCGGTGCTGAGCGCCGCGGACCCGGTAAACCGCTTCGACTCTCGCGCCGACGGGATGGCAGTGGACATGGACGGGCGAGTCTACGTGGCGACCTTGATGGGAGTTCAGATCTTCGACAAGACCGGGGCGTTCGTCGGCAACATCTGGTGCCCGCAGTACCCGGTCAGCGTCACTTTCGGCGGGAAGAACGGGGACATCCTGTACATGGTCGGGGAGAAGGAGGCTTGGTCCATTCGGACCAAGGTGAAGGGCTTCCGTCTTCCGGCAGGAATGGACTGAGCGGCTCGCCGCCGCTGCTAGCCTGAGTTTCGCCGCGCTCTGTGGGTGCGGGGTTGGTCTGGCTCAAGAAGTAGCCGTCCGCCCTCGCACCCACGCTCCAGGTCTTCGGCGGTCTTGCCGACAGAAGCCGCCGGCATGAGAAGCCGTGAGAAAATCGCCCGACAGGCGGAACCGCCTGTCCCAGCGGTTCGGAAGTCCTTGCGCTGCAATGTGGGACAGACGGTTTCGTCTGTCATTTGATCTTCTTCGTCATCGCCTTCAGTAGCACGTCTTGTAGTTTCATCATCCGCTCCATTTCCGCGGCTGGGTACTGCTGGTCTTCTTGCACCCCACCAGCTTCCCCTGCCGCAATCTCAAAGCGGACAGATCATGTGTGAATCGGACCGGACACATCTGTTAACGACCTCGGTCGGATCCCCCCCTTGACAACGGAACCGGACATGTTTAAAATGCTGCGCAGCGTTCAGGTCAGGCCAAACGGAACCGAATAGACGGACGAAGTAGAGCGCTTCGTAGCGGTTCCTGTGGGTGGTATTGGGTGTCAGGGTGTGGACTTGATCTGAGACAACTTCTGACGGGGAGGTTTGAATGAGAGTTGCATGTACGGGGATTCTTATCTGCCTGCTGGCGGTAAGCCTTGCCATGGGGCAGATTGTCACCAGTTCTGTGAAGGGCACCGTGGTGGATTCGTCGGGCGCCGTGGTCGTTGGTGCAAGCTGCACCTTGACGAACGCCGCGACGGGCCAGAGGGCTACGGCGGCAAGTGTGGGGGACGGAGGCTTCACTTTCGCCAACGTCCTGTCCGGCGATTACAAGCTTTCGATCACGGCCGCGGGCTTTAAGGCGCTGACGATCGAGAATGTGGTGGTCTTGTCCAGCGAGATGCGCACGTTGGGAAGATTGGTGCTCAGCGTCGGCGAAACGAGGGAAACCGTGACCGTGACCGCCGAGGCGGCGTCGATACAATTAGCCAGCGCCGAAAGATCCGGCACGATTACCGGGAACCAACTCAACGAGATTGCCATTAAGGGGCGAGATCTGATGTCGTTTCTGGCCACGATTCCGGGCGTGGTAGACGTGTCGGCGGGGGCGGGCAGAGAAGCCGTCGATCCCAACGCCGCCGTTAATATCACGGTCAACGGAAACGCCTCGAACACAAAGAACGTGACGGTGGACGGCATCAACGTCCTGGACACCGGGAACAACACGGGCATGCACTACGAGCCCAACATGGAAGCTGTAGACGAAGTCAGGGTCCTGTCGAGCAACTACCAGGCCGAGTACGGAAGGATGGGCGGCGGCACGATCACAATCGTCACCAAGGGCGGAAGCCGCGACTTCCACGGATCGGCCTACGACTTCTACCGCCACGAAAGCCTGAACGCCAACGACTTCTTCAACAACCGGAACAGCGTCAAAAAAAGTCCGTACCGTTACCGCATCACCGGCTACTCCATCGGCGGTCCGGTCTTCATCCCCAACAAGTTCAACGCCAACAAAGACAAGCTGTTCTTCTTCTTCTCGCAGGAGTTTGGCGGCATCAAGATGGACCGCGGCTTCCGCACGACCAACATGCCGACCGCTCTTGAGCGGAAGGGGGA
>JAFNAG010000378.1 GCA_017860135.1 Acidobacteriota bacterium
AAAAAAATGGGTGTCCAGGATTCCAACTCTTCACTTCAAAAAAGTGGGTGTCCAGAACTCTCCAACTCTTCACTTCAAAAAAGTGGGTGTCCAGAACTCTTCTCCAGAACTCTCCAGGATTCCAGGCAAGGCTCCCGATGGAAAAAGCTCTTCCTCTGAACGGGAACATGGGGCAAACTGGCCGCATTCAGGGGGGGATACACGATGGACGAGCATATTCGCTGGACCGCATCGCAGTGCCGCCATTACGCCATGTGCAAGATTGACTACCTGGGAACCGGGCTCTGCCCAGCTGGGACGGCAAAGCACTATGTGGCATATTATCCGCAAGGGCGCATGGATCTCGCCGATGCATTAGCCCGAGGCATTATCCCGGTAACGGAAGGTCTGCTCGAAATCGCGGATTCCTGCGATCTGTGCGGGGCATGCGAGGTCCAATGCCATTTCTACACGGGACTCCGGCCGCTGGGTGTGATGGCCGCTTTAAAGGATGCTGTCCGGGATCACGTTCGTTCGGGCCAGGCGATCGCGCGTCCGCCGCAAGACTCGCTCGTAGAGGATCTGCGCGCAATCGTCGGCGCGGAGTGGGCTTCGAACGATCCCGCAATCCTGGTCACCTACGCGAATGATCCATTTCCTCTCACCGAGATGCGGATGCCGCGCGCTGTCGTTCTCCCCGGTTCCACCGAGCAGGTGGAGGAAATTGTGAGGCGAGCGGCCCGCGGCGGCATTCCTTTTGCCGTACGCGGAAATGGCGGGAGCGTTTACGGCCAGGTCTTCAGTGCAGGCCTCGTCCTGGACATGGTGCGTATGAGGGAGATCTCGTTTGATATCGGCAACTGGAGTGTCACTATCGGGCCCGGTGTCACTTCGTTCGAACTGCAGCGCCAGGCATCACTGCGCGGGTTCCGGGTGAACGTCGCCGAGCCGGCGGCAACGGTCATCGGCAACATCATCTGCACCGGGCTATTTTCCACCTGGTCGACCGCCTATGGCATGGGCGCGGATCACATACTCGACATGGAGTTCGTGGATCGCGAGGGGCGCCGCTTCCGGCTGTCCGACTCCGAAGGCCTGGGGACAAAGCTTCTGGCATACCGGCACCGCGTGCAGGAAATCCCGGGCGTGTGCACGCGCGCAGTCGTCCGGCTTCAGCCCGTGACGGGCGACGAGGAGGGAATGATCGTTCCGTTCGACGCAATCGAGCCGGCGCTCCGGTTTGCCCGCGATCTAGCGGTGCGTCGGATTGGTCTTGCTGTTGCCGTCCTCGGCCCGCACTACATGGCTGCTTTCCTTTCCCCCGACCTCAACCTGTTTAAAAAGGTCAAACAGGTTCTGCCGGATGATCTGGGGATTGGTTTTGGAGTGTATGTCGTGGCCGACAAATGCGGCAGGGAGTCTGTGCATCGCCTGGCCGGACGCAACGCGATCGACCAGGCGCTATACCGGAAAATTGTCCTCGGGTTGCCGCGATTGGTCGAGGGTGAGGCGCTGGATCTCCTGCGCGCGGCCGAGGGCAGCCGGGCGCCGTACGAAATTTTGACCGCACCGGAAACCCAGCCGCTGCTCGAGGCTGTCCTCGACCCGGCGCCCGAAACACTGGCATCGTCAGTCGACGAGGATTTGCGCAGTGACTACGCTGACCTCTATCGGCAGGCCCGGTTCACGGACCTGGTGTGGGTCAATGCGTTCCGGATCGTGAGCGCCCGCATGGGGCGTCACAAACACATCATCGCGTTCATCCTCTTCATTCCGCTCGATGAGACGCTGGTGACGCAGTTGTGCGACCGCTTCGGGGATGTGGCGCGAGAGATCGGCCTTGACCATGACTACGGCTTTCTCACCCCAATCGATATGGGTAAGCGGGCCGTGCTCGAATACGACTACTATATTGATCACACCGATCCGTCCGAAAAAGAAAAGGCCGGCCGCGCCATGGGTGCTCTCATCCCGTGGCTCGACGACATGTGCGCCGGACCGGAGTCGAACATGACATGGCTGAAAACCGTGTTCACCCAAGGAAGCGCGCGAAAAGAGTCCTGGTTCTACCGGGATCTGGCGGGGCGGCCCGACGTGGCATAGGGCAAGCCTGGGGCGAGCGGCGACAGACGATTCGGGAGAGCAAAGGGAGCTAAGTGCGAATCTCAGCAGGAGCTTTGGAGCGCAATCGGCGGGAGCGAAACTCCCGGTTACTCATCACCGGCGGGACCGGATTTCTTGGCAGCCACATCGCCGCGAGACTTCTGCAGGATGGATTCGAAATCACTCTGCTCGCCCGGCCGTCTCCGGAAGCCACCGCCGAGCAGCGCGTCCAGCGTATCATGGACTGGCATGACATACCGGCCGATACCAGACGACGGCTGCATGTCGTGCAGGGCGACCTCTGCCATCCCGGGCTCGTGCCGGACGCCGCGACGCGTTGCCGCCTTCTCGCCGAGGTGGACGAAATCATCCACTGCGCGTCAGAGACATCGTTTGTGGAACGGAAGAGGGTGCAGATCGAGGAAGTCAACCTGCGCGGCCTGGAGCGCCTGCTCGATTTCGCCGCATCGGGACGCTGCGCTGCGTTCCATTACGTCAGCACTGCCTTCGTGGCCGGGCGGCGCGATGGATTTTGCGCCGAAATCCTATCGACCGCGCGCGAATTCCACAATGCCTACGAAGAGACGAAATGCCTCGCCGAGCGGCTTGTTTGGGAATGCTGCCGGCGTGAGGGAATCCTCACGGTCATCTGCCGGCCTTCCATCGTTTACGGCCATTCCAGAACCGGCCGGAGTCTGTTGTTCAACGCCATCTATCACCCGGTTCGCGCCGCGGTTTTTCTGCGCGATGTGTTCCTGAGGGACATCCGCGAGAACCGGGGTGAAAGAGCGCGCGCGGCCGGCGTCGGGCTCGACCCTGGCGGGACGATTCTGCACATGCCGCTCCGCATACAGGCGGAAGGCCCCGGAATTGACCTCGTGCCGGTCGATTTTTTCGCGGATGCTTTTGCCGCAATCTTCGCAACCGCCCTCGAGGATGGCATTTTTCACCTCGTCAATGGCAGGCCGACGCACGTTGGGGAAATTGCCGCCTTCACCGCCAGAATGTTCGGGCTGCGCGGAATTGAAGCGATGAGTGCAGCCGATCTGGACGGCTCGCCACGCAGCGCAATCGAGGCGGCCTTTGAACAGATGGTTGACGTGTATCGCCCCTACATGTCGGACCGCAGGATATTTGCCAGGGAAAAATCGGGCCCGATTTTTGCGCGCGCAGGGCTGGAATGCCCGTCGTTCACCTTCGAGGTCTTCCAGCGCTGTATGAGCTATGCAGTTGATGTCGGATGGGGCAAGACGTCCGGGCAAAGATGGTGAAACAGCCGAACCGAAACAGCCGTGTGGACTAGCGATCCATAGCAGCCGTATTGGCAGCGGCGCCATCACCCATTCAAGCGCCGGAGACACGGAGCAGCACAGCGCACCCGGCGAGTTGCTGAATTCTCCTGCGGATGGTATATTTTATAAAGATAGAAACCTGCGCCGAACAGGTTCTGAAATATATGGCAGTCATTGAATCCGCACATGGAGATCGGTTCTTCTCCAGGGAGAGTATGCCATGAGATCCAATTCAAAATCCGTCGCCGCGACAGCGAAAAGCCTGATGGCGCTTTTTTGCATCGCGCTCCTTTTGCCGGGCGAAGCGTTCGCGAATGCCGGCATACCCCCACAGGCACCGGCGCCCGAGGCCGCATCGTCCGGGATTCCTGCTGACCAGCTGGATTCGCTCGTTGCGCCTGTTGCGCTCTACCCGGACCCGCTGTTGGCGCAAACACTCGCTGCATCCACGTATCCGCTCGAAATCGTGCAGCTTCAGCAGTGGCTTGCTGCAAATCAGGATTTGAAGGAGTCGGCTCTCGCCGCCGCCGTTGCCAGGCAGCCCTGGGACCCAAGCGTTCAAGCCCTGGCCGGCCTTCCCGAAGTGGTCAACAGACTTGCCAACAATATCCAATGGACAACCGACCTGGGCAACGCTTTTCTGGCCCAGCAAAGCGACGTGATGGAGGCGGTGCAGCGTATGCGCCGGAAGGCCGCGGATAAGGGGACGCTGAAGTCGACGGCACAACAGCAAGTGGAAACGAGGACCTTCGAAGACAGGGACGTCATCGTGATTGAACAGGCAAACCCGCGAGTCATCTACGTGCCCAGTTATGACCCGTTTTGGGTGTGGGGCCCGCCTGTCTATTACCCCTATCCTGCCATTTATTATCCGTCATGGGGATACTACTACCCTGCCGGCCTGGCCATTTCTTTCGGAGTGGGGGTGGTGATGGGATCGTTCTGGAGCGGCGGATGGGGTTGGGGCTGCGGGTGGGGACACCACGATATCTATGTCAACCACTACAGCCGTTTTTACAATGATCGTTACCATGGCGGCTACGCTACGCCTGACGGTTACCGGAGCGCCGCCGGCAGGAGCAGCTGGCAGCATAATCCCCAACATCGCGGCGGCACTGCCTACTCGGATCGCTCGACTGCCACACGCTTCGGCGGAACAACACGAAACGATTCCCAGTCCAACCGGCAGTCCATCGCGCGTCAGCAGATCAACCGTCAGAATGGCAATGTCGCCAGCTATCGTCCGAATGGAACAACAACCCGAAGCCGCTCCGCAGGAAGCAGCGTCAGCGCCAGTAATTACGGAAGCGGGATCAATAGCCGTACGGCAGGAAGACAAGCCGGCAACCGTGTTTCGGAAACGGCGGCTGTCAACCGCACCTACGGAAACAGCGCAAGCAGCCGTGCAATCGGAAGCGGAGTCAGCACCCGCACCTACGGAAGCGGAGTCAGCACCCGCGGGTATAGCAGAGCTGGAAG
>JAFNAG010000122.1 GCA_017860135.1 Acidobacteriota bacterium
GATACGAATGAGGTCGAGGGGAACGACGGCCTCAGGCGTGTGAATCTACAGTTTCCGGCACTGAGCGGATGCGGCGGAGCGAACCAGCCCCCATGCCCTGCCGGCGGTCGGCAGGACGTCTATGTCGCGACGGCGACCGGTTTTAACGGCGTTGTGGAAAATCTGTCAAAAATGAACCAGGGCAATATCTTGGATTTGCACTTCGCAATCTCATGGCTGGAAACACACAACAACATCAGCTACAAATATGCTCTCCGTTGGAACCAGCCCAGTGATAATCCCAGACTGGTCCATTTCGAATGTTTAGCAGGTTCTCCCTGCACTCAATGGAGCGCCAGCCCCAATGCCGATGCGCTGGCAGGCCTGGAAGTCACTCCTCAGACGAAAAAAGCGACAACAACACTGATCACTACCGTGCAGATGCCCTTTTTTATGATCCTGACAAAGCAGCAGTGACCGCCCGAAACAGGAGTGAGCGTCCAGAGAGCGCGCTTTGGGGCAATGCAACCTGCCGGATTGCGTTTCCAGGCGAAACGGGAGCGGATTCCCTGCCCCCGCAGCACACGTTTTCGGGCGCGTCGCATGTGAGGGACGGCAAAGTCCGTCCTTCGAATCGACCGACAATACGCACCGGCAAGGGAAGCTTCTGGGAGCGCGGACGTTCCGTTCGCAGCTCTCCTGATCGAGAGATTTGCGCAGCCTGCACCTTGGGGCTCGCGCAAAAGTAATTTCACATTTTGCTGCCGCTTGCCGGGCCGGAGATTCTGCACATTTTTTGACACAGGAAATAAGGCCATCGAGAGGCGGCAGCCCACCGGGGCGCGGCGGCGGGCAGGCATCTGCAGCGTTGCCGATCCTCGACGATGTCACCACATCGCCTGCGTCGCGGCGCCTTGCATCTGCCCGCCCGGCGCTCGCGCCAAAATGTGAACTTATTTTTGCGCAAACCCTTAGCGGATATCGGATGAACCAGGCGGGCGAGACACCCGAGCTTCAGGGCCGCGGCTTGAGACTGACTCTCGCTTCCGTTTGCATCCCGGCATTTCCCTTGACTCTCCCGGCGGGTGGCGCAGAATAGATCCAACAACTCCCGTTCGGGAGGTGATCTTGCGCTGGCTGGAAGTCATCTCCGCACTGCGGTACGAAGGAATCACAGTTAATATACGGCGCGTCCTCCCGCGAATCGTTCTGCCGACGGCTTTCTGCCTTTTGTGTGCTGCGGGCTTCGCGCCGCAATTTGCCGGGGGACAGGCTCCCGGGACACCTTCCCTGATACTTCCGGGTGATTCAGTTCAAGTGGAAATTGCTGCGGATCAAGTGCGGAAATTCTGTTTCGTGGCAGCAGCCGGGCAGTTGTTTCGTTTCCAGTTCGGCGCCGTTCCGGCCGCGATTCGATTCAAGGTGGTCAGTCCAGCCGGCAACGGACCGGAGTACGAGCTTGCCAGGGGACACATCGCTACCGGCAAAACTGGATTCGCGCTTGACGTCACGGAGGCGCCGGGAACACATTGCCTGGAGGCACGACTTGAAAATCCAAAGGCAGGCCCGGTGACATTTCGCCTCCATTTCGAAATCCTTCGCCCGGCTACGCAAAAAGAGGTGCAGGTCGCCGCTGCGCGGCGTCTGTGCGAAAAAGGTTACCCTGCCCTGAGCGGGCCTTACTCCATGGCGGGTCTGCGCGAGGCTGTTCAGACATTCGAGGCTGCGGTCCCGTTATTCCGGGCCGCAGAGGATCGCATTGGAGAAGCCCTGGCCCTTCGAGACATCGGCCAGACATACTACCGGCTGGGGGAGGGACCCACAGCGCTCGAATATTATCGCCGCTCGTTGGCCATCATGATCGATTTAGGAGAGCGCGTCGAGGCGTTGCCCACTCTTCGCCTGATCCACCTCGTCTGTACGGAGATAGGGGAGTACCAGCAAACGCTGGAGGCCGAGCTTCGGGCGCTGCAGTTCTACCGCGAGATACAGGATCCCCGCGGCGAGACCGATGTCCTGGGTATCCTCAGCCGCACCTATCGGGACCTGGGTGATTTGCAGCAAGCTCTGGATTGCCTCGAGCTGGTCCGGTCGTTTCGCCACTCGGTCGGGGAGCGAGAAGCCGAGAACCAGCAGCTGTACTATATCGGCTCAATCCATGAAATGCTGGGTGATCGGCAGAAGGCGCTGGAATGCTTTCTTCGTCTGGCGGACTTCTGGGAACAGGAGGGACGGCCAGATCAAAGATCGAATTGTCTCGTCGATGTTGCCAGGATGCAGATCCTCCTGGACGAGTACGGAAAAGCGCAGGAGAACCTGGAGGATGTCTTGAGCTTCGAGCAATCGACCCACTCCTCTTTCGGTATTGCACGCGCCTTCCTGTTGCTTGGCAGTCTCCACAGCAAATTGGGAGGGCGGGAAAAGTCAGTCGCGTACCTGGATCAGGCTCAGTCGACCTTTTCGGAAGCGAAGAATCTCTATTATCGAGCCAATTTCATGTTCCTGGAAGTCTCCGGAAACACATATCTCGATAACGGAGAAGCAGGAAAGGCGCTGAGTTGCTACGCCAAAGGCCTGGCTATCGCCCGCGCCAACGGGAATCGTGCAAATGAAAGGCTGTTTCTTTGCCGGGTGGCTGCCGCTGAAAAAGCGCTGGGAAAGCTGGAGGACGCGCGCACCCATGCGGAAGAGGCTCTGGCACTTGGCGAATCCATGCGGACAGTCCTTGAAAGCCCGGGGGAACGAGCCAGTATTTTCGCCGGCTTCCAGCCAGTTTATGAACTTTACGTCTCCCTGCTGTTGGATTTGCACGCCAGGCGCCCGGGGGAAGGATTCGATGCCCTGGCTCTGCAGGCGAGCGAACGCGCCCGGAGTCGGAGCCTCCTGGAACTGCTTGACGAGGCACGCGCAGAAATTCATAAGGACGCGGACAAAGGCCTCCTGGAAAAAGAGCGTTCCCTGCGGCAGCGACTCAATGCCAAGGCCACACTGCTCGAAACGCTGAAAAACCAGAAGAATACGGCGGCGGAGGACGTCGCGCGGGAAATCCGGAGCCTGGTCTCCCAGTATGACCGGGTGGAGGCTCAGATCCGGACTGAGAGCCCGCGTTATGCCACGATGGCCCAATCTTCTCCGCTGGATCTTGCCGGGATCCGGCAGCGTGTGCTGGATCCCGACACGTTGCTGCTGGAATATTTGCTGGGGCAAGAGCGCAGCTATGTTTGGGCTGTCACTGATAAAACACTGGCGGTCTTCGAACTGCCCGGCAAAACGGAGCTGGAGGCCGCGGCACGTCGGCTCTACGTGCTGCTGAGCGCGCGCAGCGAGCCGGCCCCGAGTGAGAATCTGCAGGAAAAGCGATCGCGGCTGGAGCGCCTCGAAATAGAACTGCCGGCTGTTGCCGCCCGCCTCAGCCGGATGGTCCTCGGCCCCGCGGCCTCACTGCTGCAAGGCAGGAGACTCCTGATCGTCGCCGACGGGGCGCTGCAGTACATTCCCTTTGCCGTACTGCCCGATCCCGCCACACCTGGCCAGCCCTTGGTGGTCCGGCACGAAATCGTCCATGCGCCGTCAGCCTCGGTTCTGGCGGCCTCCCGTGCGCAGACTGCCGGCCGCGCGCCTGCCGCCAAAGCCGTGGCCGTCCTGGCAGACCCGGTTTTCGACGCGGACGACCCACGCGTGACCAATCGGCCACGACCCAAGGCAGCCCCGGTTTCCACGACTCCGACCCTGCTTCGAAACCCCGGGCTGGAGCGGTCGCTGCGGTCGGCAGGGATAGAAGCAGCGGCAGAGCACCTGCCGCGGCTGCCCTTCTCACGCCGCGAGGCCGAGGCGATTATTGCCACCGCCCCCGCGAAACAGGGATTGATGGCAGTTGACTTTCAGGCAAGCCGCGCGACCGCCTTCAGCCCGGAATTGAGTCGATACCGGATCGTGCATTTTGCCACGCACAGTCTGTTGAACAGTACGGATCCTGCACTGTCGGGCATTGTCTTGTCGCTGGTCGACGAGCGGGGCATAGCTCAGGACGGATTTCTGCGCCTCCAGGATACCTTCAACCTGAATGTGCCCGTCGACCTGATTGTGCTCAGCGCCTGCCGAACCGCTCTGGGAAAAGAAGTACGGGGCGAAGGCCTGATCGGGTTGACCCGGGGATTCATGTACGCGGGAGCTGCACGGATCCTCGCCAGCTTGTGGAAGGTGGATGACGAGGCCACCCAGCAGCTAATGGCGAGTTTCTACCGGGGAGTGCTGCGCGAGCATCTGGAGCCGGCTGCCGCGCTGCGCCGCGCCCAGCGACAGATGCTGCGGCAGAGGGACTGGCAGAGCCCCTTTTATTGGGGCGCCTTCGTTCTCCAGGGCGAATGGCATGCCAAATGAGGATTTCGTGTCGCCAGCAATTGCTACGGCGCGCTCGCGCTCTTCTACGGCCCGCGCATCGAGCCGGTGGTGACCGACGCGATGGTCAAATCGACCAGGTTGTCGGTATCGCCGGATGAGGGAACGGCATAGCCGATCAGAACAGCGGGGAGCAGGTCAAATATCCAGAAAGTCCTTGAGAGCCGCAGCCACCTGCTCAATAAGGCCATCGGGTAAGATCCCAAGTTCCCAATGGAACAGCGAATTGTCCCAAGCAAGGATCTGGCCCACAAGAACGTCGCTGTCGCGCTCCAGACCGCAGGTTCCCGCCGGGATTCGCACCCGCAAGGGAAACGCATCTGCCCTCGAAACCTTGGTCGTAAGCGGAAGGACCACGGTGCTTTCCAGCCCCGCCTCACCGAATTCGGATGGCTGGATCGCCAGGCAGGGACGCTGCTTGCCGTGCTTTATCCCGACTCGCGGCTCCAGATCGACGAGGGAATCGTGGACACCCACTGTCCATTTCACATATGATGGGTGTCCACATTCTCCGCCAGAGCGATCGCTGCAGGACAGGAAACCCTTTCGAACCTCGCGCTCCTCCCATCTCCCGGCCCCACACTGTCCAATAGGTTCCCTCCGACAATCCCGAACTCCGGCCAACACGCCCGTCCGCTCGAGGTGTGCCCCGGCTCAGAAGCTGCTGCGCTCGCGAGCCCGACACACAGAGCAGGCAGCGCATTGCCGGGCACGCAAAGCGGTTTTTGATGGCCAGGGGGACCGGATAACCTGACATAGCCGGAAGCTGCGGAGGCCTTACCCGTACTACAGGCTGTCGACGAATTACCGCAGTTTGTGGCAGTTCTTTGGCACGACCCGGCGGATCCAGAAGAAATGGCTCAACCGGTGGGCGCGTCACTTGCTCTGAGCGCGCAGGCGTTGGAAGGCGCCCGCCTCGATCCAGAAGATGTCCCGCAGGCCGTTCTGCGGGCCGGCAAAATAATTCTTGATCTCTCTGTACGTCAGCGGCGGCCCGTTGTTCTCCCCGGGCATTGGCCGCTGATTGAAGCGTGAGAAAAACAGGTATTTTCCGTCCGGCGAAACATGAGGAAGAAACTCATTGTCCGGGCTGTTGGCCGTCGGGCCCAGGTTTACCAAGGTTCCCCAGGTGCCGTCGGGGCGCCGGAAGGAAACGTAGAGATCGGATCCGCCCAGCGAACCAGGGGCATCGAAGGCGCTGAGGAGCAGATAGATCTCATCGGGCGCCACGAATCCCGCCATCTGGAGCTTGCCGCCGTTGATCTCCTTGGCGAGCGGTTCGGGCGCCAGATGCACGCCGTCCTGGAAACGGCTGAAGCAGATGGTCTCCCTCTGCCCCTCGCGCAGAGTGAGGTAGAGGCTGCCTCCTTGGACCGGCAGCACATTCATGATGTACTGTTTCTCTCCGATCGGAATATTCAAGGGCCGTGGCGGCCTCCAACCGTCTCCGGCGCGCTCCATGAACCAGGGATTGGGACGCGGCGCAGGTTGGGTCCCGCCGTCGAGGGCCCGCATGGAAGTAAAATAGAACCGCTTCCCGTCCGGCGCGATTGCGGGATTGCCGTCCCCGCGGCCCCGGCTGAAAGGCGCCACCTCCGGGGCGGTCCAGATTCCCTTTTCCTGTTTCATTTCCACGATGACTGAAAGCGCCGGAGGCAGGGTGACGGTGAAATAACAGGCGCGGCCGTCCGGGGCAAATGCGATGTCGGATTCGAAGAGACCGGT
The DNA here is from genome assembly GCA_017860135.1 of Acidobacteriota bacterium. Taxonomy (GTDB): domain Bacteria; phylum Acidobacteriota; class UBA6911; order UBA6911; family UBA6911; genus JAFNAG01. Next base: position 6,103 of record JAFNAG010000122.1, read on the forward strand.
CGACACGATGTGCGGGGCGAAAAGCTCGGAGCCGGGCCCGGCCCACTTCTGCCCCAGGTAAGGGCCTTTCAGGATAGGAAATTCGTCTTGAGCGCTTTGCCCTGACGCAGGGCCGCCAGGCTCCTCGCCCGCTATGCAGCTCAAGGAAAATATGGCAATCGCCAATACCAGCCAACGGTGAATGACTGTTCCGGTCAGATTTTGCATATGGTTGCCTCTCATGATCCGCAGTGATCTGCATGCTTCCCAGTCGATTCGATGAAGAGAAATCCTGGACTGGCGGAGGAATCCAAGGGTTTTGACAACAGCGAGCGTGTTTTGTTCCCTATCCCGTCGCTTATGATGACAGGAATTCCATGCTGATACGCACCAGATCCTGAATGATAGAGTCGAGGCGCTTGCCCTCGAATCCGCCGATTCTCAGTGCGACGCCGACTCGGTGCTCCCGCAAGTTCATCATATGGGTAAATGAGGATCGAGATGCGCGATTTGGCCATTGCCTGCCCTGTACTCCTGTCTAATCCGGATTTCCTGCAGCTGGAGGCGGCAGCAGCTTGCCGCAGTGGGCGCACGCTCTCCACCTGGCCTCCATGGGCATCCCGCATGCCGGGCATAGAGGGCTCCGCCTGGCACCGCACGAAGGGCAGGATGGGTATGGGGTGAATTCCACGGTCCCGCAGTTAGAAGGGGTAGGGTTGTTATGACCATCGTCCAGCCGAACAGTGCGATGGCGGCGGTCAGACCGGCCTGTCGCCGATTCTCGAGCACTTCCATGCGGCGGTTTGTTGCCAGGGCGGCTATTCGATCCAGGCATACGGGGCTGGGACCATCTTCCGGCAGGCGTTGCACTGCCCGGATGAGCCGCCGCAGGATGGTGGCGCCGTGATAGCTGTCCTGCACGACTATTTTGATTGCGTCCGTGCGGTCGATGAGCTGGCTTGTCGAGGATAAGAAGAAGAAATCTGCGCCTATGGTTGCCTTGGTTTTCTCGGGACTTCTTATCCAAACCCAATCTGTCGCAATTGCGTTGACGCTGGGCCCACAATCGGCGACACTCCGTTCCTAGGCTTCCAAAACGAGAATCCCGGAAGGAGACTTGTATGCGCCTGCTTTTCGCCTTCATCACCTTCCTGGCTGCCGCGGCGCCGCCCGGATTTGCCGCCGACCGCGTTAAAACCGCCAATGGCATTGTCGAATCAACCGCCGCTCCCAAGGACGGCGTGCGTAGTTTCAAGGGCCTCCCGTTCGCCCAGCCGCCCACTGGCGAATTGCGCTGGCGCGAGCCGCAGCCGGTTAAGAACTGGACGGGCGTTCGCAATGCCGACCAATTCGGTCCCTCCTGCATGCAGCGACTTTCCCCGGGCGCCGACTACTGGCTCCGAGGGAAAGGCATGAGCGAGGACTGTCTCTACCTCAATGTTTGGACTCCTGCCGAGAACATGGCCCGCAAGGGCATCGTGGCGGTCTCCATCAATTACCGCACCAACATCTTCGGCTTCTTTGTGCATCCCGAGCTGACCAAGGAATCCCCGCACCACGCATCCGGCAACTACGGTTTGCTGGACCAGGTGGCCGCCCTCAAGTGGGTGCAGAATAACATCGCGGCCTTCGGCGGCAACCCTAAACGTGTCACGATCGCCGGCGAATCGGCCGGCTCGATCTCGGTGAGTGCGCTGATGGCTTCGCCGCTATCCAGGAACCTGATGGCCGGTGCGATCGGCGAGAGCGGCGCCGCAATCTCCAGCCTGCCGCCGCAGCCCCTCGCAGATCTTGAGCAGAACGGGATCAAGTTCGCCACTGCCGCCGGCGCGACGACCCTCGCCGCTCTGCGTGCCATGACTGCGGAGCAGATTCAGGAGGCTACGACCAAAGCACAGGGCGTCCGCTTCAGCACGGCCATGGATGGCTACTTCCTCTCCAAGTCCCTGACGGCGATATTCGAAGCAGGCGAGCAGGCCAAGGTCCCGCTGCTGGCGGGATCGAACACCGAGGAGCAATCCTGGCGTTCGGTGCTGGGCAACGGCGATCCCACGCCCGAGACGCTCGCTGCTGCCATCAAGCGTTTCTATGGCGACAAAGCAGACCCTGTCCTGAAGGCTTACGCCGCAGCCACTGCGGATGAGGTGTACGAAGCCGCCACGCACCTGGCCAGCGCCCGCTTCATCTCGTACAGCACCTGGAAGTGGACCGAACTCCAAATGCGGACCGCAGGCAAGAATGTGTACCGCTATCTGTACGCCCGGCCGCGCCCAGCTTATCTCGGGATGCCGGGTCAGCCGCCTCCGGCGGCGGGGCGAGGAAACGCAGCCGGAGGTGCCCCGGGGGTGGCGGGCGCTGCGCGTGGACCTCAACAGCTCCCACCCCCCCGCGGCGCGGCGCATTCCGCCGAAATCCAGTACGCCATGGGCAACCTGGACCTGGACACTCGCTACGCCTGGGAACCCGCCGACTACGAAGTATCCAAAGTGATGCAGGCCTATTTCGTGAATTTCATCAAGACCGGCAACCCCAACGGCGCTGGTTTGCCGGATTGGCCGGCCTACCGCGCTGAAAGCGACTATCGGTGCATGCGCATAGATGTGAAGTCCCAAGCCGGGCCTGAAGCACACCGCGACCGGTATCTGGCGCTGGATGCCGCGACCGTGAAGTAATGGCCGCTGAGCCCGAATGAAATCATTGCGGCGTGTCCTTCGCTGTGGGGTGGGGTGACGTACGGAGTCTGGCGCCCCATCGATGCCTGCCCCAAACGCGGTGAGAATCGCGAATCCCAGAAACACCTGAGCTATCGAATAGGTTTTCATCCTACCCTAACAGCATAGGCGACGGCGGAATCTGTGACTGCAGGAGTTTTCCTATTGCTCGTGGTGGGAGAGGCGTTGGTGATTGCCGGGCTAAGGCTGCTGTATCCGCGCATTACGCGGCGCGGCCTGCTCTTCGGTGTTTATGTCGGCGAGGAGTGCTGGGGAGGGGAGGAAGCGCGGCGCATTGCCCGATCCTGGCAGAGCGGGATGGTCCTCTGGAGCCCGGTGAGCGCGGGCCTGGGCATTGCTTTTTTCCTGAAATATCGCACTCCGCTCAGGAATGTGAGCTTTGCGGCTCCCAAGGTCCATTCCGAGCTGCCGGCCAAGCCCGCCGCCTGGTCGAGGTATGCCTGCCTCACGGGCCAACCTGCGCGGCGAAACGCGCCTCCGGGGCAGGCAGCGCGTTGCTGGGCGTCCTGCCCTTTCAATACCGTTTCCCGCCCGGCAACCCGTGCTTGGGAGAGGCCGCCCCATGCACCCGGCAACGGGGATATTTCGGGGGCATTTCGGCTCGACCACAGCCCAAACTTGCGCTACAGTTCCCGCAGCCAGAGAAGCGATTCCCTATCATATTTCCCATCAGGCATCTCGATCAGTACCCAGTCGTGGCTGTCGATCTTCGAACCCCGGATGAGATGGCCCCGGGCGCCCGCGCAAAGGATGGCAGGGATGTGTCAGAGTTACGAGTAACTTACAAACAATGCTGGAATTGTTGAGATCCACTTGGAGATTCCGTGGGCTCAGGGAAAGTACACAGGGACCCACTAATCGATAAAATATTACTGTTTATCAATATATTTATATTGACAAACAGTATTTTTTGTCCGATGCTGTGGACGGTAGCCGAAGAGGATTGGCTCACACGGCCACGATTCCAGGAGGAGGTTCTCAATGCGCCTATATGGAGCAGGCTCGATTTCCACCCCCGCAAGGGTTGTTATTGACGTGTTTCTGGTGATTGCCGGCTTGCTGATCGCGGGCCAGGCCGTGATCGTCGCCATACTGCTCGTCAACCCGCTCCAACCGATTCGGGAGCACTTCCAGACGACGACGATTGCAGCGGTGCCGGTGGAAGTATGGCCTCCCGAGGACGTTGTGCGCGTCGAACCCGGCATCGCGATCGCCCGCGTCGACCCGTGGGCCTACATCAGGTACCAGCCCGCCAGCCGGTGGTTCGTCGCTGTCGCGGCGGCCGTAAGCTTCTCCTGGTGGGCATGCGCTTTGGTGATACTGCTGTCCCTGCGACGCGCGTTCAACAACCTCTCGGGCGGCACCCCGTTTCCGCGGGACAACATTCGATGCATCCGCAGGACGGGCCTGGCCTTCCTCGGCATGGCGGCGGTCGAGCTGATCACAGACGCTGTCGGGCTATGCTTCATAGGCGCCACGACAACCGTTGCCGGCAGGCCCGTGGTCATTCCTTGGGAGGTGTGGTTGATGGATTTCCCGCTGGGCACGATCCTGGCCGGTCTGGCCATAGTGATCCTCGCCGAGGTCTTCCGCGCCGGCGCGGATCTCCAGGACGACCAGGCGCTGACGGTATAGGAGGCAACCATGGCCATCGTCGTGAACCTTGACCTACTGTTGGTGAAGCGGAAGATGAAGCTGACGGAGCTTGCCGGCCGCGTCGACATCACGCTGGCGAACCTGTCGGTGCTGAAGCAGAACAAGGCCCGTGCCGTCCGCTTCACGACGCTGGACGCGCTCTGCAGGGAACTCGGCTGCCAGCCCGGCGACCTGCTCGAGTATCAGCCCGATGCGCCCCAGGCAGCCGGGCCCGTGGTTGTCGGCTCGGGCAACGAGCTGGAGGCAGACCCCGAATCCGGGGACTGATGAGGTATAGCAATCGGGATCAGATCTGCAATTCTGCGGACCTGATCCCGGATTCTCCGGGAGAAAGACGATGGATACTGTTCACGCGCTCCTCCGGCGACTCCGCAACTGGTTTCTGGTCTGGTTTGTGGCCGAGGCGGTCATTGGCACGGCGGCGGCCGCCTATGTGTTCGACGACATGGGCCGGCATTCGCTCCTGCGTTACGTGACGGGCGGCGTCAACGCCGCGGGCACGATCCTGGCTGGTGTTGTCGTGTCGCTGATCCTGTTGCTGCTCGCCTTGGCCATGCTCGAAGCGCTCCTCGATCTCCGGCCGTGGGCGCGCATGGTTATGCTGGTCGTCGGCTGGATTACGGTGGCGTCGGCCGCGCTCAACCTGCTTACGCTTACGGGCACGTCGGCGCTTCTCGAGCCGCTGGTGATACTCACGGGAGACGGTTGGCTGACGCTCGTGACGGTTAGCGTGCTCACAAAGGCAGCGGACCTGGCGTTCTGGTCGTGGGCGATCTACGTGCTGCAGATGAACGCGGCCGTCCGCGAAGCCTTCGCTTGCCGTATCGCCCCTCCAGAGCCCACGCGGTCAGCGAAGCGATGAGCGCGGAGACGACGGGTATCCAAGGCGACATCACCAGCCTGGACGTTGGCGCCATCGTTAGTGCCGCGCACACGAGTCTGCTCGGGGGCGGCCGCTGTGCGTGGGGTTGGGGTTGGGCCTGCGCATCGGGCCGATCGGATAGCGTCTTACAGGAGGCGTTGCGTCAACACCGCGGCGCGACGCCCCCGCTAATCCGTCCTGGGAGGAATAACACATGTTGAAGGAATCTGCTGTGTTCGTTCTGCTTCTTGGGTTCATGATCTCACAGGCCAGCTTGGGTCCGGGGTTCAGCCAGGAGTCGACACCCACCCCATCCCCAGAGCGCTTCGCCAAAGTCCGGACTATGATTCTCGAGGCCGTGCAGAAGAGGGGAGTCCCTTCCATTTCGATTGCCGCCGCCGAAGACGGGAGGATCGTCTGGGAGGAGAGCTTCGGATACGCAGACAAGGAGAAGAAGGTCAAGGCCACGCCCGATTCGCTCTATTCCCTGGCCTCCATATCCAAGGCGTTCACCGGAACGGGCCTGATGGTACTTGCCGAGAAGAAGCTCCTCGACCTGGACAAGCCGGTCAATGACTATCTGGGCGAGGCCAAGCTGACGGCGCACGTGGGGAATACCGACCAGGCCACGCTCCGGCGGATGCTCTACCTCGAAGCCGGGATGCCGATGCACTGGAACATCTTCTATGCAACCGAGCCGGCCAGGCCGCCCTCCCCGGATGAATCCATCCGCCGCTACGGCATTATCGTCAACGAGCCGGGCCAGGAGTACGTGTATTCGAATTTCGCTTACGGTGTTCTCGGCCGGGTTATCTCACATGTCTCGGGGAGAGGATACGCCGAATTCATGAAAGACGAGATCTTCACGCCGCTGCAAATGAATAGGACGTCAGTGCATGTCGCTCCCGCGTTGGCTGCCCACGCCGTACAGAATTACGATGCAGCGGGAACCCCCCTGTCTCCACTGGCCTACGATCATGACGGCGCTTCGGCCGTCTGCGCAAGCGTCCACGACCTGATCCGGTTCGGGCTGTTTCATTTGAAAAACCGCATTCCCGGCCAGGCGCCAATCCTCAGTCCTGCCTCGCTGGATCTGCTGCACCGGCCCTCTTCCCTGAACGCTGCGGAGATGAGCACGATCGGTGAATCCCGCATGGCCATGGGATGGGGAGTCGTCGACCTGGCCGGCAATCGCTTCGTCGTAGCCAGCGGCGGAGCTCCAGGAACCCAGACTCGGCTCACCTTGCTTCCGGATAAGAACATGGCGGTGGCCATCCTGTGCAACGCCAGCTCCTCTGAGGAGATGGCGCTGTGGAAGATCGAGTGGGAAACTTTTGCCGCCATGGTCCCCGGATTTCCTGGAATCCCGGCGATTCCGGAGGAGAGGCCGGCAGCCTTTGTCCCGCCCCAGGTACTCCTGGGAGAATGGCAAGGCACGGTGCAGACCTTTCAGGGAAACAGGCACATGAAATTGTCGGCCAAAAGCGGCGGGGAGATTGCCATCGAGCTCGACGGCCAGCCCGGAGGACCGATACCCATCAACACGCCGCTCGGTCCCCTGGGATTCCGGAACGGCTGGCTGACCGGGCTCTTCTTCGGGACAATACCCACAGAGGATGCCAATCGCTCGTCGCATGTGGTCTTTCTGCGCTTGCATTTGAAGGGAGATACTCTCAGCGGAACTGTGTCGGCGGTAGCCGCCAACCAGACCTTCGCCCTGCCCTACTGGGCGTCGCTGAAGAGGAAGTAACCGAAAAACTGGGCGTGCGAACTTTAAATGCAAGAGCCCATGGCCTGTGGAAAATGCCGTCTCATGGGACAAATGCCTGTTCATCCGCCCGGACGGAACGGAACAAGCCTCAAGCAATATCCCGACTGCGCCATGGATCGAGCAAGGAAAGCTCCTGCCCTGCGAACCTTTCCCTTACACTCCAGAACTGATACACCGCAAGGTGATGCTGCTTTTGTTTGCCAATCAGTTGAGGGCGCGGGAAGGCAACGGCTACACCATCTTGATGGGAGATTTGACTAAAGCCGGGCGCAACGCTCTGCCGGGTGAGGAAGATCTCCTAAAAGGATTGCAGGAAAACGGTATTCCCAACGGGCTTAAACAATGTGCCCAATGCGGGGAGTGGAGAGGCGAGTGCTTCGACACGCTCGGCCCACTAATCGTCCGTGTCCATTGTGTGTGCGAGAACGACAACCTGTGCGCCGCATGCCTCAAGCCTCTTTATGGAAGGAAGCTTAACGCGAATTATTATTCGGAATCTGATCGAAAGATTTGGCATGTTCCCGGCTTCCATGCGATCGACCACAAGTGTCCGCAGGCGGTCGAATCATTCACCTCGCCGAAGAGTTCGGGTAGCATCCAATGAGAACCTGCAGCTATGGGAAACGATGCAGTATCCAGGAGGGAGGAGGGAGCAATGGATAACGATGATGAATCACGAATAAAGCCGGATCAAAACCTTGGACCCAAGAAGGAGCCGTTCAATCCCGAGAATTCACCGTGGACACAACATCTACGGAGATGCCCTCATTGACAGGTATTTCCTGGCTCGGATGAAAGCCAAGCGCGACTGGGTGCTATGGGTTTGCTACGTCGATCACTCGGATTACGAGGGGCGCGTGATCCGAATTCCCCTCAAGTGGTGCCTGGCCAAGGGACTGGAAGGCAAAGCAGCGGCTTCAGCGATGCTCCAAGCCACTTGGCAGGGGGACGAGTGGTTCAACGACTGGGAACACGTGGACAAACGCACCATCGTCGAGAAGGCCGGATTACTCTCAACGGAGGAGATCGCGGAAACCCTGCATCGTGCGCTGGCAGCCAAGGCTGTTGCTGCAGCGGCGCAGGGAGCAAAGGATCCCTATACCACGTCAGCGACAGTGCTTAATCCAACCAAAGGGCGTTGAGTTCCTCCCGCCTGATCCCAGAGGCACCGCAATTTCTAATCTGAAGCAAGGACAGAAAAAAGCAGATACGCAAATTCGCGTATCTGCTCCTGATGCGGCAGAGATACTTAACGTATCCGCCAGGGTTGGACTGACGCAGTTTCCAGCGCCTGCCAAGTTTGTCGTGTCCAGCCGCTGGACATGAAGATGGAACCGATAGAGACTACCGCCACCGAACCTGCTCAGGAGGCGAAACAGTATGTCTGAGACACGATCAGCAAAGCCTTGCTCTGCCCTCCACGAGGCCAGAAAGTTGACCCTCCCTCAGCCGGGCAGTAACATGCCCACCGATGACACTCGGAGAAACCCTGATTGAGGTTTGGCGGCAGGTGCTCGTCGAGGGGAAACCCAGAGTCGAGCTGGTGGACAACTCTTACCCTGTAACGGCCACGCGGGCTAAGAAACTCCGCACGGTGCAATTCGAGTATGCCTCCCACCACGTCGACGGCATCGAGCAGAATCCTGAGACCGCTTCCCGCTGGGCACTCCTCGCCCGCGAGGGCAAGCGCGTCATGCAGTTCACCGTGGGGCGGCGCTATATCGCTAACGTGTCTGAGGGCGAGCTCGTTCGTTATCCTGCCTGGCAGGCCCTCGAACTTCCAGAATGAGCCTGACACTTCATCGTCCTGCCGGTATAAGCCCCTAAAAGGCAGCCAGCTCCAACCTGATCGCACTGCGGAGTCCAGGTCGCCAGGCTCTTCCTTGCGGGAGCGCTTTCTTTTTCCTGAAAAAGCGGCATTCCTTTATAATGCCAATACCACATAGCATTTCACCCTGACGTGCCGTGCCGGAGGCTCTCATGCCCGAGATCGGCCAGACTGTTGCGCACTACCGACTCGTGGACAAGCTCGGCGAAGGGGGCATGGGGATCGTTTACAAGGCTCGCGATCTCCACCTCGATCGCTTTGTGGCCATCAAGTTTCTGCCGCCCGGGAAGGTGGCGGATTCCGACCGCAAACGGCGATTCGTCCAGGAAGCCAAGGCCGCGTCAGCCCTCAAGCATCCAAACATCGTCACAATCCACGATATTGCTTCGGCCGGCGGCCAGGACTTCATCGTGATGGAGTCCATCGAGGGCAGGGCGCTCGACCAGCTGATTGGCCGCAAAGGGCTGAAACTCGGCGAAGCGCTGGGGTATGCCGCACAGATCGCCGACGGGCTCGCGAAGGCTCACGCGGCGGGGATCGTGCACAGGGACCTGAAGCCCTCCAATATCATGGTCGCCAATGACGGTCTGGTGAAGATCCTGGATTTCGGCCTGGCCAAGCTGACCGAGACCCTGTCGGCCGATGAATTCACCGCGACGCAGGCTACCGGGGCCACACAGGAACTTCAGACCGAGGAGGGCACAATTGTCGGCACGGTCGCTTACATGTCCCCGGAGCAGGCCGAAGGGAGGAGAGTGGATGCCCGCTCCGACATCTTCTCTTTTGGTTCGGTGTTGTATGAGATGTTGACGGGTAGGCAGGCGTTTCGCCGCGACAGCAGACTGGCCACACTGGCGGCCATCAGGGCCGAGGATCCCACTCCGGTGGGCGAGACCGTCGCGACGGTCCCGGCCCAGGTCGAACAGGTCGTGGCGCGCTGCCTGCGCAAGGATCCCCAGCGGCGCTTCCAAAGCGCATCGGACCTGAGGGTCGTGTTACAGGATTTGAAAGAAGAGTCTGATTCCGGAAAACTGCGGACGACAACGTCAATACCGGCGCGCACGCGCAGCCGGATTCCGCTGATTGTGATGGCAGGAGTTCTGGTTGCCATGGCGGCGCTCGTCATCTGGCTGCTGATCAGTCGAAAGGGTGCTCCACAAGGGATCGAGATCACAAGACTCACCTTCGATTCAGGGATCACAATAGTACCCGCCATTTCGCTGGACGGCAGACTGGTCGCATATGCATCGGATCGCGGCGGTAAAGGGGACTTCGATATCTGGGTCCAGCAGATTCCCGGGGGCAAACCGGTCCGGCTCACCAACAATCCCGCGGATGACATCAGTCCGTCTTTTTCGCAGGATGGAAGCCAGATCGTGTTCCGTTCTGAGCGGGATGGAGGAGGGCTATATGTCATCGATACTCTGGGGGGAGAGATGCAGGGTGGAGAGGCTCGCAGGATTTCTGATCGCGGCTATTCTCCCCGTTTCTCTCCTGATGGAACCTATATCTCCTATGGAGTCATGCCGGCTTCACTCGGCGCAGCGCTGAACAAAATGTTCCTGGTGTCACCGCAGGGCGGCGAGCCAAAGCCGTTTCAGCCCGAGTTTTCTATAGATGGGCTTCGGTCCGGATCCGGTGCACTGTGGTCGCCGGACGGCAAACACATTCTGTTCTGTGGCACGCGGAACGGTGAAGCGAGCACGACCGACTGGTGGGTAGCCCCGGAAGACGGAGGTCCCGCGATTCGGACCAATGCAAAGCGCAGCCTGTCCTTGTCCCAGCTTCCAACCTGGGAGTGCCCGATGGCGTGGTCGGGGGATTTCATCTACTACCAAAGCGGCACGAGCGTCGAGGGAATCAATATATTCCGTGCCCGCATATCCTCGGGCAGCTTTCAGATTGCCAGCCAAGCCGAGCCCATAACAACGGGAACCGGAATGCAGACCTCCCCCAGCATAGCACGGGACGGGCGCATGGTTTTTGCCGCCGCGACCGGCACCATGAACATCTGGAGCCTCAATGCAGCCGCCGACCAGGGAACTGTGTCCGGAGAACCTCAACGATTGACCCAGGAGCAGACTATCAAGCGGGCGCCCTTCCTGTCCCGCGACGGATCCAGGCTTGCATTTGTCTCCTCTACCGGCAGGCAGAACTCCCGGACGGAGATCTGGATCAAAGACCTGCCCGGCGGCAGTGAGAAAGCCATTCGCGCGCGCGGAGCCCCGAGTTATGAGGCCTTCGGATCTCCTGTGCTGAGCGCCGACGGATCTGTGCTTGCCTACAGAGATAGGGTTTCGGAGGGATACGGTTTCTACGTTGTCGGCGCGGGTGGAGGCTCCGGTTCCGGCCGTCAGATCTGCGCGGGCTGCCTGGTTCGCGATTTCTTCTCCGATCCAGGCTGGGTTCTTGTCCAATACGGGCCGAACCTGATTGTCCGCCAGAACCTGGTATCGGGCCTCCGGACTACTTTGCTGGACAGCGGAGCAGACCGGCCGCTTTCAGCCAGCCTGTCTCATGACGATCGATGGCTCGCGATCGCATTGGGCAATCCGGACGGCAAAGCTGCGATTTATGCCGTTACCGTTCGCGACCGGCCGGTTCCGGAAAAGGATTGGGTGCTCATTTGTGAAAGTGAGCGTTACCTGCGGGCCCCAAAGTGGTCCCCGAACGGGAACCTCTTGTACTTCCTCTCGGAAACCGGCGGCGCATGCGGAATCTGGGCTCAACGCTTCGATCCGGCCGCGGGCAAACCTCTGGGCGCCGCGTTTCTCGTGTACCGGCCGAACAGCACCCGCCTCGGCCTGAACGTGCCCCCCGGAAGCGGTGCTTTCGGAATTGCCCCCGGCCGGCTGATTTTTTACATGTTCGAAGGATCGGGCAACATCTATATGACCCAGCCCAAACTGCGTTAAGAAGCTGGTGCCTGACCGCACTGTCGTCCTCCGCGAAAACCAAAATTCCTCAAAATTTTCCCGAATTTGGAGTTCACATCTGGTCAGCTTTCCGGTATGCCGACTTACTGCTCGCGTGAACCGGTAATGTTGGCCGTGTTGTCGATTTATCTGAACGGGACTTCGCGGGACCAACGGCAGATCCCATCTTTCCGATTAGCCGGACGACGGGCTCAGCGTGATCCTCCTGGCGAACCTCGATGTGGCATCAAATAGCCAGGCCGGAAATCCTGGCGCGCGGCGTCACCGCACCGTGCCTTCCAAACGGCTATTCATACCGTAACACCGGATCGGCCGTTTTTGTTGATCCCTCAGGCTTTCAAACGAGAGCAGCCCACCGTACAGATTGCTTTGATCTAAAGATCAGCGCTGTTTTTCAAACACCCAGAGATTATCGAACTTCACCACTGGCCCGCGAAAACTCTCGATAGCCGTGATTGTCCTGCCGCCATCCGAAGGGTGGTAGCGCACGGTATCGGTCCCTTCCCGACCGTCGTTAAGGATGATCTTTGCCTGATAGACCAGATCCGAGCCGTCCCAACTCACATGGCCCCGGGTCGTTTCGCCAGTGCTTTTCACGACCACTTCCTTGCCGTCAGTGGTCAAATCGATGCTCCAGGTATCGGTCTTTCCTTCGGCAATCAGGGTCCTAGACATACGAAATACAGGCTCCCGATGGTCGATGGTAAAAATTCCCGAATCCGGAACCGGAATCTGGAGTTTGCTTTTTATCGCAACGAATTTCCATTCAACGGAGAAATTCGGTTGAAGGTTCTGAACGGGCAACAGCAAAACTAGAACAGCCGAACATAATCCGAGTATCTGCACGTGCCACCCTCCGGCGATTGTTATAGCGTAGCGGGCCTGAGATCTCAACAACAGTTCACCACAATTCCCGATGGCCTTATTCGCCTTCTCCATTCCGAAAACGGCGCCATGGGAAGTCGAGGTGGTTTGGCGGAAAGGCTGCCACTCGGGCGTATTGTGGCGTTCTCGTACAGTTGCCTGGTTTCTTCCGACCTCTGTCGTAATTGATAGTTTCCGCTTTGGCCGTATCTCAGGCATGTGGACCGGTCGTCAGTCAATTTCTCAAATTCCCGTTCTTGAGGAATGTTCCAGTTGCGGCACTTTCCATCTGGCCCGGGGGGATCTACCATGAGGGAGCAACGCCCAGCTGGGCATTCGTACCACACATTCTGAAACACTTGCCTGGAGCTCTGATCTCAGCGATGCGCGTTTCCTTCGCTGCGTGCAGTTACCGCTTCGCGGGAGGAGCCAGGGGCAGACGCGCCAGATCGACAAGTTCGAGTGTGTTTGAGGTGAAGTTTGTCACTAGCAGCGTCCGCTGATCAGCCGTTAGCCTAAGTTCTCTGGGGAATGCGCCCGCGGGGATCGTCCCAAGCACGACGATGGCGCCGGCCTTGACCCGCGCCGCATCAATAACTGCAACAAATTGCCGGTCATCGACTCCGCCGGCAAAACGGTTGGAACTGGTCACGAAGATCTTCCGTCCCTTGTCGGCCACGACAACACCAACCGGCGAAGTTCCCACGGCAACCCGGCCGAGCAGAGCATGCTGCGGATCGCGCATCAGCTTGCCGGTATCGAGAGCCAGCAGGGCGTGGTCGCCACGCGCCGTCACGTAGGCCACATCGCCTTTGGGCGAAAGCGCCAACCGCACCGGATTGCAGCCCGCTGGCGCCATGGCGACAACGGCATGCGCCGGATCCGTCCTCGCGCGCGCGACATCCACGACCATCACCGCCCCCTGTGGAAACTGGGGCGTGCTCTGCGCCGGGTCCCTCCCTTCCGGCGTGCACTCCGCCGGCCAGCCGGAGTCCTGAGGTGCCCTCTGGCTGGTGGTATAGAGCAACCGCCCATCCGGCGAAAAGGTGAGCGCGACCGGAGAATTGCCCACGGGGATCTTCCCGACAATGGAATCCCGCTGGAAGCCGGAAGCGCGCGCCTTGGCCAGATTGATAACGGTGATCGTCCGAATCCCTTCCTCGCTGACGAAAAGGAACCGGTCGTCGGGCGTGACGTTGACGTAGATGTTTCTCGGTGCTTGCTCATACTGCAGGTATCCAAGGACTGCGTCACCCACGCCGGAGATCAAGCGGTCCGTGTCAAGAAAGATGACGCGATCCAAGCCCGCGACGATGGCTAGCTTGCCGTCATGCGTGAGCACCATGCCCAGCGGAAAGCCCTCCGTCGGCACGACGCGGACCAGCGACGCTTTTCCTCCTGTTCTCTGCACAACGGCGATCCCATTCTGCGCTCCGGCGCCGGACGGCGTCAAAGTGACGAACACCCAGCAGCCGTCCCTTGTCGGGATCGCCGAGAATGGGCGCCCCGGCAATTCAATGAACGTGACCGGCTCCGGCGACGCCTGGTTGCAATGCCGGGGATTTGCGGGCTCTTCGGCGCGCGCATGCCCGGGAGCCAACACCAGCAGGCACAGGACGGTCAGGGTGGATGCCGTCAGTCCACGCAGCAGGCAGTTCACCATCAAGCACGCTCGATAGGATGATTTATGGGTAGAAACTATGTCCATAACCGTTTCGTGTTTCTGCATGGTGGTATCCTAGCGTTTGTCTGGAAGCCCCAAACGCCTCCTCAAGTGAAATGATCAGCCCCGCGGAATCCGGAGCCAAAGGCGAATTCCTCTCAATCTCTGAGAGGAGAGAATGTGCTAATGTTGCAGCCTCTGCATAGACGATAGCCGAAAATTCTGCAACATGTTACACGAGGAAGGGATTGCGCGAAACAGAGAATTGGCCACCTTGCTCCCGAAAGCGTGGACACCCCAGAAACTAGAGAAAAGCGTGGAAACCCATCATTCGCGCATGGGTTGCGACCAATCCCTATGTGAGTCTGTGGTGGCAGGGGCGATTTTGAGATCGAGTGAACGACTGTGAGAGCGTTGGCCAAAGCGATCCGGTCAGGAGGAGGGCGACAGCACGATCACGGGCACGAAAGAGTGCAAACCAATGCCCGAAACGATTGATGCGGTAATGGGATTACACCGAATCTGCGGAGGTTATGCTGCTGAGCGTTTGCGGGATCAGGCCGATTGCGGCCCTGATGACGCGAAGGCGGCACGGGCGGCAGCAACGCCTGTGAACCATCGCTTGCCGAGCTGATCGGCAAGATTGCGTCGATTGGAGAGCAATCCGACGGCAAGACGGAATCTCGAGCCGAAGCAGGAGATGGCCTCGGACCACGCCGCGGGATTGGCTCCGATCCGCAACAGGATGGGAGCAAGGCCGGCATCCATGGCGCCGCGCTTGTCCGACCGCATCAGCCGTCCCGACCTGTCGACCAGATCGAAATATTCCTCGGCCGTCGTCTGCAGAATCCCGCGTCGCTTCGAATCCGATGAAATGGGGCAGAGCCAGGGGGCGGCCAATTCCATACCACCAATACCAAGGGAATTTGTCGTAGGGGCGAGACTTTCGGGAACCGGGTCAGGAATGCCGGCGGCAATATCCGGTAAGGAAATGTCCCCGCCCACAGACGTTGGCTGCAGGACTTGCGGCGCTGCCTCTTCGGG
>JAFNAG010000379.1 GCA_017860135.1 Acidobacteriota bacterium
CGCCGCCTCGAAGAGCACCCCGCGTTCCGGCACGGGCGGCAAGGCGGGAGCCAGGACCAGTCCCGGGCGCAGGTCGAGTACCAGCCTGCTCGTGCCGATATTCGCATCGCCGCCGCCGCTGTTGATAAAGGCGGCGATCCTGCCAGGGGCGGCGCTCTCATACCTGCGCATTCGCTCCGCCACGTTCTTCACGAGGTCGGATTGGTACAGGAAGGGAACGCTGGAGTCCTGAATCTTCCGTATCAGACGGTCTCTGACTTCCGTCTGGAATTCGATCCCGATATCCTGCTCTCCCCCGAGCGAGACGCCAGCCGCGCGGACGCTGCAGATTTGCTCCCTGAGAAGGAGCTCGTACAGATCGAGGAGGGTGAAACCGGGATCGGTTGCGCCATACGAAGAAGCCCCCAGGGACAGGATGGTCACAGGTCTGAGGCTCATCGCCTTCGCTGCCGCCAGGGACGCCACCAGCAGCGCCGGGAACGATCCTGAACTGCCGACGGCGATCTTGTCGCCGGCCCTGACGCCAGCGTCTTGCAGCATGGATACGATCAGGCCTGCGATGTTGGGATTGGTCGTCGTCCGCTTGGCTTCCAGCTGTCCGAGGGTTGTCATCAGCGGACCCGTCTCCGGGCCGATCAGCCCTGTCCGGTTGGGATCCGTCTGCAGATCGAAGCCCACTCCCGAACGCATCCGCTCGACCCGGACCGCTTCGATCGCCTGTTCCGTGATCTGCGCCGCACGCACCATGACGGCGGCCCGCGCCGGTTCCATGCCGTGCGGCAGGCGTTGCGCAAGCCAGAACGCCGCCAGGCTGAGGATCGCAGCAGCCACAACTCGCGTCGAGCGATTCATCTCTCTTTTCGATCCGGAAATACTGAACCGCGAAGACCTCAAAATGTTTTCTTTGAGGTCTTGGCTGTCTTTGCGGTTCAAGAATGACTCATCTTTCTCATCTCTCAGGCGAACAGCGGGCCCGACAGGCGCAGCAGCTGCGCCAGGAAATACACTGCGACTGTGACGATGACCAGCGATGCGGTGGTAACGATAACCCCCTGCCTCTCGAAGTTGTTGGCGATCAGACCCGGCACAACCCACCCGATTACGCGGAACTCGAGCGACGCGGGGAGCAGCGAAGGGAAGAAGCGCAGCCAGAAAAACGTCCACAAGCCTGCAACGAGCACCATGAATACGAATCTCCGCGTTCCGAAGAGGATAAGATGACAGGAGGCGAGTTTGAAGCAGAGCAGGGTCAGCAGCGCCACGGCCAGCGTCCCGGCGATGCGTTCCGGAGTCTGGACAAACAGCACCAGGTAACTCGGGACAATCACCCCTCCGGGATAGATCCCGGTAATCCCTATGAACATCAGGGAAATCAACAATCCCAGGAAAGCAGTTTCGTATTCCATGACCATTGCGCCAGGATTCCGCCCTGGCCGGAACAACTGAACTCCCAAGTACTCTAAGTCACCGATGACCTCAAAACGTTTCCTTTTTGGTCCCGGTGTTTCACGAAGGGCCCCCGGTGGGCCCGTTGCCCGGGCATGCCGGGGACCAGGGTGTGCCGATCCGGCTCCAGTACTCCAACAGCAGGCGGCCGGAACCCTTCACGTTCCCGAAGCCGAAGATGATGGCGGGATCCGGCACTGCCGCACAGACCGCTTCCATCATCGCCTCCGGCGCCCCCGGTTTGAGAACGCTTACTCCGGGCAACTTGCGCCGGAACCAGCCGCATGAGCCCCCTGTCACAAACAACCGCCGGAATGTCTGAAAATTCCCGTTCTTGAGGAATGCCAGCCACTGGACGGTTCTCGGCACGCGGTCGGAGCGCAGGTTCAGGACTCCGATGATGTTTCCCGCCACAGATGGCAAAGCATCCGAAACCATATGCAGCACGCGGAAAGTCGAGTCGGGATCGTTTGCCGCAAACGCATTGACGAGATACAGAGATGGACCGGCGCCGGCGGGGCGATACGTCCAGACCCGCAGCCGGCCGACATCCTGCCGGGCTTTGCGGATGCCCTCGATTATTTTCGGCGGCGCGATCCCGAAGCGCTTGCCGACGGCGACGGCCAGGTCCAGGTTTTCCCCGAACTCGAACCGGCTCAGATCCGGCGCGCCCTGGAGCACTGCCGCGGAAGAACCGGAAGCGACCGCGACCAGTTTCGCCCCGCACTCCTGCGCTTCGGCGCGAAACGCGGACCGGTCCTCACCGGCCGGCAGGAAGACCTCCGATCCGCGGCAGATCCCAAGGCTGAGTACCGAGGCGATCGCGTCCTCGGTTTCCCCCATGGCTTCCGTGTGGTCTCTGCGGACATTGGTGATGACGACAACGTCCGGGCGCAGGATCCGCCGCGATTCGACATAGTGATTTTCCGGGTGGATGCTCATCAGCTCGGCCACCAGACAGCCAGCCTTCCCGCGGGCGGCCTGGCGGACAAGCTGCTTCTGTTCCAGAATCGAGGGCGGAATGCTGCGGTCCAGTTCGATTTCGCCGCCATCCGGGGATTGGATGATTGCCTGCGAGCCGGTGGTCTTGACGAATACCCTCTGCCCGGCTTCACGGAAGATGGACGCGATAATGCGCGCCACGCTCGATTTGCCGCGCGTCCCGGTGACGGCGATGCACAGGGGAATGCGCCGCCGGGAGCGGCTCAGCGCGATCCGCTCCCAGGCGAGGTACAGGAGATAGAGGATCAGGCACAGCAGCAGGGTGCGCAATGTTTAATCTACCCAGCGCGGCGTTCCGCCGCGTCCCGTCTCCGGACTTGAATGGCCTGTCAGCCTGGAGGGAGTCAGAAGTCAGGAGAAAAACTTGAACCACTCATTACACGTTGCAGCCTTTTGCAGCATCCAATCTCCGGGCCGGGATGGCCCATTAGCCCGGAGGGAGTCAGGAGTCAGGAGTCAGGAGAAGAGCGGGAGCTACGGAATACGGGAAGAGGATCTTGTCGCTCACGCAGTTCATCACAGGATTTTCGTGCTTGAAAAGTGCGTTGTATGTTCAGACGATTAGGGAATTGCGCGCTGCCATGAATCGCACTTACGAGCTCCCAGGCAGGCTGCTTTTCTCCTGACTCCTGACTCCTGATCTCCGACTCCTGCTATCAGAAGCCGCGGGCGAACATCCCCCAGAATGTATCTCCCAGTTCGTTCCACTTGTCGATTGCGGCGCGGGCGAAGTCATTGGTGTACTGCGTAACAAACTCCTGGCACTTTTTGCGCCCTTCCTCGGGATTGCCGCTCTTGAGCAGTTCCTGCGCGATCTTTTCGATTGCGGGGAGTTCGGTGAACGCCTTGTCTTCGAAGTCGGCGATGGCGTCTTCCATGATCCTGCGGGTCGCGCCCCACCGGATCGTGGCAAGACGGTTCGCCCTTCGGAATGCCCAGCTCGCCGAGTCGGTGCGGAACTTATGTTGGGAATCGACCTCGAAGCTCTTGGGAAGGGCCAGAACGCCCGAGAAAATCGGGAATCTCGGGCTCTGCGCCGGATTGTCAAAGGAGAACCAGGCGATGGCGCCGACTTCATCCGGCAGCCAGGCGCGCGTCTGGATGATCTGCGAATAGGCGCAGCCGACGATGGCGATCGTGCGCTGGCGTGTGACCGTATCCGGCTTCAGGGTGTTGAGCAGGGTTACCAGGTCGGCGCTCATCCAGGGATTGGCAATCGGGCTTTTCACCATTTCAGGCGCGGCGGCCGGCGCGGCGCCACCCCGGCCGCGGGCGGCCCTGGGGACCATGAGGTTCCGCGTCATGTCCATATCTGTCCCCTCGTAGGTCTCCCGGTAATACTTCATGACGTCACGGACCGACAACTGTTTGGCGGGTTTCACGGTGAATGGAAGCTCTTCGGCGTCCTTCTGCAGCTTCATCGAAGGCGCCAACGTGCTCAGGATGAAGAATTCGCGATCAGAGAAGGGCTTTCTGCCGCTGTAAGCCTTCCAGAACTTGAAGGTTTCACCCGGCTTCCACCACCCCATCTTTTCGGCGACCGAGTGGACGTTGTCGGAGGCCATGTAGTTGTCCGGGTCCTTCAGGTTGAGTTCACTGATCCTGGGAATGTTGGCAGACACGCCGACGTGGTCGTCCGGGATGCGCACCGCAGCCCACACGCCGCCGATCTCGGTGGGCCCGGCGCCCATGATCTCAAAATGCCAGACTTCCTTCTTGTCGGCGATGGTGATGCACTCGCCGCTGTCGCCGTACCCGTATTGCTTCACCAACTGCCCGATCAGCTTGATCGCGTCGCGGGCGGTCGCGGTCCTTTCCAGGGCGATGCGCTCCAGTTCTTCGATCAGGAACAGGCCTTCGTCGTTTTCCAGCTCGCGGCGGCCGCCGATGGTGGTTTCGCCGATGGACAGCTGCTTTTCGTTCATGGCCGGATAGGCAACGTTGAGGAACGCGTATGTTTCCTCGACCTCGGGGATCTCCCCCTTGAGGATCTTGCCGCGCAGATCATCGACGGTTTCCGTGTGCAGGGTTCCCCAGTAAACCTTGTTTTTGGCACTCGAGGGATTCTTCCTGTGGGGCACGATGTTCAGCCAGTTCCTGTAGTTGCCGTCACACGTGTGACAGGTGATGACGGAGCCGTCGGTCGAGGCCAGGCGGCCCACCATGATGCTGGTACAGCCGTCGGGGCCCTCGGTTTCGTCGGCGGTGCCTGCCGGCGCCTGAGGCGACACCGAGATTGCGCCGATCATGAGTATGAAAACCGCCAATAACGCGAGGCGTCGCAGTTCCTTGACTTGCATGCTGTTCATGGAGCCACTCCGTTTTTCATGCCGAACCATCCGCGGTCCAGCATAGAGGGACGATGCATTGTAGGGTTGATGCCGCACAATCGCCGGCGAGCGCCGGCTTCCGAAGGTGTCACCTGGTTGACTCACGCCGTGACCAGGCCCGAAGACCTCGTGGCTGTGCTGTGGGGGAGCGGATTTTCAGCGAGCGCAGGCATTCGAGTGTGTCCAATGGTTGATTCACGTCGTGACCAGGCCCGAAGGGCCGGCAGTAGATAGGCCCGGCCGTCAGGCCGGGATAGGGATGGAGCATGGTCGAGCGCCGAAGGCGCGGCACTAAACTCCCGGAGATACATGGGATGTGCCGGCCCTTCGGGCCTCTCATCTGGCTGTGTGCTGACCCCGCGCTGACGCGCGGGGCTATTGCCTGCCGGCGCTTCGCGCCTCAGCTTGCCGACTGTCAACCGTCAGGCCGGGATGGGGATGGAGCATGGTCGAGCGCCGAAGGCGCGGCACTAAACTCCCGGAGATATATGGGATGTGCCGGCCCTTCGGGCCTCTCTTCTGGCTGTGTGCTAACCCCGCGCTGACGCGCGGGGCTATTCCCTGCCGGCGCTTCGCGCCTCAGCCTGCCGTGTGGCAACCGTTGGACACCCTCTTCCGCTTGCGCGCTTCAAAACGAGAAAACATCCGGTCGGGGAAATAAGGAAA
>JAFNAG010000710.1 GCA_017860135.1 Acidobacteriota bacterium
TGAACCGTTGAGTGACGTTCTGAGCTGGCCGGCCTCTTGCTCAGTGACAGCTTGTCAGCTGTCTTCGCTGATTAAGGCGCCATTGGTGCGGCGAATCCGCCAGATGAGTCGGCCTTCACGGTTTGTTGGAGGGAGCGAGATCATCGTAAACGCGCTGCGGCACCTCTGAGGCGCCCCGGCGCGTCGGAGAAGCCGTGAAGAAATCGTGGCAGGCAGCATTTCTGTGCCGCACCTTCGGCGCTCGGAGTGTTTGGCCGTTCTTCATCCCGGCCTCACGGCCGGGTCTACTCACTGCCGCCTCTTCGAGGCTGGTCTCGAAATGATTGCGTACCTTGTGCTTCGATCGGTTGGGCATGCAAACCAGGCGCGAAGCGCCGGAAGTTGGTAGCGACGCGCGTCAGCGCGGGGTTTGAGCGATCCACAGACCGAGCGCCGAAGGCGCGGCACATCAGCCAAGCCGGAACATGCGACGCTGCGATTTCATCACATCTTCGGAGACCCGCCGCACGGAATCCGGGCGCTAAGGCCCTGTCCAGCAATAGGAGCCTGCTTTGATGCTATAATGCGGCCATTCTCACCGTTGAATCGTGAGAGAAGCGCCGATGGCGGCCGCATCTTCACAGGAAGTCACGCAGTTGCTGCGCTCCTGGCACGAAGGAGACCAGGCAGCGTTGGAGAAATTGATACCGCTTGTCTATTCGGAGCTCCGTCGACTCGCGAGGTGTTACATGCGCGGCGAGCGTGAAGGACACCTGCTGCAGACTACGGCCCTGATCAACGAGGCCTTTGTCAGGCTCATCGAATGGAAAGGCGTGAGCTGGCAGAACCGTGCTCACTTCTTCGGCGTCTCGGCAGGGTTGATGCGACGGGTCCTGGTTGACATTGCCCGTGCCCAGCACCGCGCGAAGCGAGGCGGAAGTCTCTCCTGGGTGACGTTACACGAAGGCGCTATTCCGGGGGGACCGGCGAGGGACGTAGTCGCCGTGGACGATGCGTTGAAAAGCCTGGAAGCTCTCGACCCGAGGAAAGGCCGGATTGTGGAACTGCGTTTCTTCGGCGGACTCAGCACAGAGGACACGGCTGAATTGCTTGGAGTGTCGACACGCACCGTAGAGAGGGAGTGGAGCCTGGCGCAGGCCTGGCTGCTGCGGGAGCTGAAGCACGGAGTCGGACAGGGAGAAAGCGCGGGCCGGACAAGGACGCCGGCGCCTTGAATCTCTTAGTGATGGCCATTCGCAATTGACTTGTCACCAGTGGCACATGCCATGAGCCACGAGCGTTGGGAGCAGATCAGCCGCATCTACCATGCCGCTCTCGAAGCAGGCGACGAGGACCGCGGCCGCTTCCTTGCCGAGGCGTGCGCAGGCGATCCCGACCTGCGTGCAGAAGTGGAATCGCTCCTCTCCAAGCACGGGCAGGCAGGCGGATTCCTCGGCAATCCTGCAATCAAAGAAATGGCAAGCCAGCTCGGCGATGGGCCCCCTTCCCTCCTCGGAAGAAAGCTCGGACCTTACCAGATGCTCGGCCTCATCGGTTCCGGCGGCATGGGGGAGGTCTACAAAGCCCTCGATACCCGTCTGAACCGCTCGGTCGCCATCAAGGTCCTCCCGCGACACCTCTCCGAACAAACGGACTTACGCCGCCGCTTCGAGCAGGACACCGGCTCAAGCAGGGCCCCTTGCCGCTCCGCGAAACCTTGCGATTTGCCACCGAGATCGCCAGCGCCCTGGAGCAGGCACACCGACAGGGCGTAATCCACCGCGACCTGAAACCGGGCAACATCATGCTCACCGAATCAGGAGCCAAGCTTCTCGACTTCGGCCTGGCAAAGGCACGCGTGCTCAGAGAGTCGCCCACGCTGTCAACCACCGTCTCCGAAGGAGAGAGCCTGACCGAGGCCGGCATGATCCTGGGAACACCGGGGTACATGTCCCCGGAACAGGTCCGTGGGGAAGAGTTGGACGCGCGCTCTGACATCTTCTCCTTCGGATCGGTGCTGTACGAGATGGTAACCGGGCAGAAAGCCTTCTCCGGCACGAGCAGAATGTCGACGATCTCCGCGATCCTGCGCGAGGAGCCGAAGCCCGTCAGCGCAATTTCGCGGGCAACTCCAACCGAATTGCAAAAACTGATCAGCCGCTGCTTGCAGAAAGAACCGGCCAGGCGCTTCCCGCACGCGACTGAACTGAAGGCCGCACTGGAGAAGTTGAAGGCAGATTCAGATTCGAAAAGGCCGAGGTTCGGCCGTGCGAAGTTCGCACTACTGGCAGCCGTGCTTCTCCTGGTCATGGCTGCAGTGCCGTACTGGCTCATGCGGTCGCGTCCTTCCGAACCGGAACCTCTTCTGACCGCGGTTCCCCTCACCAGCTATCCCGGCGCCGAGTGGTACCCATCGTTTTCACCGGACGGAAACCAGGTGGCGTTCCAATGGGGCGGAGCAAAGCAGGACAAGCCCGATATCTATGTCAAAGTCATCGGGAACGAGCCGCCGCTGCGTCTTACCACCGACCCGGCCAGCGATTATTGCCCTGCCTGGTCTCCGGATGGTCGCTGGATCGCATTTTGTCGCGGTCTGCCCGGAGCCAAAGTC
>JAFNAG010000380.1 GCA_017860135.1 Acidobacteriota bacterium
CCTGCGCGCACGAGGGATTGCTTCCTTTCCTGCTGTCGCTCCCCCCGCCGGCTCTCCGGCACTCACCAGGCCAGCGGCTGCACTTGCCAGATTTCATTGGCGTATTCCATGATGGCCCGGTCGCTGGAGAACCGGCCCATTCGCACTGTGTTGAGGATCGACCGGCGCGCCCATTCGTCCTCATTCTGATATGCCCGGCTCACCTCCTCCTGCGCCAGGATGTACGCCCTGTAGTCGGCCAGCACCATGAAATAATCGCCCTGATCCAGCAGAGAGGACATGACCGGGTGGAAAAGTCCCGGTTCCTCCGCTGAGAAGAAGCCGGATCCGATCAGGTCCAGCGCCGATTGCAGCTCGGGGTCGCTGCGGCAGCAGGCTCGCGGGTCATAACCGCCTGCGCGCCGGGCAGCGACTTCCTCGGCCGTCATTCCGAAAATGAAGATGTTTTCGCGCCCGACTGCTTCCATGATCTCCACGTTGGCGCCGTCCAGCGTGCCGATGGTGAGAGCCCCGTTGAGCGCCATTTTCATGTTGCCGGTGCCGGAGGCTTCCATGCCCGCCGTCGAGATCTGTTCGGAAAGGTCCGCCGCCGGCGCGATCTTTTCCGCCTGGGACACGCAATAGTTGGGCAGGAAAACCACCCGGAGCCTTCCCCCGACGTCGGGATCCGCATTGACGCGCTGCGCCACGGAATGGATGAGCTTGATGATGCGCTTGGCCTGGTGATAGGCAGGCGCGGCTTTCCCGGCGAACATCACCGTGCGCGGCACGACGTCCGATCCGGGGTTTTGCCGGATGCGGTTGTAGAGCGTGACCACGTGCAGCAGATTGAGGAGCTGCCTCTTGTACTCGTGCAGGCGCTTGATGTGCACATCGAACAATGTGCCCGGGTTCACACCGAGGCCGTTTTTACGCAGTATGTATCGCGCGAGGCGCTTCTTGTTCTCCAGCTTCACCGCCATCCACGCACGACGGAATGCAGTGTCATCCGCGCAAGGCGATAGCTTCTCGAGCTGATCCAGGTCGCATACCCAGCCCGGTCCGATGACCGAGGTGATGAGCGCGGAAAGCGCCGGATTGGCCTGCAACAACCAGCGGCGCGGAGTGATGCCGTTGGTCACGTTCCGGATCCGGCCGGGGAAGATGCGCTCGAAGTCGCGGAACAGCCCTTCCTTCAGGATGCGCGTGTGCAGTTGCGCCACCCCGTTGACTGAATGGCTGCCGACAACGGCCAGATGGGCCATGCGCAGGCGTGGAACGCTCCCCTCCTGGATAAGCGAGAGACTGGCAGGAAGGTCCGGCTCGTCCGGATAGTCGGTTCTCAGACCTTCCAGGAAACGGTGGTTGATCTCATAGAGGATCTCGAGATGCCGGGGAAGGGTGCGCCGGATCATGTCCACGGGCCAGGTCTCCAGCGCCTCGGGCAGGACCGTGTGATTGGTGTACGCGAATGTCCTCACACAGATGGACCATGCCTCCTCCCATCCCAGATCTTCCTCGTCCATCAGCAGGCGCATCAGTTCGGGGATCGCAATGGAAGGGTGCGTGTCGTTCAGCTGAATGGCCACGAAGTCGGGGAGATTCGCGAGGGAGCCGCTGTCTTGTTTGTGACGGCGCAGGATATCCTGCAGAGTGGCGGCCACAAAGAAATATTGCTGCTTGAGCCTGAGCTCTTTCCCGGATTCGATCTCATCGCTGGGGTAGAGCACTTTGGAGAGATTCTCGCTCCGCACTTTGGCCTCGACGGCGCCGATGTAATCCCCCTGATTGAAGTGCTCCAGGTTGAATTCCAGGCTGGATTGAGCCGCCCATAATCTCATGTTCGTGACGTAGCCGCCGCCGTGGCCCGGGACGAGAATGTCGCAGGCCATCGCCATCACAACGTCCCCGTCCACCCACCGGAAGCGGAGCCGCCCGCCACGGTCGACGTATGACTCGGACCGGCCATAAAAGCGAATCGGCAGCAGGCGCTGGCGTCTCTGGATCTCCCAGGGATTGCCGTGGCGAAGCCAGTTGTCACACCGTTCGCGCTGATAGCCGTTTTCCAATACCTGGTGGAAGATGCCGTAATCGTAGCGGATGCCGTAGCCGTATCCGGGCAGCTTGCGACAGGCCATGGAATCCATGAAACAGGACGCCAACCTCCCCAGGCCGCCGTTTCCAAGGCCGGCATCCCACTCTTCCTCTTCCACCTCGTCCAGCTCGAATCCCATGTCCTGAAGTGTTCGCCGCACTTCCTGTTCCATGGAAAGGCTCGTGAGGTAGTTTTTGAGAAACCTGCCGGGAAGGAATTCCATGGAGAGGTAATAAACCCGCTTTGCCAATGAGTCGTCGAGCGCACGCTCGGTTCGGATCCATTGCCCGATCAGGCGGTCCCGAACCGCATACGCGAGCCCCATGAAACAGGAATATTGATCCGGCCGCGCTGGATCGCTGCCCAGAGTGAATTGTATGTGGTGCAGGATATCCTCTTTCAGGGAGTCCCCACCCGAGGCGGATTCCAGGCTCAGGACCGACTCGTGTTTTTCCATGAGGGAACTCTCCAAACAAGCTGGGCGCCGGGCCGCAGGCACATACGGCATCAGGGCAGCACCCTCCCCGGCGCGGACCCGCCGGCAAAGCAGCGCGATCCCACCTGAATGCATCGGCCGCCGCAGCCGATGTCATTCGCATTATTCGGGGAAATGGGATTGGGGATAGACTACGCGGAATAGTTGCTCAATCTGGCGATGCCTCCCCTCATTTTCGGGAGGAAGTGCGGATTTCGATGCGCTCGATGACATCCCCCTCCAGGATGCCGTCGATGACCTCAATGCCGCGGACCACTTCGGCAAACACCGTGTAGTCCATGTCCAGACGCGGGTTGTCGACAAGGTTGATGAAAATTTGCGCGTCGCCCGTGTCGCGCCCGCGTGTGGAGATGCCGACCGTGCCGCGCGCGTGCGTCAGCCGCCCCAACTCGTCCCGCATATAGCGGGCGTCTCCCATGTATTCATTCGCTCCCGGGCTGCCGCCCTGGATTACGAAATTAGGTTCGACGCGATGGAACGTCAGGCCGTTGTAATAGCCGGCGCGCGCCAGGCGGACGAACCGGAGAACAGTCGCCGGCGCCTCGTCGCCGAGCAGGCGCAGTTCGAAGCTGCCGCCGGGGCGCATGGTTACAAGAGCGGTCGCGTTCCTCAGCGGTTCCACTTCACCGTACTTCGGAACCGGCCCGGGATCGAGTGCGTGTGTCGCCACCACATGTCTCTCTCCCGTCCAGGTCGTGAGCGACTCGGCCGCCAGCGTTGCCACGCGCGGGTCAAAATCCGCCAGGTACGGCTTCAGGCTGGCGGCATTCGCTGCCGACCCCAGCTCGCGCAGGCGTTGGAGAATGGCCGCCCGCGGATCGCGCGACGTGTCGCGACGCTCTGCCGTCAGCCTGGCAAGGCTCGCAAGAAGAGCCGGGACGGCAGCTGCTCTGTCCGGGGTGCCCGCCAGTGCGCGCGCCGCAGTCAGGACCAGCTGGTAATCGCGCGCCGCGAGCGCTTCCAGGCAGAAAGCATCCGCCTGGTGACGCCGGATCGCCACGAGGCCGCCGAGCGCGGCATTCCGCACGTTGCCGTCCGGATCCCGGACCAGCGTTTCGAGCAGACGGCCCTCCGCCACGGTTGCGGCCGCGCGCGCGGCATATACGCGCACCTGCCGCTGCGGGTGGCCCGCGAAGCTCGCCAGCCGGGGTCGTGCGGCATCGGGTGCGATCTTCGCAAGGGCCACGATCGCGTGGGCCGGTTGGTGCCAGCCTCGTGCAGCCGCGGCCGCAGGCAGTGCATCTGCCATGCGGGAAAGGGCGGCGATGGCGGCGTCATCGGGAGCGCAACCGCCTGCCAGCAGATCGACCGCCTCCAGCACGACATGGGGCGATCCATCCTTGAGGAACGCGAGCAGGGTGCCGCAGTTCCCGGCCCGATGTCGCCGGCTGTACGCCGCCAGCGCATCATAACGGACCATCGCGGTCGGATCCTGGAGTGCGCGGGCGATCACTTCATCGGCGCCGCTATCCGCGGGCGGCAGCGACGCGGCGCCCCGCACCGCAAGCCGCCGCACTTGGGCATCGGAATCGTCCATCCTGAGGGCAAGAGACGCGGCAGCCAGCTTTCCCGATGCGGCGAGAGCCGTCATCGCCAGGCGGCGTATCGCAGCCTCTTTCGACGACACGGACAATTCCTGCAATCTCTGAATGGTCCCGGCCACGGGCGGCGAGAGCTTGCCGCGGAGGCGGATGAGGGACTCCAATCCCCGGACTGCGCCCAAGAGGGAGACCGCCCGCGCGGGGACGGCTTCGTCCGACCCAGCCGCCGCCGACAGCGCTCCTTCCGCCTCATGAACGCTTGCTGCATCCTGGTACGGGAGGCGCCCTATGACTTCGCACAGCGCGGCGCGCACTTCCCCGTCCTGTTCGGCGGCGAGCCGGGCGCGCAAACGCTCGCCGGCACTCGCGGCCTGCGCCTGAGCCGTCGTGAGGGCGCGCCCGTAGGCGGTGGCGGCATCCCTGCGCACCAGCGGGTCCGCCGCCGCCAGCAACGGCAGGATTAGCGGCGCGATTTCCGGACGTTCCAGGCGCCCCAGCGCGCGCGCCGCCAGCCGCTGGATCTCCGGGTTCCGGTTCTTCACGGCCTCCGTGAGGACGGCAAGATCAGCCTCCGTACCAGCACGGTTGTGCTCGGCCGCCAGAATCGCCTGGCGCAAAGCGGCATCCGGAGAAGCCGGAGCGCCTGTCGACTCCAGACTCATGATGATGAGCATGCAAAACATGGCGGCCCGGACCCCACTCTTTCCGGGCTGCCCGAACACGGCGGG